>SLPX01000077.1 GCA_007131745.1 Myxococcales bacterium
TCATTTCGCCTGTGAAAACGATGCGGACGCCCTTGAAAACATAAGGACGCTGCTCGGGTATCTTCCTCAAAACAACGTGGAAGATCCCCCCATGGTGGAATCATCTGATGATCCGGACAGGGAGTCCCCCGAGTTGGATACAATTATCCCCGACAACCCACGCCAGACATATGACATGAAGAAAGTCATCAAGGTGATCATGGATGACGGTGAGTTTTTCGAACCTCACAAGTATTACGCTCAAAACATGATCGTGGGGTTCGGACGCTTGAACGGAAGAACTCTCGGCATAATAGCCAACCAGCCCATGTACCTGGCAGGCTGCCTGGATATAGATGCATCGGACAAGGCGACCAGGTTCATCCGCTTTTGCGACGCGTTCAATATTCCAATGCTGACAATAGCGGACGTCCCGGGATACCTGCCTGGAAGCAAGCAGGAATGGGGGGGAATCATCCGCCACGGCGCCAAGCTTTTGTGGTGTTATTCTGAAGCCACGGTTCCCAAATTACTGCTGATCACCCGGAAAGACTACGGCGGATCTTACCTGGCCATGTGTTCGAAAGACCTTGGGGCCGACATGGCGTTTGCCTGGCCATCCGCGGAAATCGCGGTCATGGGCGCCGAAGGGGCTGCCAACATCATCCACCGCAAGGCAATCACAACATCGGATGATCCTGCAAAAACCAGGCAGGAAAAAATCGAAGAATACGAAACCTTGTTTTCGAATCCTTACATAGCCGCAGCGCGGGGTTATATCGACGACGTGATCCTGCCCAGGGAAACCAGGGGCCGACTCGCCGAAGCCCTGGAAGTACTGAGCTCCAAGAGAGAGCACAGGCCTGCTAAGAAGCACGGCAACATTCCCATGTAAGAAAAGGACCGTTCATGGATCCCAAAATCGCAGCCGCTATCACCGCGGCCGTTTTCGAATACATCCAATGCGAAGAGATGTTCCAGGCACCTGGAGACATTCCTAAAAAAACCTGGAGTTCCTCGGGACGTGGAGAGATCATGCAATCCGCGGCCTCGCTGAGATCCCGAAGCGCGGCCCGGTGGTCTGATTTCGGACGTCCCGGAATGCGAATCAAAGGGCTCGACTGAGTAACGCAAAATAACCGGAAAACAAGACGGAGAAGCAATCGAAATGACACTCCATCACGAGTTAAAAACAACCACGGTTAGATACGAAAAGGATCGACCGAAAGCCGAAAACCCCTTAAAGGTCGAGGACCTTACTTTCCGCGACGGCCATCAATCCATTTTTGCGACCCGCGGCCGAACGGAAGACATGATCCCCGTGGCTGAAAAAATGGATGAAGTGGGATTTTGGGCCGTGGAAATGTGGGGTGGAGCCACGTTCGACACCATGCATCGTTTCATAAACGAAGATCCATGGGAGCGCATCCGCACCCTCAAGAAACACATGAAAAAGACGCCTTTTTCCATGTTGCTCAGGGGCCAAAATCTCGTCGGTTACCGCAATTATCCGGATGACGTTGTACGGGCGTTCGTAGACCGTGCAGCGCAAAACGGGATAGATGTTTTCAGAACATTTGATGCTCTGAACGATTACCGGAACTTTGAAACCGTGGTGCCGGTGATAAAAAAGTGTGACAAGCATTTTCAGGGATGCATCTGCTATTCGCTTACCGAACCCAGGATGGGCGGAGAGGTATATACCCTGGAATATTACATGGACAAGGCGAAAACCCTCGCCGATATGGGCGCGGATTCCATCTGCATCAAGGACATGGCCGGCCTGATAGCCCCGTACGACGCGTTTGAACTCGTTTCGGCCCTTAAAAAAGCGGTGGACGTTCCAATCCATCTTCACAGCCACTTCACCTCGGGCATGGCTCAACTCGCGCAACTCAAGGCCGTGGAAGCCGGTGTGGATATCGTCGACACTTGCATGGCGCCGTATGCGTTCAGAACATCACATCCGGCAATTGAACCCCTTGTAATGTCACTGCTGGGCACGGATCGGGACACCGGATTCGACATCAACCTGCTTGCGGAAATCGACGCATACCTCGAAAAACAGGTTATCCCCAAGTACAAACACCTTTTAGACGACACAAAGGTTTCGGTGATAGACATCAATGTCTTGCTGCACCAGACCCCGGGAGGAATGCTCTCCAACCTGGTCAATCAGCTCAAGGGAATGAAAGCCCTGAACCGGCTGGACGAGGTTTTCGAAGCGCTGCCCACTGTGCGAAAAGACCTCGGGCAAGTTCCACTCGTCACGCCCACGAGCCAGATTGTAGGCATCCAGACCGTCAACAACGTGCTTTTCGACGACGAACCGGGCCAGTACAAGATGTTTACCGACCAGGTGAAAGATCTTTGCTACGGGCTGTACGGCCGGACAACCGTGCCGATAAACCCTGAAGTTCAGAAAAAGGCGCTGAAAAATTATCCGAGAGGAGACAAACCCATAACCGAAAGGCCGGGCAAAGTACTGGAACCCGAACTCGACGCGGTAAAGCGGGACACCGAGGGGCTGGCAAAAGATATCGACGATGTCTTGATATGCGCGCTCTACCCTCTTACCGGAAAACGTTTCCTCCGTTGGAAATACGGGCTGGAAGAGCCCCCTGCCGAAACAAAGAGCAAGACGCTGGAACAAGCTTTAACCGAGGAAGAATGCGTTGCCAAGGCGCGAGCCGGCCTGATGGTGGACAAGCCTGGAGCGAGCGGTGTTCCCGAAAAAGGCGAAGCGATCCGATCCTTCAACGTGTTTGTGCGCGGTGAATATTTCAAGGTGGAAGTCGAAGAAGAAGGGGGCAAACCGGTAACAAGACGCATCACCCGCACTGCCACAAAACCTCCGATAGCTCGAAACATCTCGAAAACCGAGTCGAGCTCCCCCGGATCCACTGCAAGCGGCGCAACAGAAGGCGATAAGCCGAAAGAAAAGATTGTTCAAGCGGGCCAAGGCGCGGTTACAGCTCCGATGCCCGGCATGGTCGTCAGCATTGAAAAAGCCTTGGGAGATGCGGTGAAGATGGGCGAAACAGTGGTGGTGTTGGAAGCCATGAAGATGCAAAATGCATTGCCCGCTCCCATAAAGGGCGTTGTAAAATCCATCCACGCGTCCTCCGGAGATTCGGTGGACAAGGACGACGTGCTGGTCGTGATCGAATAAACCCACGCGGCCGAGCCGAATCATGTACACACTTACCCGTCCCAATGTTTACGAAACCATCATAAAAAAGAGCAGGTTCATTGCAACCGCGACCCCCGTCGCCACGGTTGAAGAAGCCCTCTCGCTGATTAGTGACCTCTCCAAACCCGATGCTACTCATAATTGCTGGGCATACAAAATAGGAGATGAGTATCGATTCTACGACGACGGCGAACCCGGCGGAACCGCGGGCCGCCCGATATTAAACGCAATCGAAGGCCGGTCACTGGACAACGTTGTCGTTGTGGTGACGAGATATTTCGGTGGAATCAAGCTTGGCGCGGGCGGGCTTGTGCGCGCCTACGGAGGCGCTGCAGCCGAGTGCCTTCGGACGACCGAGATAATTCCCCTGAAATGCGAGATCAACCTCAGCATAAGCGTTCCGTTCACAGGAGTGGGCGCGTTGTACGCGATCCTGGAAAAACTGGACGCAAAAAAAACAAACGAGAGTTTCACCACCCACGGTGTGGTTCTGGACATAACCATTGACGCAGAGAAAAAAGAAGAACTGACCGGAGCTGTGGCATCAACAACCCGCGGCCTGGGCCGAATCGAACCCCGCTGACTTTCAGAAATAACGGGTTGCCCCGCTTAGATGGAGTTTTCATCCCCTTCGAAATCCGCACCTTCTTCAAAATACCTGTCAACCGCTATTTCCAAAACCCCCTCGCCATCTTCACCACCAGCAACATGCATCGCCGCGCCTTCACCACTATCGTATTGCTCTCCATACATGGGTTGCGGCTGTCTCTCCGACACGGGCGGAGTCCGCCCTTCCAGGCACATGTGAGCGCCGTAGCACGCGGCTATCACGAAGCTGGAACCTACCCCCAACACAGCAAAACAAACCTTCTTCATCAACATCTCTATTTTCATGATCGCCTACTCCTTGATATCTGCGACAAAAATCTTTCTACATCCCGTCACCCGATGGAACGCCCCCGGCCAAAGAAAGCTTACAGCAAAAAAAGATGAAAAATCCTTTCTTCCTTGTTTCCCACCTTTTTTGGCGAACAAAAACCCCGAACATGCAGACAAAGTCGAACGCGTTTACCCGGCGAACTCTACTCTTCAGCCGTCCACTTTGTACCGTCTTCGAACTCCACCTCCCTCATCCGTGCATTCACCTTCTTCGTACCTTCAGGCAAAAACGCCCCTACGTTGGACTTGAAGTGACCCTTGGCCTCAAGATTGCGCGGAAACATCTGCGACCAGGGAAAATCCTTTAGTTTCTTGTCCCCCTCGCCCAAGTAATCCAAGGTCATGCTGATACGTTTTATACCTTTGTCGGAAAAGTTGAAAAACCTCACGGACGCATGCATGTCTTCACCCTCACCTTTCATTTCCAGAAAAACCATGGCCACCGGAGCGCCATCAGCCGGCTTTTCAGGCCATGTCACGGAATCCTTCTTATCCCCTTCATCTTTCTTGTCACATCCAATAAACCCAACTCCCACCACTAGAACCGCCGACAAAACCCCGATCAATTTCCCTGCTTTCTTTTTGCGAGTGATCATTTTCCTATCTCCCTTTCATCCAGCACGTAGATGAAGCGCTTTTACTGCATTCATCCACGAGCGTTGTTAAGAATTGTTTTGAAAATTTCCCGGTTTTTACTCTCAGAGTCAACAATTCCTTCCCAAAAGATTCTTATTTATGTAGAAGGATCTCGTTTTCAATCACAAAGATCGGAGGAAAAATGAGATTTGCAAAGACATCGGCAGCAGTACTTGCTTCATTAATTCTCGCGTTTGCAGCGGCACTGTCGTGTGGCGAGGACAAGAAAGAGGTAGAGCTTCCGAACGGCGAAACAGATGAATGTGAAATCGATGCAGATTGCGACGATATGCTGGGAGAGTTAGGGCAGTGCCAAACCGGTGTATGCTCGACAGGAAAGTGCGTCATCGAGGACCTGGACGGTGTGCCATGTGATGACGGCGATCCTTGTACGGAGAGCATATGTGAAGCTGGTGTCTGCGAAAGCACCCTCATCCCTGATTGTATCACCTGCAGTACGGTTGCAGACTGTGAGCCGCATGATGACGGCGATCCCTGCACCGGAGTATTGGATTGCATAGAGGGTTTGTGTCAGGTAGACCCGGATAGCGTTCCGTGTGGTTCCAGTAACGACACCGATTGTAGAATGAACACCTGTGACCCGACGGACCTCTCGTGTTCCATGGAAAATATTAACGAGGGAGGAACATGCGAGGGAGATCCTGCGGTGACCTGCGAAACCTCCTGGATTTGCAGGGATGGCATTTGCATTTGCCAATGCGACTCAACCGGCGGCTGCGCAGCGGGCCACCTGTGTATTGCGGGGGCATGCGTGGTCGAACAGGGGTCACCCTGTGCCGACGAACCCGTGGTCACCGACATTGACTCAAATGAGTACCGGACAGTTCAGATAGGCACCCAGTGCTGGATGGCGGAAAACATGAGGGCTGTACGCTTTGCGGACGGAACACCCATAACACATGTGGTCGAACCTGCAGAGTGGGAAGCGCTCGATGTCACCGCAAAGGCCTATTCCTATTACAAAAACAACATCGACGGAGAGGGTGAAATCTTCGGAGTTTTGTATACCTGGGCCGCTGCAATGAACGGAGTTTCTTCAAGCAATTCTTCGCCGAGCGGCGTGCAGGGTGTATGTCCCGATGGCTGGCATCTTCCGAGCGATGAGGAATGGACAGCGATGGAAGATCACCTCGTTGCAAACGGCTACAACTACGACGAAACAACGACTGAAAACAAGATTGCAAAATCACTCTCGGCCGCTGTTTTGTGGAGTTTCAATCCAAATGAAGGTGTAGTCGGAAACGACCTGACACAGAACGATCGCAGTGGATTCACCGCCTTACCCGGCGGCCATAGGGATGGTACAGGCTCATTCCCCCATTTCGGCAATCACTCGCGCTTTTGGACCGCTACAGAGGAAAACCCCAACACATCCAAGACCAGGATCATCAGCTTCAACCGCATGGATCTTTACCGGGATAATTTCAACAAGAGAAACGGCGGTTATGTCCGATGTGTAAGGGACTGACACCAGAAAGCTAAGGACATTTGACAGCCTTGACACATTGAAGTGCGTTGATACGATAACCCAAATTATCTTGGACCATGCCTGGAGGTCAAACGGGGCAGCAAGTATCCGGTCATGCGTCCAAACAGCCTTTGGAGGACCGTTGGAAAATGGTAAATAAAGTGATTTTGCTGGGCAATCTGGGAAATGATCCGGAATTGCGTTACACGTCATCAGGACAGCCGGTGTGCGACCTTCGGGTGGCGACAAAAGAAACATGGAAAGGCCGGGACGGCGAGAAGAACGAACGCACCGAATGGCACCGGGTGGTGGTGTGGGGAAAACAAGGCGAAAACGCGAGCAAGTACCTGAGCAAGGGTCGCCAGGTATTTGTCGAGGGCCGTATTCAAACAAGATCATGGGAAGACAAGGAAGGCAACAAGCGGTATACGACCGAGATCGTGGCAAGTAACGTCTTGTTTCTGCCCGGGGGGGCCAAGAGAGATTACCAGGAAAGAGAAGCTTCGGTTTCTCCGGTGGATGATTTTGACGCGCCTCCTCCCGCGGACAACGGCGCGGACGATGATATACCGTTCTAGCAAAGCAGGAAAAGATCCCATCGCTGTTTTCCATTTCAGAGGTAATAGGTAAAAAAATGTCTCAATTCGGGAAAATCGAATTTTCAACCGACAAGCACGAATGGAGTCCGTCTCCGTTGGCCGACCAGATAATTTTAGTAAGCACCCTCGAAGAAGACGGTTCACCCAATGTAGCCACCAAATCCTGGGTGTCGATGGCCGCGTTCGGCCCGCCGCCGATCATCATGTTCGGTTGCAACACGGAACACGCAACTGCCAAAAACATATTGAAACGAGGAGAATTCGTAATCAATATTCCTTCCGACGGGCTTTTGGCAACATGTTGGATCGTCGGGTCCGACCCCAATATACGTGGAATAGACCGGTTCAAAAACAACAGCTTGACTCCCATTCCAAGCATGAAGATCCGGACTCCCCGGGTCGGCGAATGCAAGGCGCACCTGGAATGCGTTCTGGACTCCACGAAGAAATGGGGAAAAGAAATCGTGTTTTTCGGAAAAATCGTGGGCGCATCCATGAATGCAGATCTACTGGAGGGAGACGTCAAGGAGCGTTACTGTAAATTAGCTCCTCTTTTCTACCTCGACGACGTCTGGGCGGCCCCACTCGGAGAACCCAGACGACCGGTGGATCCGAAACCCGAAAAAAGTTGCTGATTCCGCCGCGCTTCGATGTGTGTTAACTCTCTTTAAGGCTGAACTAACTGATGCAATACAGCAGTGAACAGAATCCGCGCGGAAAAATTCTTGTCGTGGACGATGAACTGTCGATGCGGGAGTTTCTTTCCATAGCGCTCACTCGGGGCGGCCACGACGTTGTAACTGCTGAAAGCGGTGAAGATGCGCTTGACCTGCTTAGCGACAAAGACTTTGACCTTGTGATCACCGATCTAAACATGGGGGAACTGAGCGGAATGGATGTTCTTCAAAAAGTCCGCTCCTCATCTCCCGACACCGAGGTCATCGTCATTACAGCATTCGCCACCCCCGAAAACGCCATTGAAGCCATGAAAGCCGGCGCGTACGATTACATCCGAAAACCATTCAAAGTAGAAGAAGTCCTTCTTGTTTGCAGCAGGGCCCTTGAACGACATTACCTTGCCCAAGACAACAAAACTCTCAGAGAAAGCTTGGAAGACAAGCACAAGCTTGACGACATCATTGGAAAGTCTCCTTCAATAAAGAATGTCTTCGAGATCATCCGCAAGGTCGCTCCGACACGCACCAACGTTCTCATTTCCGGGGAATCCGGAACCGGCAAGGAACTAGTAGCCCGTGCAATTCATTTCAACAGTCCCCGAGCCGAATACGCTTTTCACGCAATCAACTGCGGAGCCATTCCACCTAACCTTCTTGAAAGCGAATTGTTCGGTCACACGAAAGGGGCTTTCACCGGCGCGGAGAAAAACAGGACAGGCCTTTTCAGAGAGGCGGACGGAGGCTCAATCCTGCTGGATGAAATCAGCGAGTTGGACTCCATGCTGCAAGTGAAACTGCTTCGAGTTTTGCAGGAACGAAAAGTCAAACCCGTGGGCGCGGACGAGGAAGAATCAGTGGACGTGCGCGTCATGGCCGCGACCAACAAAGACCTTACTGATCTTGTAAAAAGAGGAAGCTTTCGGGAAGACCTGTTTTACCGCTTAAACGTCATCGAAATAAAGGTCCCTCCTCTCAGACAAAGACGAGATGACATTCCACTCCTTGTTGATCATTTCCTACGCCGTTTCGCTGCTCAATCAGGAAAAAGCCTGCAAGGCATTACAAGCGATGCACTTAGAAATCTCATAAACCACCCTTTTCCCGGAAACGTGCGCCAACTTGAAAACATGGTGGAACGAGCGGTTACACTTTCGATCTCCAATGTCCTGGATTCCAAAGATTTTTTCGACCCCAACATTACCGGGGTGTCGGACGGACCTCAGCTTTCAACCCTCCTGAAAGACAACCTGTCTCTTGACGACACGATCAGGAACATTGAAAAAAGCCTAATTGAACAAGCTCTGGACAAGGCCGACGGCGTGAGGACCGAAGCAGCCAAGCTGTTGGGAATCTCCTTTCGTTCACTTCGTTACCGCCTGGAAAAGATCGAATCAGAAGAAAAGAAATAACGACCTCCGCAAACCCTTCAGCGTTCCGAACCCGAACAGTATTATCACCACGCTGCTAAACACGCTCACATTCTTCACTTGGAGTTTTCAGTTGCACCGCATAGCAGATATTATATTGTCGAGTAGTTTCGAATGGCCCTTGTGCGCCCGGTGTTTCGTGGGTGCAAAGGCCACGCAATTGAATTCATCCGGTTGGAGATTGAGCGATGAACAGACAACGTGTCCTGGAACTGCTGAGCCGCAGCAAGCCGGAGCTACAAGCCCGTTTCGGCGTGACCCGGCTGGCCTTGTTCGGCTCCACCGCCCGAGACACGGCGACGGGCTCCAGCGACGTTGATGTGCTGGTGGCCTTCGATGGCCCGGCCACCTCCAAGCGCTATTTCGGTGTGCAGTTCTTTCTTGAGGACCTGCTCGGCTGTCCGGTCGACCTGGTCACCGAAAAGGCTTTGCGGCCGGAGTTACGCCCCTATATCGAACAGGAGCGGGTCAATGTCTGATGCAAGCCTGCGCGAATGGCGCTTCTACCTCGATGACATGATCGCCTTCATCGAGAAGGTGCTAGCCTACACCGACGGAATCGACCAAGCCGGTTTTGTGGCAAGCGGACTGATTTACGACGCCACCCTGCGCAATCTGGAGCTGATCGGCGAAGCCGCCACCCATATACCCGATGAAGTCCGTGGCGCCCATCCTGAAATCCCATGGCGGATGATCGTCGCCACCCGCAACCGCCTCATACACGGCTATCTCGGTATCGACGACGACACCCTATGGAGCGTCATCCAGGATGATGTGCCCGAACTGTTGCCCCTGCTCAAGGCCATGAAAGACGAGACGAAATCATAAAAACAGCAGCATCAAGATCATCGAAATTAATACCAACAGGCACTTCATATTCTTCATCAGGGACCATGCCACCGGAGCGATCCCGTTCATAGGCCAGGTTGTCAATCCTGCTTCAGAAAACCTCATACGACGATTTTCCGGAACACACCATTTGGGCCGGTGATTCCTCCAGCACTGTTGGAGACAAACTGTTATTCGGAGATCCTGTATAGAAAACCTTCCGACTGTTTGAAGGTGTATTTCCGCTTAATCTTTTGAAATCACTGCTGCTCCATCGGGTTTGAGAGGTCGCCGCAGTAGAGGCGTTTTCGGATTTTTTCGAGAAATTTATTTCCGATTCCTTCGACCTCCAGCAATCCTGCCACGTCTCTGAACGGACCATGCTTGTTCCGAAAATTCACTATGCGCAACGATGTTTTCGGTCCCAGGCCGGGTATGGACTCGAGTTCTTCCCGGGAAGCTTTGTTGAGATCCAGAACTACATCCAGCAGAGCTAATTTTGCAGGCGACATCCTGAAAAGTTGAATGGAGCATTGAAATCCACCGTCCCGGTTTTTCCGAAGCCGCCAGGAGATCCTGTCTCCGGAACTCAAGGTCTTTCGGGCGAGCTCCACTTCGCAGAAACGGGGCAAACCAGCGGCTGCAAACTCTTCAATTCCTGCGTCAAGGCAGATCACCCGGCCGTCTTCACCCCCGACCTGAACATGGTTGTCACATTTGAGTTCCGCGGGAATCGGGTTTCCATTTGTTGTGACGGAAGAATCTCGATGCACCCTGAACAATTGAAACACTATCAGACCTATTATCAGGAAAGCGGCCCAACGGACTTGTCCGGCGTCCGGGCGGTACTGCAACTTCAAAAAACCGATGAGCCCGAACAATTCATCGCGCACGGTTTTCACCGCTGCTCTGAAACCCGCTTGCACGCTCTTGGTTGAATTTGGTCGCCGACCGAAATCGTTCATGCTCCGATACTCCATCCCTATTGGAGAAAAACCCGGTTCAGAACTCCCTTGGACGTCTGTTCGCGGTTTTTTCCTGTTATCGGCCACTAGAACCAAAAGTTGTCTCTTTTGTAATCAAAGCTTCTTTGCATCGACACCGCAGGCGGTCCAACCGAGCTGAATGCACCCAAACAACAGTTTTCTTGAACGCGGTTCAGAAACTGGTAATAGGATAAGAGCTTTGATAAGAGCATTGATAAAAGCCAATGCATCCGACAAGACAAACTAAAACGCGGTGACGGAACCAACATTGTGGCGGAACGGCGAAATCAAATAACGAGAACACTCTTCGGCTCCATCCTGCTAGGTATCCTGTCGATGTTCCTCCTGGGATTGTTCGAACTCGGCACGATTGCGGCAACGAACATGATTGGCCCGGGGTCTGCCGGCTGGAAGTTGCTCTACTCCGCGTCGATACTTGGCATATTCGCGGGGTGGGGCGCTATCTTCGGTTTCATTGCAGGAGGCCTGTCCATAGCTGTTTCATCCCTTGTAAACCTGATGACGGAAAAAAGAGTCGAAAAACCGAAGTGGGCCGCAAGGATTTACACCGGCTTGACCACGTTCCCGGTTGCCTACTTCTGTGCAAATGTTTTCGAAGGCAGAAGGGCGTCGGAAATTCCGATGAAAGAGTTTTTGATCCCGGCCCTGGCAGCGGCCTTGCTTGCCGTTTCATACGGTGCCATCCGCATAATAATAGGGTTCAAGCATCGACTCATTGAAGGCCGATTGAAAAAAGCGCAAATATATGGGGGGTTGGCGATCATGGCGGGGATCTCGATCTCCATGCATGTAGCGGACCGGAAAATTCTTCCCGGACTATATGGTTTTTTCCACCTCCTCCTTGCCATGGGGTCCATGATCTCGGCGTTGCTGTTCGTCTACGGCTCTTATCTTGAGTTGACAAGACGGTCGATCAGGTTTTGGGGAGGGGTGGCAAAACCCATCAACACGGTCATTGCAGCTTTCACAGTCTTGTTTCTAGGCGGCCTGGGATTGTTGCACATCGGCCGGCACAACCGAAGCAGAGCAGCGGGTTTCAACAACACGGTTATTACAACAAAACTCCTCCAGGGCGCGAAAAAAATCAGGGCGCTCCCGGAACCTGATAAAATAAAGGCCCAAGCGGTTGAAGACATTCCTCCACCGCTCGCGCCCGGAATCCGCCTCCCTGGAAGAAATATTGTTTTCATAACCGTTGACGCGCTCCGTAGTGACAGGGTGGGCCTCTACGGTTCACGAAAATCCATTACACCCAACATCGACAGGATTTTCGCAGGAGGCACACGTTTTGAACGGGCTTATACGCCTATCCCTCAGACATCATACGCAATAGCCAGCCTCATGACGGGCAGTTATCTCCTTTCGCCGCAAAGAGTGCGCAGGGAAGGAAGAAGGGTCACCATTCCCGAAGTGATGCACCGGTTCACATATAAAACAGCGGCTTTCTATCCTCCCGCCATATTCTTTTTGGATCACAAGTTTTTTCTGGATTACGAAAGAACCAGGCTTGGTTTCGGGCATTACGTGGTTCAGTATCATAAAACCGATGTGGAAGACGATGCAGCAGAGCGAGTGGACGCGGCCCTGGCGGTGCTGCAGGAATGGAACATCATCGAAGACAAGAGCGACACAACGGGCGGGGAAAATAAAAAGAACAATACAAAAGAAGAGAAACCGAAGTTTTTTCTCTGGCTGCACTTTTTCGACCCTCATCACCCGTACGTGCGACGGGAAGGATTCGGACCGCCCGGCAACTCGGATGTCGACCGCTATGAAAGTGAAATAGCGTATGTGGACGCTCAAGTGGGCCGGCTCTACGATGCATTGAAAGAAAACACGGAAAATACCATCTTCGTTCTGACGGCCGATCATGGAGAAGCGTTCGGAGAACACGGAACATCCACACACGGCACATCGCTCTACGATGAGCAAATCAGAGTTCCTTTTCTTATAGCAGGCGGTGGAGTCCCGGAAAGAGTGATATCCGCCCCGGTCGACTTGACCGCTCTCGCGCCCACCATGCTGTCACTCGTGGATCTTCCGTTGCCGGCAACAATGGAAGGAACGGATCTGACTCCATTCATGGGGGATGCACCCGAAACAGGAATGCCGCCCGCGTTTGCACGTTTGGCGATACCGGGCAAAAACCTGGAAATGGCCGCGGCCGGCCCATACAAGCTCATCCGTGATACCGTTCGGTCAACCACTGAATTGTACAACCTTTTGGAAGATCCCCAGGAGAGAAACCCGCTGGATATAGACAATTCAAGAGAAGCCGCAAAAACAGCATCCAGGCTGCTGGGCCATATCGAGGCCAAGAAAAGACGGATGCTCAGACACCCTGCCGCTGCAAAAACAGAACGGACCAAAAAGGATCTCGGGAGAAAACTCGCTTCCGATGATCCGGAAGAGCGTCGAATCGCAACCCGCACTCTTCTTTCGGAAGAACCTGATGCGAAATACGAAACCAAGTTCATCCGGTTGATGAACGAGGACCCTGACGTGGAAGTCCGCCACAGGGCTGCGATTCTTGCAGCCCGGCTCGGTGTTGAAAGCGCGTATGATCACGTTGAAAAACTATTGGAGCGATCCGATTTACCGCTGGAAATGATCAATTCCGGCGCGTTCGCCCTGGCCCGGGCCGGCCGTAACACAGCAGTGGAACATCTCTTATTCCTTTTCAATCACGCTTCCGGGATCCAACAGCAAAGAGAGATCCTGGAGCTTCTGGGATCACTGAAATGTTCCGGATCCATGGAGTTGCTACTTCAAGCAATCCATATTCCGGGAGCTGCGCTTGAAGGGGTCAGGGCGATCGGAAGAATAGCGGATCCCCGTGGAATAAAACCCCTCTTGAAAATACTCGACAGCCCATCCACCCAGGCGATTTTGCGCGCGGAAATCATAAAAACGCTTGGAAAAATCGGTACCGCAGCGGCAATAGACAGAATTAAATTGCAAATAAAAATCGACACCGACCCCCTGGTCACCGCGGCTTGCCTGGCAGCTCTCGTTTCAAACGATGCAGTCGGATCATATTTGCCAGGCTGGAGAATAATGTCCCGAAAGCATTTCGCCCTTATATGGCCGTCGGAATGCAAAACCGGCACCCCTTGCAAACCTCCGAACGGTTCCTTGCTGGAGCTTCCCATGCCGGCAAAAGCTCCGGGAGACGACGTTATAGAAATATGGATTGTCTCCCATGGTGAAACATCCACTCCAGCGTCCATATCGTTCGAGAATTCCGACTACGAAAGATCCGAAGCCGCTTCAGTCATTCCAGCCGAAGAGTCTCTAGATGACGCGGACGAGGAATCGTCGATAAGCAGCCCTCACAACAGAAATTCGGACCCGGATGAAAACGACGGGGAAGTTTACGTCGATGATGATCATACAAAAATGGATTTTCTTAGCGGATCGATTTTATTGCTGAAAGGAACCGCAAAAAAACCGATTCTGAAATTTTCAGAGTGGCCCGATGGTTTGGATCTTCAATTCATCTTGATTCGCAAACCGTTGAAAGAGAAAAAACAGAATCGATATGAGCAGTAACACAACATCCAAAGAGCCGCCCGTTTCTGAAACAGGTTTGAAAAACGACGAACCGGAACAGGAGAATCATGCCAAAGAGTCCACCGAACAGGACTCAATCAGCCTTGCAGACGAAGCTGATGAATACGGACAAAGCATACTGCCGCGGTTTTCATCCCTCAATCCCAAAGACAAATCTTACCCCGGCGTCGGATTATTCACCCTTCTCACCGTAGCTGCATGGATCTCGGCTCT
Source organism: Myxococcales bacterium (assembly GCA_007131745.1). The sequence continues at coordinate 14,561 of SLPX01000077.1, forward strand.
CCTTGTAAGCCTTCTTCTGCACGGAATCAGGGGCGATGCGCCTGGGGAAACCCCGACTCCCGACTGGATGGGAATTGAAGCCCTTGTGGGAAGTCTGATATGGATTCCGGTCGCCCTGCTTGCGGCCCGTCGAAGCAAGCTTGATATACGAAACGCGGTTTCATGGAAATGGCCGGCGGCCCACGGATGGAAACTCTTTCTCCTGGGAGGATCCGCCGGCCTTTTCATGCTCATGCCCGCTGTCTGGCTGCAACAACTTTGCTCCCGGTTCATGCCCAAGCTGGGAACCAATCTCATCCTGCAACTTGAAAACCAGGATCCGGGGCCGCACGCTCTGGCGCTCATTTCCCTGGCCGTAGTCCTCGCCGCTCCCATAGCGGAGGAACTCTTTTTCCGCGGCTTCGCCATGAATGGAATGACATCCGTAACTCCCTCAGGATCAAGAAAAGGATTCTGGCCCGCGGCGATCATAATCTCGTTTGTTTTCGCTGTCATTCACATCGAACCTGCAAACATGGCGCCCATATTCGCTCTTTCCATCGTGCTGTGCTGGCTGCAGTGGCGCTCTTCATCCGTTATACCGCCCATAACCTGCCACATCGTTTATAATGGAGTCCAAATCCTGGCTTGGCTCACCGCGCGCCACAGTCCCGATTTCGACCTGCAAATCAACGGAGACGAAGTTACGCTGCCGTTTACCTACGCGGCCGCGTCCATAGTTCTGCTGATGCCGGTCATCTACGGCGTTCTTCGATTCACCGCGCCCACACAACCAGGCAATATCCCTGAGGATCCTAACGAATAAAACTTCCAAGCAATTTATGAGCCCATTATGAAAATATCCCTTCTGACATCGAACAATCCGGAAGATTACGTGGAAGATGAAGCTATTTTGTTAAAAGAACTCAAGAAGCATCAAAAATACGAGTTTGAATATACCCCGTGGGACGCGGACGTGGATTGGTCGGAATACAAAACAGCCGTAATAAGAACCACTTGGGACTATACAAGCCGATTGTCGGAATTCTTGGAGGTTCTTGATAAAATCAGACGTGGAGGATGCAAAGTATATAATGACCCGAATCTTGTCAGGTGGAACTCAAACAAGACCTATCTTCATGAGCTTGAAAACGCAGGGGTGCCGATTGTACCCAGTCTTTTTCCGGCAGAGCAAAGTCTAGATGTTGTAAAGGAAAGAATTCTCCAATTCAGAGAAGACAAATTTATTTTGAAGCCGCTGGTGGGAGCAAGTTCACATGACATAATTGTTTTTGATGAAAAAACAAGTTTGCTTGACCATCTATTCGGTTTGCCGGCTGGCGAAGCTGAAAACTATTTCCTGCAACCTTTTCAAAATTCCGTGTTTGATGGTGAGATATCCTATTTTTATTTCAACGGTGTTTTTCAATATGCAATCAGGAAAAAGCCCAAGTCCGGCGATTTCAGAGTTCAAGAAGAATACGGCGGATCGATCAATCAACATAAGCCTTCGCAGTTTGAGCTGGATCGGTCAAAAGCTGTTTTAGATCAAGTCGGCGACACTCTGTATGCCAGAGTCGATGCGTTGCATGAATCCACTGACTGGAAGCTTATGGAGCTTGAACTTATCGAACCTTCCATGTTTTTTAAATTTGTCCCGAATAGTGCAAAAAGATTCAGCGAGGCCATATTGACCAGATTGGAGTCGTAAACCCGCGGAACAAGACGATTGAAAACCGAATGTGAGCGTCTCCCAAGCTCATCTCCTTGTATACACCTCCATCCGCTCGTCTACAAAGTGATCATCCACTCATCGACTCCCGAGTCAGAAAAACACCGATACTCTCTAACGGTTTTTCAACTCTTCATCAAACAACCGCCCCTAATGTTTCTCTTTCCTGTTCCACGATACTATTCCACGGTGAAATATTCGCACACGAGGCTTTCCATTAAATAGTAGGCAGTGTCGGGATTGCAGTCGAAAACAGCCGGATCGCCTGAGCCGTCGTCGTTTGCAGCTATCAACACGTTGATTTCCTGGTTGAACATCGATGGCTCCACGTTGAATGAAAGTTCCACCACGGCCACGCCTCCCGGCAAAATGGGGGTCGGAATGTATTCCACCGCCAAGACCGAATTGTCATCCGCGTCGTAGAGGGTGACGGGAAGACCCGGAGAAATCGAACTCATCCCCAGGTTCCTCACGGTGACCCGTATCTTCATGTCGGGCGGGCAGGACCAGGCTGAAGCGAACGCGGACGACACCACCACGTCGGGCGCGTTGAGCGGCACGTCGCCCTGCCGATTCGCCCGGAACGTGTTGTGGGTCTTCCATGGTTGCTGGGGTAGGGCCGGCATTTTTCCATCGTCCGAAACGTTGTTTCCGAAAAATGCATGCTGGTTCCATATCGGCCTCGTGCGAACCCAAAGATCGTTTACATCGCCGAGAGCGAAAACTCCCCGAACGCCTTCGGTGCAATAATCCGGAGGGTTGTCATCGTGACACTCGGGGAAGAAATCCGGACGATTCGCTATAGGCTCCTCGCAATCCCGCTCAAACATGTCCGAGTTGGCCTGGATGAGCAGATTGCTGCGGCCGTCTCCGTTTACATCCACCACGATGGGCATCTCGGTGTTGGCGCGTCGGCTCGCGAACCGGGTAAGAAGGGGCGTTCCGGTCTGGCCGTCAAGAACAAAAACCCTGCAGTGATCTCCGTAGACAACCTCGTGGCGGCCGTTTCCCTGAAAATCAAACACCGCGCTCGCAAAACCCGTGTGAGTAACCGATTCAACAATCTCGATGGACCACAATATGCCGTCGCCCGTGCCGTTTTCAACCTCCGAGCAAGGCTCGACAACACAATCCACGCCCGGGGTGCAGGCAGGAAAGCTCGGCCGGATGCAGCCGGGTCCGTCCGCATCATCCGAGCCTCGGCAGTCCATATCGAACAAGGTGTAGCAGGACTGGCCTCCGACCGCGAACTCCGCCCTTCCGTCTCCGTCAAAATCAGCCACCACCGGCGGTCCTCCCCTGAAAGCTCCTGGCAAAACAAACCTGTCAAGTATGGCGCCGGTTTCATCAAGCAAAAAGACTTCGCCGTCGCCCACCCAGATGACCTCGGGCAATCCTTCCCTGTCGCCGCGCATGACATCCCCGACCGCTACATAATTGCGGAAATTATTGGAAATCGTATCACGACCGGGAATCTCGTCATTGCACCACAGCGCAACCAGTTCGGTCTGACCGTCCACGAGGTGATACGCACACCCACCCATCAGAATCTCGGGAATGGAGTCCCCGGTGAGATCCACGACTACCGGCATGGACGTGTGCCCCTCGGGGGCTTCGCCCAGCAATTCACCGGTCAATCCATCGAAAACCGCGTACAAAACCACGACTTCCGGCCGGCCGTTTCCATTCAGGTCGGCCAGAAAAGGCGCCTGGTTGGATGCGACCCCGTCCAAAGTTGTATGCCAGAGATAACAACCATCGGGATCGGCCGAAGGGTCGGGGCAGGAAACAATGTCGTCTACCACCCCGATGCCGTTGTTCGTAACCACGACGATTTCAAGCCGGCCGTCATTGTCGATGTCGCCTATTGCAACATGGTTCAGAATTCTCAGGTTTCTATGATCATTGGCATACAGGGTTGCACCGTCCACACCGTCCACTACTACGAGTACTCCATCGGCCGCATCTCCGAACGCGGTGAACGCAACCTCAGGCGTTCCGCTTCCAGTCATGTCGGCCACGGCCGGCGTATTCGCCACGTGACTTACTTCGACCCCGTTCACCTCGGTTCCGTCCCAGTGCCATAGGTCCTCCACCTGGAACGGGTCAAAATCGATTTCACGGAAACACTCCAACCCATCGGGAAAATCATCCGGCATGCAACGGTTGATCCCATAGTCGCAATACTCATCGAAGTCGCAATCCGCGAAACCTTGGCACGGATCACCGGGCTTCCTGCACTCGCCGAACACACAGTATTCCCCGGGTTCACAGCAGACATTGAAATCAGGCCCGCACAACTGCCCATCTCCCTCGCAGCGAGGAGCGCATTCCCCCACGGCGTTGCACACGGGAAGATCCCCCTCGCAGCACAAATCCCCTGCAGCTCCGCATATCTCCCCGTCGCAGGGAACCCGGCATTGATAAACCGGTTCGCAAATACCGTCCTCACATATTTCCGCCGCGGTGCAGACCTCTCCTTGGGGGCAGCACCTCCCCGAACAAAACTCTTCCGATTCACAAACGCACAAGTCCTCGAGACACTCCTCCCCTGGACGGCAATCCTGCTCTGATGCGCAACCACATTGACCCTCTACGCAAACTCCGGATGGGCATTCATAAGAAGGCAAAAAACCGCTTCCTTCCGAGTTGCAGGTGACGACTGACCCATTTTCACAACTCGACTCGGACGGAACACACACATGCTCCTTGCAAACGAGTTCCACCCGATCACAAAAGCTCCCTTCCGGACAATCTTCCGTGCTCTCACAGCTTTGGTCCGTGGGCGTTTTTTCACTCCTCCCCGCACAAGCAGCTATGCTCATAGCCGAAAAAAGTACGGCCATTGCAACCAAATTCAAACCATGCTTTGGGGAAAAAACACTCTCTCTCGATGACATGACAACCTCGTTCTATGGGATATTGTTATGCGCTTTTCCGTTTCGCTGTTCATGAGGTGGGAACGCGAACACCCGTATCGCAAATCCATTCAGCATTTTTCGAATGTTACTTGAACAAACCGGCCTGGTAAAGGGTCTTTCGATCGGAGAGCGCTACATCTTTGCGATTCAGCCCAGGATTTTCACCGGACCGTGATCATCGCAATGATCTCCGTGGGGGTGATGAAGACGGCCGTCTATCAAATAGTCTACGTGGTCGCCGTGTGGAACGAGAGGATGTCCGCAGCCGTCGTGGCCGCAGCCGCAGTCGACCGGCGCGCACTCGGCCGGATTTGTTTCCGACACGGCGATAACGTGCTCGTCGTAATGGCCTTCATGGGGGTGATGCAGGCAGCCGTCATGCAGGTAATCCACGTGGCCGTCATGCTCGATGCGCGGGTGGCCGCAGTTTTCTCCGTGGGTGTGATTGTGGTTTTCGTGAATCTTGTGCGACATAACAATTCTCTCCTTATTTTTGAGACCTCGCGGGCAATTCCCGGAGGACGTTACATATCAACATTCCAGGTGTTCCCGGCTGCGGCGAAACAAGTCCCTCACATGATCGTCGACCAAACGATAAAACGCGTGCCGCCCATCCTTTCGATAGGCCACCAGGTGCAATGAGCGCAGCAGTCTCAACTGGTGGGAAATGGAGGACTGACTCATTTGCAGAAGTTCGGCAAGATCATGCACGCACATTTCGCCTTCATACAAAGCCGCTATGATCCTCACCCGAGTGGGATCTGCCAATGCCTTGAACAAGTCGGCCAACTCCAGTGCTTCCAACTCATTCAATAAACGGCCCTGCTCCCGCTCCTCTTCCTGACCGGCCGTTTCATCGCAGAAAGCGTCAAGATCCGTGTTGCGCCGAGTTTTATATGTCTGCTTGCTCATATGTTCACATGTTCACTTATTCAGGTTTTTAGCGCCGATTGATAAATGTGTCAAGCGGAAAAATCTTATGTAATCACACATCGCCAAAACGGATATCTTGACCTGTAACAAAGGAAAGCTAGACTGCTCCACCATGGCAACCGGCAGTGCGTTTACGGCATACAATGAAGTGATGCGTTCTCTGCAAAAGGAAGACGCTGCTCTGATCTATTGTTTCTACGGAACTGAAAGGTGGTTGAGACAAAAGCTGGTAAATGGAGTGCGAAAAAACGTGCTTTCAGGAAGAGGCAGCGAGTTCAACCACGATCGGTTCAATGCATCCGAAACAAGTTCAGACGTTGTTTTCGACGCGGTCCAGACCATGCCCATGCTGGGCAAACGCCGCCTGGTAGAGGTCGAGGATGTGCATCGCTGGAAAGCGGATGAGCTGAACGGCCTCGAAAAAGTGGTGGACAAGCTTTCCGACCACGCGTGTCTTTTGCTCGTGGCCGACAACCTCGACGGCCGGCTGAAGTTGTTTAAAAAGATCAAGAAAATCGGCGTTGTGCTAAAGCTGGATCAACCTGCAAAGAGGGAACTGCACGGATTCGTGGAAAATGAATCGGAAAAGCTGGGGCGAAGCCTCTCGCCCGCTGCCTCGGCCATGTTGGTCGAACTTGTCGGCAGGGACCTGGGATTGCTGTCCGCGTCCATTGAAAAGGCAAGTCTTTACGCTGGTGAAGAAAAGGTGTTGACCGAAGAACATGTCCGCGCTGTCGTGCCCGATCTGCGACAGGTAATAATTTTCGAGCTGACCGATGCTTTCGGGGCCGGCCACAAGGAAACAGCCCTGGATGCGCTGCGCCGTCTTTTGCAGGAAGGCGAATCGCCCCAGGTGGTCCTTGTGATGCTCGGACGCCAAGTAAGGCTTTTATGGACAGCGCTCGACGCCATGAGGAAGGGGACCTCGATGTCCGATCTCGCCGGCGCCCTGAAAATCCACCCTTTTGTCGCCAGGAAGATTGGAATGCAGGCCCGGGATTGCACCGCTCACGGCTTGAGAAGAGCTCACCGGGCGGTATGCCGCGCGGACAGAAGCATGAAGTTCTCAAAGGTTTCAGCCGGCGTGCTGTTGGAAAAACTCCTTCTGGAAATCACTACCACGATAAGGCTTCCATGACACCTGATTGGGGGGAATGAATAGAACCTTTCAGGATCCAAAACTGATGCTACAAATCTGATAACCGAAAGATGAGCGGGGAAAAACCTAAAAATGGGTGGAAAAGATGGAATCGATTGGATAACGAGAAACGTCCGAACCAGGTGTTCGAAAATCAGCTTATCTTCGCAACCATGTTCGAAAGACGGCTTTTTATCCGCGCTGCGGTGTTTTTGTGAATGATGCCCTTGCCCGCAACCTTGTCAATGACGGGTATAGCTTGTTCAAGGGCTTTCTTCGCGGACGCCGCATTGTTTTCACCCACGTTTTTCCGCACTGCTTTTACCAATGTGCGCATCTTGCTTTTGTATGTTTTGTTCAATTCCCGTCGCTTTTCGCTCTGACGGTATCGTTTTTCTGCTTGCTTGTGATTCGCCACTTCTCTACTCCTTAAGCTGGCTGTCTGAACCGCAACCCACTATCAAATGAGCATTGAGATGTCAAGATCTTCCCGTTGACGAAATTTTTGCTGAGTCAGCCACACAGAAGAATTCGCAAATATTTGCCGAAATCACCTCTGAACATTAATCTTTCGGATAACGTCCGGAAGATCTCCGGAGTCGAAAAAAGGAAAACCGCTTGAGCGAGGTTGGAACCGAACAGAAGGCAGGAACCGAAGAGAATAAGAGTCTTGTAAGATCAGCAGGCGTTGTCGGCAGCCTGACTCTACTTTCCAGGTTTTTCGGTCTTTTCAGGGATGCGGTGATCGCAGCCGTGTTTCCAAAGCGTCTTACAGACGCATTTTTCGTGGCGTTTACGATTCCGAATGTTTTCAGAAGGCTCCTGGCGGAAGGAGCGCTTACCATAGCGTTCATTCCGACCTTTACCGATTATCACCGCCACAGAACCTCGGAAGAAGCCAAAAGGTTCGTGAATGCAGCCTTTACCACCTTGTGTGTCATATTGCTGGTGTTTTCCGTCCTGGGAGTCATCGCGGCGCCTTTGCTCGTGCGTCTTTTCGCGTGGGGTTACACGGAGGACCCAGAGAAGTTCGCAGCAGCGGTCAGACTTACCCAACTCGTGTTCCCCTACATCTTTTTCGTATCTCTCGCCGCCCTGGCCATGGGAGTATTAAACACGGTCGGCCACTTCGCCGGCCCGGCCGGATCGCCGGTGTTTTTCAATTTTGGAATGATCGTCTGCATTCTCGCGCTGACCCCTTTATTCAAGCGCTTTGGACTGCCTGCTTTTTATTCTCTGGGAATCGGAGTGTTGGTGGGCGGCTTGGGGCAATTGCTGATTCATCTGCCGTTCATGGCTCGTTTCGGATATCTCCCCAAGTTGAAATGGGATCCTTCCCATCCCGGGGTCAAAAAAGTAACCAGGCTCATGGGTCCGGCCGTGTTCGGCCTGGCCCTTTACCAACTCAACGTTTTACTGGCCAAATTACTGGCATCCTTCTTGGGTCATGGAGCTGTTACGTACCTTTACTACGCTCAGAGGTTGATAGAGTTTCCCATGGGGGTATTTGCTGTAGCTGTAGCCACGGCCGCGGCTCCGACGTTTTCGGTTCACGTGATGTCGGGTGATCTTGGAAAAATGAAGGAAACCCTTGGAAACACGCTCAGACTCACCATGTTTATCGTTATCCCCTCAATGGTGGGTCTGGTGGTTCTTGGAGAGCCGATCGTGGCTGCGTTTTTTCAGCGCGGCCGTTTCGACTACGAAATGACCGTCGCCACGTACAAAGCATTGGCTGCTTTTTCCATAGGCTTGTGGGCCGCGGCAGCGATCCGGCAGTTGGTTCCGGCATATTACGCACTGGATGACAGCAAAACTCCCGTCAAGGCCGCTGCAGCCGGATTGGTGGTCTACGTAGGTGTCGGGCTCGCATTGATGAAACCCTTGGGACACGTGGGACTTGCGTTAGGCGTTTCCGCTTCCTCGATCGTGAACCTGGCCGTTTTGGCCTTTGTATTCCGAAAACGAATGGGTCGTCTCGGCTGGAGAAAGGTCTTCGTTTCCGCTCTCAAGCAGGGAGCGGCCTCTCTTGTCATGGGTGCGGGTGTATATTTCATCGCCGCGTACGGCAACTGGGAAAAAGGACTCGGTGATTCAAGAAACCAAGTGGTACTTCTGGCCTGTTTTGCAGTTGCGGGGGTGCTCTACATCGGTGTATGCGCGCTGCTCAAAACACCCGAAGTAAAAGAACTCTGGTTGGGAATCCGCCGCCGTCGTCGCAGGAAAAAACCTTGATTCTTCAGATCCCATGCGCGGAAACGTATGCGGGTGTATTTTCTTTCGTCTGTTGGTATATACTAGGCTGATTCCCCCGGGTCGGGGAAAAAACGGGTTGAACGGCAAATGTGACCCTGAAGGTTTTTGCTCTCTTTTGTAACCGGTTAAGGGTCCGGGAGCATTTTATCGGAATGAGAATTTTGCTAGTGAATCCACCCGCTGAATACACGATAGCGGGAAACAATCCGGAAATCATTGACGAGGAACGTGGGTGCAATCCACCTCTTGGGATTCTATTTCTGGCTGCGTGTTTGGAGGAAAGCGGGAGACACGAGGTGGAGGTTCTTGATTGTCAGGCCTCCCATGTGGGACATGATTCTCTGGCCGCAGAGGTGAGAGCCGGAAATCCAGAACTGGTCGGCTTGACAGCTATGACGCTGACCCTGGTGGATGTGGTGGAAGCTGCCGGGAGAATCAAGGAAGCAGTGGAAGGTGTGGAGGTGGTGGTAGGGGGGCCGCATGCAGCTGTTTACCCGGAAGAAACAGCGAAATTGGAACACGTGGATTACGTGATACAGGGAGAGGCCGAATACAGCCTGTTGCAGCTTGCCGATATCTTGGACAAGGAAAACCGGGGAGGGAGGAAGAAGAAAGGAAGAAAGAAAGTTTTTCCGGATGACCTGGCAGAAGTCCCGGGGTTGTATGTTTGGCGAAATGGGAAGATATACAAGGGTAAGGAGCCTGCATTCATAGAAAACCTGGATGAAATTCCGTTTCCCGCAAGACATCTTGTTCCGGTACAAGACTACAATTCCCTCCTCGCTGTTCGGGGACCCGTTACAACCATGTTTACGAGCAGGGGTTGTCCGTTCCGATGCACTTTCTGCCACAGGCCGGCAATGGGAAAAAAGTTCCGCGCTGTAAGCGCTCACAGAGTTGTGGAGGAGATGCAAGCTTGCAAAGACCTGGGGATAAAGGAGATACTGGTATACGATGATACCTTCACGGTGCAAGGAGAACGGGTGGTGGCTGTTTGCGAAGAGATCCTGAGGAGGAAACTTAAGATTGTCTGGGATGTGAGGGCGCACATCAACACTGTGGACAAGGACCTGTTGAAGCTGATGCGCAAGGCGGGATGCGCCCGGATTCACTATGGCATAGAGGCGGGCACGGACCGTGTTTTGCGGGTGCTCAAAAAATCCATATCCCTGGATCGGGCCGTTCGGGTGGTCCGGGAGACGCGGCGTGTAGGAATATCAACCCTTGCGTATTTCATGATCGGAAATCCCACGGAGACACGTGAAGAAGCCTTGGAAACAATACGGTTCGCGAAATCTCTTGATGCTGATTATGTTCACATCACGATTTTGACGCCATTTCCGGGCACACCGCTTTACCTGGACGGTTTGAGAGAAAAAGTGTTTTCAAGAGATCACTGGAAAGAATTCGCTCGAAACCCCACAAAAGATTTCGTGCCGCCGTTCTGGGAAGAAAACATGACCACTCAAGAATTGCAGAACCTGATAAAAAAGGCATACCAAGGGTTCTACCTGAGACCCGGCTATATATTGAAGCGCTTGACCGAACTCCGTTCATTCGATGAGCTGAAAAGAAAAGCCAGGGCGGCCTGGAAAGTGATACGGATGTAATACACATGGCAAAGAACGGAAAAAAAGAGGAAAAAAAGAACACAAAAGAAGAAAAGAAAAACACGGAAAGATCCGTGGATGAAAACGAAAAAAACGATGATGTGAGTTCGGATAAAAACGACGAGTCAGACGTAAAAACGAGATCGGTAATAAACAAGGTTGATGGGCCGACCTTGGGAAAATTGCATTTCACTGAGTCTTTCGCCGGTTTGGCGGCAATGGTTTTTGCTGTCATTGTCATCGCTTGGACCCGCAACTACGTTCTTCAAATAGGTGCACTCGCCCTTGGATTGTTGGGATTGCGCGTTTTGGGGGAACGGATACGGCCGGTTTTGAAGTACCCGTTTCCTTTGGGGGAAATCTATTCGGTGAATGCGGGGCTGGACTGGAACAAGGTTTTGAAAGAAAGCGCCGGTCCGCTGGTGCTGATAGGTTTGACCCTGGTATTGTACCATCCACTGCTTCAAGGTTTCATGCCCTTGAGCGGGGATCACACGGTGCATCAGTATAAAGCATACATAACCGCTGAACACATGATTCCCTCCGGCAGGCTGATGGGGTGGTCCATGTTTTCCGGGGCCGGTTATCCAGCTGGACAACTCTATCCGATCCTGGGCGAATTGTGGGTCTCATTGATCAGGTATGCGACGTTCAAAAGTCTTTCATGGGAAGCAACCTACGCTATAGCGTTTTTGGGGGTTTTGCTTTTTCTGCATCTGGCACCCTACTACATCGGAAGAAAATTGTATGGTCCGGTTGCAGGGCTGCTTTTCGGATTGTTCGTGATGACGGATATGGGAGGATTTCGGGAAGGAGGGTTCATCTTCACCATTTACTACGGCGTTTGGCCTCTCGCGGTGGGAGTGACGTTCAGCCTGTTGGCCCTTGAGCGTTTGATAAACCTGAAAGATGGACTGAAGGGGATGGTTTCTTACAGCTTGATGGTGATGTTTGCATTGCTGTCGCATCCGATTTCGCTCATTTTCTTGTTTATAGCAGTTCCTGTTTATGCTTTTTACATGCATTTTCGGCACAACAAACCGGGTTTATGGTTCAAGGGATTCGCCGGGGCGGCTCTGGGCGCGGGGTTGGCCGCGTTTTGGTTTTTGCCGTATCTCATGCTGGCCTCGGATTTTTCAGCCAGTGTGAGCAATTTATGGAAGCCTCTTCCGGAAGCGGCCCGAGCCTTTGTGAGTGGAGGGTTTTACGAGGGAGCATGGCCGTGGGCCCTTGTCACCGGAACTCTGGGATTAATTGCGTGGGTAGCGGACCGCCGACCGGCAGGAGTTTTTCTGGCCGCGCTTGCAGCCATCTTGGTAACCGCGGCTTCACTAACTGTGTATGGGGGAACAGGCGTGGAGAACTGGCTGGGACCTATACGACACATGCAGTTTCAGCGTTTCGTGATATTCATCAAGATGCTGCTGTTTCTTGCAGGCGGAGCGCTTGTGCAGCGACTTTTCATTGGAATCGGTCCAGGAAAAGACGGAGAGGAGAGTCCGCCGCTTTTACGCATGCCGAAAAGTCGACCGGTCCGCGAAACCGATGAAACCCTTTCAGGCCTCTTGAAATTGAGGCTCCGGCAAGCTGTGCCGTGCCTTGTTCTGGCGCCTTTGACCATACCGCTTCTGATGGCTCTTTGGAGCGAACGATTTGCGCCGGTTTCCGATATTCAGACCAGGAAGACAAGAGCCGGATCTACAGAAGATCTCGAACGTCTTTTGAAGGAAATCGAAGTCAGGGAAAAAGCGAGAGGCACTGATGATTCGAATAGTTCAGGCAAGAGGCCGTTTTTCAGGGTCGCGTATTGGACTGATTTCAATGATCACTCCCTGGCCGCCGGCCCGGTGATGAGCGGTCTGCCGCAAGTAAAATGTTCTTTCATACCTTCGGAGACGTTCAAGTATCTTGCAAACCCATCTCCTTCACAGGTGCCGCGTACAGCAAAAGACTTCGAGGTGTTGAACGTTAAATATATCATCGCGGTTAAGCGCCTTCCCTACACGATGATCGACAGTCCTCCCCTGGCGAGGAGCGGCCCGTTGACCCTCTATGAATTTCCGGGTTACCGTGGGGAACATGCCACATTGCTTGGACCGGGCACAGTGGAGACCGTAAGGTTTTCCGATGAGGAGATCCGGCTCAGGGTAAGCGGTGTGGAACCCGGAACTCCCCTTGTGCTGCACACTGCACACTTTGCAAACTGGAGAGCGATGCAGGGGGGTAAGCGCTTGAAGATCTCACCTTATGACGAGTTGGCGCCCAATGTTCCCGGATTGATGAAAGTGCAGGTGAGCGACGGTGAAGTGGTTTTTTCATACAGCCGGGGTATGTTGGGTGTGTTTTCCAAGCTCATTACTTTCCTGAGCCTGCTTTTGTGCGCGTCCATTGTTCTCGTGCGGAGGAAGAACGTTCGCGCTCTTGCAGGGTGGAAAAAACTAGAGACCATTGAAAGAAAATACCACCGCAAGCTTGTAGTCGCGGGAACAGTTCTGCTTCTGTCCATTCCGGTCCTTTTTTTGATCAAGTGGATGCGCTCGCCCGAAATCCCGAAGGACGGACGTTCACTGACATGGGATCTGGACCGAGCCGAGGTTTACATCCGGCATGATGACGGGTCACGCAAGCGTTGCAGGTTCTTTGTGGACGGGCGGTTTCTGTGCGGAACCAAGAGTTACCAGTATGTAGGCCCCGTTTCCGAGGAGTGGGGACTCAAAAACCGGCGGGGACTGTGGGCACATCCCCACCCCGGAGGAGTCTTGGTTATTGAATACCCGGACACCCTGATCGGGGAAGGTCTGTCCCTGGAATGGGGACTTTTGCAATCCTCGGCCGGCGGCGCCGGTGTTGTACAAATGCAGGTTTTGATCGATGATCACCGGCTCACGAATATCAAGCACTCTAATACCGGTTGGAGCGGACCGCGCGTACTTCCGACCGAAAAGTGGAAAGGCAAAAAGAAAACCGTGCGTTTCGAGATCAGCGCAGGAGACATCAGTGCCCGTCATTTTGCCTTTGACGCGCGAATTTTGCCGTAGCAAATTGAATCAATAACCGGCCGGGTGAAAACCGCTTCGTATGAAACCTGTATGTGAAATACGACCGTCATGACTCAGAAATCCGCCCATTTCGAAAACCCTGAGCAAAATAAAGCTTTACGGAAAACCGGAGTCCGTTTCCGGATCCGTAAAGATGTGCTCAGCGTAGAAGCGCTTCGTCCATATCTTCCCTACCTTCCGTTTTTTATCCTTTCGCTCGCAGCCCTTGTGAAGCTTTACCAGGTGTTTTTTCTGCGCATGACCTATCCGCTGGACCTGGAATGGATGGAAGGAGGCACGCTCGTTCACGCTCTTCGCATCATGGATGGGCGCCCTGTCTACGCGGAACCATCGGTGGAATTCGTAAGTTTTCTTTATACGCCTCTTTACCCGGCCGTATTGGCTTTTCTGGGAAGGATTTTCGGGCTGGGTTACTTCTTGGGTCGTATGGTGTCAGTGGTTTCTTTCAGCGCTGCGTGTGTTTTGGGGGTTCTGTGGGTGCGGTCATCTGCGGACGGTTACGAAGATGAACGGCTTAAACCTTTGGCCTTGTGCGCGGGATTGGCAGCGTGCGCGATTACCGCGACGGCCTATCCTTTCTGCGGCTGGTGGTACGACCTCGTAAGGGCGGACTCCCTATGGCTGGCCCTCGTGGTTTGGGGTTGTTTCATGGTCCGACCGGCCGGGCTGAGAAAAAGCAGACACATCACAGTTCGAGTCGCTTTTGGAGCGGTTCTCCTGACGGCCGCGGTATTCACCAAGCAAACCGCGGTTCCCTTTATAGTGGCTACAATCGTGGGCATGGCGCTTACCGCTCCCTGGAAGATGACGCTGTTGTTCGCGGGTGTTTGCGCAACCCTGGTTTCCGTTCTTGTGTTTCTGGGCCAGCGCCTGACCGACGGGTGGTTTTGGATATACGTGTACCAGCTTCACCAGAGCCATGAATTCCTGTGGGAACGCGTGTGGCCCGAAACTCCCCGGGTGCTTATGAATTGGGGCTTCCCCGTATTTTTCGTGGTTGTATCATGGCCGATTATTGCGTTGATGAAACGCTGGATTTCAAAGGATGCACTCTTCGTATTTCTCTTGTCGGGTTGCGGGGCTGCGGTTGCGGTGGTGGGAAGCGCCACCCAGGGGGCATACGACAACGCGTACATTCCAGCTGTTTTCTTTGGAGCGCTCATGGGCGCTGTCGCTGTAGTGGATGTAGCGGGCATGTTGGGCGGGGGACGAAGAGATCGGTCCGCCGGATATCGCATTCCGGCACCCCGGCTGTGGACCTCACAAAACCCTTTGGTTGAAGAGAAACCCGAAAACCATTCCAGCGAAAAGTTTTCCAAAGGCGGACCTTCATGGATTGGGCCGATTCTGGGACTCGCCGGGCTGGGGATTCTTTCGGCGCAGGTTATTACAACCTGGTTCGCTCCGGCTCCAGGGGTGCCTTCAGTAGACGATGTGAATGCAGCACATCGGTTCGTGTCTTACCTGAAAAGCAAGGGTCCGGATGTATTCGTTCCCTACCACCCTTATTACAACGTGATAGCTGGAGGCCGGGGGCATCTGCACGTAATGGGAATAAACGACGCTTACGCTTGGGCGAGCTACATCACCAAAGACCCCGAAAGAGACAAGAAAATCAAGGCCCGGTTCATGGAAAGTTTGAGAAGATCATTTTTGGAACAAAGATGGTCCACGGTGATTCACGACCGGACTTTTACACACCAATTCCCCGGATTGACGAGGGCGTACCGGAGGGTGGAAGACCTGGGAGAAAGAGCGCCGGGAATGTTGACCGGCAACGAATGCCGACCCCGGTACATCTGGCTTCCACGGTAGAAATACGAAAGAGTCACGGGAGAAAGAACATGACCGGTTATTCCCTTCGCAGCCGTTTTCAAAAGATTGTGGTGTTGCGGGTGAAAAAAGTTTTGAAGGACTTGTACAAAAAGATATGGCTGGAAGACCGGGATCTGGAGGTTATGGGCGGACCGCTAAACGACGTTTTTTTGTCCTTGGAAAAGGCAAAACAACAGCCCATGAGGCGGGTTGAAAAAGGAGAGTTGTTTGGGGGACCCGGAAACACGTGGAAGCAACGGTGGTTCAAGGTGAAAATCAATGGAGCGGGGGTGAATGAACGCGGAAACAGGGTTCTTTTCTGGAACAGCGGGGGTGAAACCACTGTTTATCACCGCGGAATTCCCTGGGCCGGGATCGACGTGGCGCACAGATACTGCGTGGTTCCGGATGATGAATGCGAACTATGGATGGACACGGGAGTTTATGAGACCGGCATCATGGCCGATGCCAATGAAAAACGCATTGATGAATTCGGCTGCCGCTTCGACGGAGCCCAACTGTGCCTGCGGAACCAAGACTGTTGGGATTTTTACTGGGATGTGCGCTGCCTGGCCGATCTGATGAATCTTTTGGTCAAAAAGCATTTGCGCGAAGGATCGGACGACGACGGCAAATACATGGAGGATCCGGTCGAGGTCCCCGTGGTTTTGAGATACCTTTTGGAAAAACTGGATCGAGTCTGCGACTCTCTTGAAACCGGGTCCGCGACCCATGGACGTGAGCTTGTCGACGAAATGTACAGCCGGCTCAAGACAACACCCTGGCAGGGGGAGGCCGCTCTTTGCGGTCACTGCCACATCGATCCGGTATGGCTCTGGCCGGAAAAAGTGGGGGTACGAAAAAGCGTTCATTCAATCGCAACGGCAGTGAGACTTTTGGAACGTTACCCCGAGCTTTTATTTACTCAGAGCCAGGCCGCTCTCTACCGGGCGGTCGAAAATGTTGAGCCTGAATTGATCCGGCAGGTCCGCTCGCTCATTGACAAAGGAAAGTGGGAAGCCACCGGGGGAATGGAGGTTGAAAGCGACGTGAACCTGCCCTGTGGTGAAGGCCTCGTAAGGACAATAGTCCTCGGACAAGAAAAATTCGCGTCTTTGCGCGGGGGAGAAAATTGCCGAACACTCTGGCTGCCCGATGTTTTCGGTTTTTCGAATTGTTTGCCGCAGATCATGAATCTTGCCGGGTTGGACAGCTTTTTTACCACCAAGTTGAACTGGTCCGCGTTGAATCGTTTTCCACACAGCGCATTTTGGTGGCGCGGACCCGACGGCTCAAAGGTTCTCTCGTTTCTTTGCCCTACAACATACACAGGAACTGTTGACCCTGAAAACCTTGTAAAATCAGTGGAAAAACAGCGGCAGACCGGCATTTTTCCAAAAACCCTGCTGCCGCAGGGTTTCGGCGACGGGGGCGGCGGGCCGACCGAGGCGATGTGCGAAAGGGCCCGTCGTTTTTCCGACCTGGCCTGCATTCCAAAAACCAGCTGGACCAAGGTGGAGGATTTCTTCAAAGAGTTGCGATCTTTTGCGGATCATCTGCCAACATACGAAGGTGAACTCTACCTGGAGTACCACCGTGGAGTTCACACCTCGCAGGCCGCTCTCAAATACAACTACCGGCGCGCTGAGCGAGCTCTACAGGCAAGAGAAGGGGCGGACGCAATTTTGGGACATGGACC
Source organism: Myxococcales bacterium (assembly GCA_007131745.1). The sequence continues at coordinate 31,703 of SLPX01000077.1, forward strand.
GTCAACCGATTCGTCATGGGAGCGCGTCTGCTTTGCGCAGTTTCACGACGCGCTTCCCGGATCCTCTTGCACCGAGGTCTATGAAGAACTCGGACCCGAGATGAAAAACATCGCTGATACCCAGTTTGCAAAAGCCGCAGAACAACTCGAACAATCAAGGGGAATCCTCCCAAACGGGGGGGTGAGCTTTTTCAACCCCCTGCTTTTACCTGTAACTCGGCCCATAAACGTCAATCTGAACAACGAAAAGGAGATTCTCTGTTGGGCGCCGGCGGGACCCATGGAGACCGTTGAACCGTTTGAACAAGGCCGGAAAAGCATTCCGGACATCCCTTGGAGCGTTAGCCAAGGGTCCCTTGATAACGGTTTGACAAGAGCATCCTTTGACGATCGAGGAAGGCTGTGCAGCCTGAATGTCTATGGAAAAGAACTGCAATTCTCGGAACCCGCGGACCTGGTCCTGTACCCGGACCATCCTGCTGATTGGGATGCATGGGATATCGACCGCCACACTCTTGAACTGGGTGTGCGGCTGGGTGGATGCGGAGCGCTTCGGATTATCGAACAAGGTCCGGTGAGAGCAGTACTCGAAGGCAGGGTGAAAATCGGCGATGCGAGCAGCGCGACCGTTCGTTTCGCTCTTGAAGCGGGAAATCCGGACTTGATGATAGAAATGGATGTGAATTGGAATGAATCACATCGCTTGTTGAAGTACCACGTTTTCACTCGGTACATGGGCCGTTCGGCCAGGTATGGCTGCCCGTTCGGCTCAGTGCTGCGGCCCCAAAAACCGGGTTCGGATATTGACGACGCCATGTGGGAAGTTCCAGGATCCCGCTGGGCCGCGGTTTTCGACGAGGGAGAGCGGGATGGGCTCGCTCTTATAACGGAAGCCAAGTACGGCTTTTCCTGCCGGGACGGCAACCTGGGTCTCAGCCTTCTGCGATCACCTACTTACCCTGATCCGCACGCAGACAGGGGCCGTCATATGATCAGGTTCGCGGTGGGACGCCATTTCACGTTAACCGCAGGAGGTCGCGTTTCCACCCCTGCGCGGGCGGAAACTCTATTCGGCCCAAGGGTGATAAGCAGGGCCAAGCCCGCTCCTTCTCCCCTGTGGCTGGACAAAATCGGCTCGCTCGTACCTTCCTGGATCGCGCCTTCGCAAAAAGATGAGGGTGTGATAATCCGCGTCCATGAAACCGCTGGTCGTAGAGGCACCGCCCTTCTCAATTTGATGAAAAAACCAAGTGAAGTAAGTCTGGTGGACTTTTTGGAGCGGCCAATCGGGACGCTTCGAACAAAAGACGCGGACACCTACGCAATCGACTATTCCCCCTACCGGATCCTGAACATCAAGATATTGGGTTAGCAAAAGCTCTTTTGCAGCTTTCCAAACCAAATCCCCCAAAAACCACCCTAAAAACAAAGACTTGAAGCAAAAGAAAAAAATTCCGCAACAAATCAATCACGAATCCGAAAACAGGGCTGCACGAGATGGATGAAACAAAAAATGGAGAAAAATAATGGAAACATCAAAAAACAAAACAAAACAATCTTCTGAAAACCTCACCAAAAATTCAGGGAAAAAGGAAAAACGCCCGCGCCTCTTTGGAAAACTTTTACGCAAATTAGCGGGTGGAGAAGGTGTCTCAAGGCACGAATTTTTTCTGCGATGCGTGCTCTTGATCATGGGAATCTTGTCGCTCACAGTCCTTGCAGCAGGAATCGCAATGGCCGGCATGCCGGACGTAGGTGTTCTTACAACCGGCCTGGTAATCACCGTCGGCTGTTTTGCACTCGCACTCATGCGTAAGATCCCCCCAACCCTGAGAGCTATCGGAGCCTTTGTTGCATCTCTTGGCGGATTATGGGTCTTATCCTCATTTACCGGCAAGGACACTATGCCTCAGGTGTACGACTTCGGTCTGGGTGACCTGCCCTTCCTTTTCGTGTTCCTGGCAGGCTTGGGCCTGGTCTTGGCTTTCATGCCGGCTGCATTTCGGGCCGGTTTGAAGCATAGGCGACTTTACCAGGTCTTAACCGTGGTGGGTTGTTTGGGGATGTCGGCTTATTGGCTCGTTCCAAGAGGATTTTACGTTAACACCCTGGATTGTCCGCAAGAAGTCGGGACTGAAATCGAAGATATCCACCGTTATGTAATTCCTGCTGTTGTAGATGGTGATGTCCGCTCTTGTGATCTGCAAACCCGCATAGTCGAGGGAATTCCGGTTTTCAAACTGAAAGAAGTAATCGAGGATCAGCATGACCACTCAGCCATGTACCACGGATTCGGGCAGGCCGACGACAACGGCAAAGCCTTTAGAGGCGAGATTTCCCGAACGGATTACGAACGCAACGAAAGTGTGCGCCGCGGACTGAGGTCATTGGAGAAATCGGCCGTTACGGCTTCTCTTGTCATGAGGGTCGCGCTTCTTCCCTTGTTTCTCCTCTTGATTCCCGCTGTTTTTCTAAAAAAGCCTGGAAGAATTTTGCGGGCGGTGTTTTCCGGTGGAGCTATAGCGAGTGCTTTCCCCGTTCCTCTTGCAAACACAGGTCTTGTGATCGCTTTCCTGGCTTCGGGCCTGCCCGAGGTGAGTGAAGCTTCATGGATGGGCGCCATGACAGTGAACCTGGGGATTGCACTCTTTTTTGCGCTGACAATAGCAGCAGGACGCACTCTAGCCTGTTCGTCCACGTGCTTTGAGAAAACGACCGAAAGCGAACACAATTTAACCAAAGCGGAAGTTACGGCAACCGGCAACGCATCCGCGTGCTGAACGTTTCTAAATATTCAACACAATTCCCCCGAAACGGACAGAGGAGGAAAGAAAATGACAATCGGCAGAATAATAAATCAATCTCTAAACACTGTGCAGCCGAATCTTCGAAAGGCTGATACTGTAAATGCAGCGTACGACAAGGCCAAACCTGCGCTCGAAAAAGATCTCTTAAAAAAACCTGAAGCAATGAAAGCATACAAAAACTTTTCCGGCAGCGCTGATTACCAGGCCCTCAGCACGGAAGCCAGGCTGGACATGATCCGAGCAGCCCGGAATCTCGGACCCGCAAAAGAAACATTTACCAATCTTTCGATTCTTGCTTCGAGCAGTGGATACCGCAACCTGAACGCAACTGAACGAAGAGCAGTTGAAAAGAACTTTTCGAAAGACCCGGCAAAAATGGGTCAAACGGTCAAAGCATACAGGGAGATCCTGAGCGACCGAGCCTTCGCCCACGCGCGTCCCCAAACCCGCATGCACGTGCTTGGAAAGCCGGATCACTATTCCAAGCTCACCATGAACTCTCTTCTTCGGAGTGAGGCCGGATGGGTTCCTGAAAAAGCCGAGTTTAACGCATGGGGCAGACAATACGTTGATGCCATGGCTAACGATCTCCCCCCGAGACGTGCTGCTCTTCTTTTCCGCCCGTCGGACAAAAAGGCAACTGAAATCCGGCGTAAAGCATATTCCGATGTTATAAAACAGGCAGGCGATCACCGGGACAGGGTGATGAGCAGATGGTATGAAAAAGCCGAAAGCGGCAGAAATGAAACCGTCGGCGAGGCCTACGCCCGGGTAGCGGGAGAAGCCGGCGGGAGATGGCAGGACACATTGCTCAGGCTCAGAATCCTGGAAGGCCGCTCTCAAAGACGCTGGCTCGGCATCTCCTTTGAAGACAGAGATCCGAAGTGGGCGTACTGATTCGTTTGTTTCCGTTTATTTTTTCATTCAGCCGTCCTTCGCGCACCGGAAGCCGCGGTTGGGGTTAAGATCATCGTCGGGATTGCTTTCCATCCGGGTCGTCGCCTGAAGGTAGAACGACGTATCAAAGCCTCCCCCGCGCAACACCCGGGTCGACCCTTCCGGGCCTATTCGAGCGCTTCCGTCCTCGGGCACGCCGTAATGGTTCTCGTGATACACGTCCTGTACCCATTCCCAAACATTGCCCGCCATATCACACAGCCCGTGTACTGTGTTTCCAGCCTCTTTCGAACAAACTTCCCATGTCCGCCCTTTTCTGCAGCCGGGTATTTTTTCATGCATGACCGCGTATTTGCAGGTCGCTTTTTCATCTCCCCATGGATAAGTGACGTTCCTGCCGCCCGATCTGGCAGCGTATTCCCATTCAGCCTCGCTTGGAAGCCTCCCTCCGGCCCACTCGCAGAAGTCCACGGCTTGTCTCCACGTGACACCGTTTACGGGGTGGTTTTCCTTTCCCGGCCTATCCCAGTTAAATATCGGCGCTCCCCCTTGCAAATCGGTGCACCCGCCGGCGTCGACACACCGCAAATACTGCACTACGGTTGTCTCGGTCTTCGCCATCCGAAAGGTGTTGACCTTGACCCATTGGGGTGGCCCTTCATTCGGGCGGCCCGATTCGGAGCCGATCTGGAATTCACCGCCCGGAATCTTTATCCATGTAATCCCGGTTTTCCTGTCGTGTCCAGCACGTGTGTCATTCTCACCATCCTTTGTTTGATCTCCGCAATTCCTGCATCCACCGACCATCATGCTCATTATAGCGAAAAACCACGCAGCCCATTTCCACGGACCATTGCTTTCAATGGTTGCACTCGACCAACTTCTCTTCTTTTCAAGATGTTGCACTTTGACTCCCGTCATTGAAATTTTCCCCGATAATATTCTTTCAAAAGTCCCTGTTTTACAACCTTTTGCTGCAAATACCGAGAACTCCGTTCAGTGAACCATTGTTTGCAAACGCACCGCGCAGATGTTATGAGCCAGGAAATAAAAGCGCGTTCCACCTTGTTTGGTGTGGTGAGCAATAAGAATTGTCTAAAAATTGGAGGTAAAAATGTTCATGAAAAAGTTCCGACTTCTAACCTTGTCCGCGGTTCTATTAATGGCAATGCCCATCGGGTGTGACAGCTCAAACGGCGAAAACGGAAACAACAACGAAAACGGAGAAATCGAATTTGCCGACTTTGAACCCGCGGAAGTTGTCTTTTCGATGCGTGGCATGGTCGACATGGTGTTCGAAATCACGGCGCGCTACAACCAGGATCTAGATCCAAATCCCGAAGATGGTTTGACCATTTCCGATGAAGGGGATGTTCTCAAGATTGATTTTGATGGATTCCAACCCGACGAGAGCGCGCCTGTATTGGATGGTTCGCTCGACGTCGACATAACCCTGGACGGAGAAGGACACATCACTTTCCTGGGACTTGACGGCGTACTGGATCTGTCGGAATACGTTTTAGACACTATCGAACTGGATGGGTTCGGCATCGAACTGGGTGACGGGCCGGAGAGTCCTCCTTCCGCGTCTTATGGCATTATGATCGCCGACGGGATACAGTACAGTGTTGAAAGTCTTATACACACGATGTTCGTGGTCCACACCACTCAGAACGTATTCGAGCTGATTTTCGATATTTCCTACAGATTCATAGTGGAAGAGTCGGAACCGCCGGTTGAAACATTGATCGTGGAATGGATAGATGAAGAGAAAGACGAAATTTCGATAGTTCTCAACGGATTCAAACCCGATGAAGACGATGACATATCGCTCAACGGTTCACTACAAGTGGCTGCAACATTCGACGGGGAAAACGTGGAGACCATGCACATCAACGGTGAAGTTAACGCTCCCGGCCATGTGATATCCAACTTGACCTTTGTTGAAGCGTACATTGAGTTCACAGGAGGTCAAGATCATCCGGATATAGTTTCCGGCCATTTCAAGGCGGATGACAAAGCATACCGGATGACCGACTTCCTTGATTTCATGATGACCGTCATGACGCTGGAATAGCCTGCCCTGTATCGGTCCTATGACCGATCGATCACTGACTCGAATCGTAATCAACCACTTTCAAGACCCAGTCGGCACGAGGGAAGTGGCATGTATAGCCGTCGGGAATACGTTGAAGGTAATCCTGGTGTTCGGGTTCGGCCTCCCAGAAATCACCCGCAGGCTCCACCTGTGTAACCACCTTGCCGGGCCAGAGTCCACTGGAGTCCACATCCTTTATGGTGCGAAGGGCCTCTTTTTTCTGCTCCTCGTTCAAGTAATAAATCGCGGAGCGATAGCTCGGGCCGATGTCGTTTCCCTGCCGGTTAACGGTCGTCGGGTCGTGGATCTGAAAAAAGAATTCCAAAAGTTTCCGGTAGGTGATTTTTTCGGGATCGAAAATTATCTCGATCCCTTCAGCGTGTGTCCCGTGATTTCGGTAAGTCGCGTTAGTGACATCTCCGCCTGTATAACCAACGCGCGTTTGCAATACTCCGTCCAGCTTGCGAATAAGTTCCTGCATCCCCCAAAAGCAGCCCCCGGCCAATACGGCTCGTTCGTTGTTATTCATGTTTTCCATCATCATTATCCTTGTTTTCGTGCGAGTCCTACTTGGCTCTGCATTGTTCTTTTCATGCTCGCTCTTTTTTATGGCTGCCTATCAAACTGTATACGGCACCATAACAAATCCATCTCGATCCGGCTCGAAATCCTTTGTGTTTCTCGTAGCCAATTTCAATCCATGTAGTTTTGCAAGAGCGGCCTGAAAAGCATCGGGCAGCTTCCACCTTCGTTCACAACGAAGCCGTGCCGCCAGGTCCGCTGCAGAACCGTCGATGGAAAGAAGCGGAAAACGATCCAGCAAAGCCCTCACCTGCACCTCTTCTGGGCTGCGATAATACCCCACCAACACTTCGGCACGAGTTATGACGGAGAGGCAAGACCTGTCGAAAACATCTCGGATAAACTGAGTTGCCGGAACCATGCCGTTGAAATGGTCGATGAGAATTACGGAATCGATCAAAACACCCATCACTTCCATTCCTCTCGCAGCTTTGACTGCCACTTGAGTCCGTCGCCGTGAGTCCAGGTGGAACTTGTGTTTTGGAGCAATGTTTCCAAGGTTATCTCTTCCAGTTCTTTTTGCTTTCGCATCGCCCGAACGGCTCTCCTGATCAACTCCGTCATTGGAATGTTCTCTCTTTTAGCCTCACGATCCAGCCATGTCTTGTCATCTTCATCCAGTGAAATAACCGTGCGCACCATGGAAATACTCCTTATCCGAGATCCTTGCCAGAATGATATCATAACACAATAACGATATCACAAGAGCTGGGTTGGTCAAGGAAGGCCATACTCCCTTCAGAAGTGTGCAACATCTGCACTCAGTTGCACGGGGACTCTTGTTCGGGTGGGTGCAAAAAGTGCACTTTGCTCGGCGACGGTCTTTTGCAAAGAACCTGGTGTTTTTGCCTAACCGTGAAATGCACTGAAACCAATGGGTTTCCGCGGGCTGCTCATTCACTGTGCTGTTTGGCACGCATGTTGCTTTGATTCAGAGAGTGTTTTGCAACTGCACGAACAGGAAGAAACATGAGACGCACTTTTTGACAGACCGCAAACACGGAAAAGAAACGAAGAAATCGCTGAGAGAATAGAAAAAGCAAGTAGGAGATAACATGAAAAAAGAAAAAAACTTAAAGAGCAGTGAAGAAATGAAAGAAAAAAGTAGACGTGACATGTCACGTTGGTTTTGGGTTTTGTTCCTGATGGTCGCCTGGCTTGGGATTTCCGTTCAAGCAAAAGCACAGAGTGAACCTCCCCCTGCTCCGCCCCCCGAAGATACGACGGATAGGCATGACTCCGATCACTTTTACGAAGGGGTTCGGAATGACGAAACCGCGGATTCAAGAAGAAGAGATTCCGGAAACTGGTGGAGCCCGTATGTGGAACAATGGCAACAGGCACGGGAGCGGACCGCTCGCTCTAGAAGAACTGCTCCGGAAAGAAGAAGAATGAGAGATGGATCCGGAGGCAGTGGCAGAGGACAAGGCAGAGGGCAAGGCATGGGGCGCGGGTCGGATAGGGGAGAAGGTCGAGGGATGGGAGTCGGCAGGGGTGGAAGAGGAAGGCGATGGCTAAACAGAGATGGACAACGCGGAATGGGACCATACAAAGGTCGAGGTCTTGGGCCGGGGAGAGGACAGGGGTGTAGCGAAGGTGATGCAAGGCAGCCTGAAGAAGACAGCGGCGATGACGCTGATGCGGCCGATTCAAGGCAGAGACGCCGAGGAAGCGGACGGGGAATGGGTCCCGGTATGGGACACGGTCGCGGACGTGGGATGGGCCAAGGACGTGGACGGGGAGCCGGCCGAGAAGAGCCGGGTCGCGGGATGGGTCCCGGGCGCGATGGAATGTCCAAGGAATGGACAAACAGATACGGCCGTCGTGGAATGGGACCTCACGAGGGCCGCGGCTGGGGGCCCGGCGGCGGACGAGGTTGCTCTGAAGGCGATGCGAGACAAGAAAGCGCACAGGAAGAACAGGAAGAACAGGAATAAGAAGAACAACCAATAACTTCTCAAACTCCCCCCTGCCCCATCAATTCACGGGTTTAATTTTCACTCGCTTGAAAAAGAAGCTGTAGAGATGATACCATAAGCCGGCCGGCGCATTTTTAGACAATATGTCTGGAAATGCAGATGTGACTTGTTTGAGTTTTCCTCTCTTAGAAAAGATTTTTGCATCGACAGTTCACATGAAAGAAGAAAAAAATGAATGCTTCTTTGAATCGCATGACGATTTCTTCAACCAAGGTTGGCAGCTTTAGTGTATCGCTGTTTCTGTCATGCCTTTTGCTTCTTGGCGGTTGTAGAGATAAAGAGAAATGCGCAGCGTTCGACTCGGCGCTTATTCCGCCCGGAGCTCGTTGTGTGGTTGACGCGGATTGCGCGTCCGCTGGGGATCACAAAGGTGTGTGCGTTGCCGGAGTATGCGGTGTGGCCTCTGAGTTCGATGAGTGCAGAGGTGACGGAACGCGCAAGGGCTGCCCCTTGGGTTTTGTATGCACCACAATGGATCTGGAGAAAGGTACAGCGCACGCGTGTTTGCCACGTTGTTCCTGTACCGAATACTGTAGCGGGGAATGCGACGAAGAAGGAGTGTGCAAGCCGGGAGATAAGCAGAATTGTGATCCGAGGGGTTGCTCAATCAGCAGGGGGCCGGACCTGGTATGCAAGATTCCGCCTCCGCTTGGAGACGGGCCGTACTTCACCAATGTCACAGCGGAGGCGGGCCTGGACGCGGATGGTGAAGATGTCACAGGAAATAGGCTTGCGCTTGTCGACATAAACAACAACGGGTATCCGGACCTTTTCGTTCATCACACACAGACTCGCCGTGATGACCTCGAAGCCGACCCCCCGCAAAGATACAAACGAGTGCTTCTCAACGTTGAAGGCCCCGGTGGAACGAGACGATTCAAAGATTTTACAGAAGAATCAGGTTATACAGCAACCCGCGAAGAAGGAATTTCAGGGCGGGCTGCAAGTTTCGCGGTATTTGCGGATATAAACAACAATGGGAACATAGACATTTTCAGCGGAACCTATGTCAGCAGCGACTCAGACGTCGAGGATCCGGGAGACAGGTCCGAGATTCTTCTCGGCAACGGCGACGGCACTTTTACATTGGCGGAACAAAGCGACACCAGTCCAATCGAAAGAAGAGCCACAACCTCGGCCGCTTTTTTCGACTACGACAGAGACGGTCGCGTAGATCTTTTTGTGGGTTTCGGTTACGGGGTGTTCGGGGTGCCGGGCACCGCTCAACAGGATCACCTTTACCAGGGAAACGGAACCGGGCAGTTTTCGGAGATCACCGATCTGGTGGGGTTGACAACACAGAGAGACGGGGTGCAGGAAGGGTTGAATCACCGACCGACCTACGGGGTCACGGTTTGTGACATAGATTCGGATGGTGACGGAGATATCATGGTCTCAGTATACGGCCGCGGATGGAACATGCTCTGGGAAAACGACTTTCGCAGTGGGTTTACCAACATCGCTCCGCGGGTCGGTTTTGACGCGGACGACATATTGGATTACTCGGACAATGAGTTGTTCCGCTGTCATTGCCAACTGAATCCAAACGCTCCGGAATGCGACCCCAATCCCGGATCTCCGATGATTCACTGTGACACAGCATACTGGAGGGTGGGCTACGACGATCAGCCGTTTCGCCTGGGAGGAACGACTTTTACCACTGTGTGCGGAGATATCAACAACAACGGTTCTATGGATCTCTTTAACGCGGAGATCCGCCATTGGTATCACGGGCGTTCTTCCGACCCATCTCAATTACTCTTAAATACGGGAGGGGGAGAAGAATGGGTTTTAGAGCGACCCGGAAACGAGGTCACGGGGCTGCACAGGAACTGGGGCAGAGTTGACTGGGATGAAGGTGACATCACCGCGGGTTTCATGGATTTCGACAATGACGGGCTTCAGGATATCATCATCGGATGCTCGGATTATCCGAACACCCACGTGTTTCTTTTCCGCCAGCTCTTGGATCACACTTTTGAGGATGTTTCCCAAAAATCCGGCGCGGACCATTACTACGGCAACGCAATAGCGTTTGCCGACTATGACAGGGACGGCGATCTGGACATTTTCGTTGCATCTTCAACCATGCGCTGCTCCATGGATCCCAACTGCACGTGGGAAAAACCCGAGGTTCACATCTATCGCAATGACGTTGGCCAAGATTCCAACTGGATGGCCTTCAAACTCATCGGCGCGGGGGCCGGAGCATCAAACGTATCAGCCATCGGGGCGCGTATCATGGTCACGGCCGGCGGTGTCACTCAAACAAGAGAGGTCAGCGGCGGCTATGGACATTTCGGAATTCAAAACGATTTCCTGCAGCATTTTGGTATGGGCGAACACTGCGTGGCCGAATCCGTGACAATAAGATGGCCCGACCTGGATAACACCACAGTCACTTATGAATACATCCCGGCGAATTATTTCATCACCATCAACGAAGCGGACGGAAGCATTACGTACGAACCCCCGGCCCGCTGATCGGACAAAAGCATCCTTAAAAGAATGAATGCAATCTTTTTAGAAAGAAGTACATTAAGAGTGTGTTGGAAAACCGCAGGCAAAAACCTATCGCTCAATATCGGGAGACTCGATGGAGACGGGAAAAGTTTTCAGAAAACGGAACTTTTGGCGAAACCTATATAAAGTTCTTTGCATCGTGGGGATTTTTTCCGGTTTTTTCTTTTCATCGTGCGCGTTACAGCGCTGTGTCGTCTTTCCAAGATGTTCCATAAATGAGACTCCCTTTCGCGAGGATCGGCATCCCGGCTTGCGACAGCTTTGGATTTCCACTCCCCAGGGAAAGGTTGAAGCCTGGTTCGTTCCCGCAAAAACACATGCAAGTGATAAGGGGACCGGCCGCAAACCCGCGGTGATATTCGCACATGGAAACGCTGAACTGATCGATCATGCCGACGAGATTGTCCGCGGCTACACTTCTCTGGGCGTACACGTTATGTTGTGTGAATACAGAGGCTACGGACGATCGGCCGGAACGCCATCCGAAAAAAGAATCGTGTCCGATTTCGTGAAGTGCAGGGATCTTCTCGCTAGTTTTCACGAAGTTGATCCTGAACGAATTTTTTACCATGGCCGATCTTTGGGCACCGGTGTAGTGTGCGGGCTGGCCCGAAAAAGAAAACCGGCCGCATTGATCTTGCAGTCTCCCTTTGTTTCAGTTGCCGCGTTGATGGCGAAATATCTTATTCCCCGGATATTCGTGCTGGATCCTTTCGACAATCTAGCAGCGCTGCGAAAATTCAAAGGTCCTGTTCTCTTGTTGCACGGCACCAGAGACCGGGTCATCCCCTTTTCCCACTCGGAAAGACTCAATCGCGCTGCCGCTCAAAGCACGTTGAAAGAGTACTCATGGGGTCACAACGACTTTTACTATGGGCCTCAATACTGGCAGGACATTGAATCGTTTTTACGAGAAAAAGGCATTCTGTGAGGTCGGCGGAGGTTCGTTTAAAGTCCCCAGACGGGAAAAGGTATTTTTAGCTGCACACCCAGTTCCGCGAAATCCGGACCATTGATCAACAAACCGTACCTGACGTAGAAATTTATAAACCCGGTGGTAGCGAACAGCCGCACTGCTCCGCCATGTTTGGGGGTTTGTTCGGAAAAATCCACAAGGTATCCACACTCGACACCAAATCTTCGCCATCCGAAGATTCCCGCAAACACCGCCCGCCCGCCTGCCCGGTTCCAGTCGTACACCCATTCGGTCATGATGCCGCCGAAAAGCTCTCTTTGGTGATCACCCACATAGACCACGCTCAATTCAGCACCCAACACCAGGTCTGGCCTTCCTTCAGGTGGTGCAGTGAAAGA
>SLPX01000327.1 GCA_007131745.1 Myxococcales bacterium
ATGGAATCGACCCATACGTGTATTTGGTCGATGTCCTTCAAAGAGTCGCCGATCATCCGAAGAACGAAATCGAAAAACTGACTCCCAGGCTGTGGAAACGTTTTTACAAATCCAATCCGTTACGCTCAGACATCGATATCATTTCTTGTCAATAACGCCGTTCCGTTACCGCTTACACTTCAATGCTCCTCGTTCATTTGGCTCACGCCAATCATATTGGAGCCACCGGTGAGGCAACACGTGTCTGGGAAGAGTATAAAAAGGTTGAACCACTTCTCCTAAGCGCAGGCGAGAAGGGGCTTGCGCTGCGTTGCGAAATGCGGAACAGGCGGGCCGTGACTCTGACGGACCAGTTCCGGTATGAGGAGGCCATGGACCTGCTCCGCCCGCTCATAGAAACTGAGGCAGAAGCACGCGAGCAATTGAGGGAAATTCATGGCATCCCGGAAAGTGTTCCCTTTCCCGACAGGGCACTTGGCGCGTGCTTCGGCACCATGGGCCAAATCTTGGCGTTTATGGGGACTCCGGACACGCAAAGAAAAGCTGAGAATGCCTTCAGGCTTGCGTTGAACCTCTTTGATGATCCTAGCGACAAAGAGCGTCAGTGGGTATATCTTGGGCATTTGGCATGTGACATCGCTGATGCGGAAAAAGCCGACTCCTTGTGGCAAGAAGTATCAGATGGCATTCTTGGCTCGAGCGGCAAAACAGTTCCATCAGATACAACGAACCCATTTGTCCTCGCACTCCGGTTAAAGGGCCAACTGCGATTCCGAAATGGCGGCCATGACCAGAATCTCGCTAGTATCATTTCGTTCGCCGCTCTAGACGATGACAGTGTTCCCAAATACCATCCCTACGGTTTGATACTGCAAGCCATCGGTATGCTGGCGGAACAGCATGGGCGAACTGAGTCTTCAACCGAACACCTTCGATTGGCACACGACTTCTATCATCGTGCGAGTTCGCATATGCGACAGGGAGGGGTGTTGCTGCGTGTCCTTGCTCACGTGGCAGAAATCCGTGCGGGCCTGGTAAATGAGAGAGCAAATGACCGAGAGTCAGTTTTGAAGACAACATTTCTCAAGCTTAGGGGGCTCGTCACGACCGAGTTTGGCGAAGAAGTGTGGAGTGAAGATGATTCCGGCACTCCAACCGGCAAGTGGGGTCAGTTCGACTGTGGTCCCGGTCACCCTTGGTCAGACCGGTGCAAAGCAGTACTCCAGTTTGTGCGATTCAATTACTGGTAGGAGGGAGAACACGGCTGTCGGTAATAATTATTTCTTATACCAAATCGTTGCGGTGTGTCGAGTTCACCTAATTTTTCTCAACAAATAAATAGCTAGGTGACCTTTAGCACGCACAAGCTGCAATCATCTGAGGAAACCTCTCTAAACACCCCACTTGCTAAATTCCACTGGAGTATGAGTGCTATCTTCTTTTTGCAATATTTTTTGCACCAATTGAATATTTGCCGGCAATAAACCTGGTTCGGGTTTCTTGTTCTCTTTATATACAGAGTATCAGCCGCGCCATCAGACATTAGCATGAATGCGATTGGCCTCTTCAATGTTCCTGAATAAATTCGTATTCTTGATTTGCTTTCACTTGATGTCAAAAAAATCGTGGTATTTGCATACTCTCCCCTCTCCGGTTCAGATAGAACTTTTACATCTTTGGAATCCCTCCCATAAACAATTGTTCCGTCCCCTATGTGCCCAGCGAGATAATGAACAGAATTCTTTCTACGTCGAATAACCACAAACAACAGAGTACATGCCAAATCATTTAGCTTTAGGCCATTTGCGACGGCAACCTCGGATAGGCCTTTTGATAAATATTCCGCAATCTCACGGCCTGCATTCAATGGACTTCTGTGATAAAGGTCAAAATTCTCCTTCACAAAAGGGATAACCTTTTTGACTGTATACTCTGCTCCTATCTGTGAATAAGAACTTGAACCGGCTCCATCCGATAAGGCTATTCCAGCGTATTTCTTATCCTTCCCACGCCACACGAAATACTTATCCTGGCATGGTTTGCCATCCCTGATATGTGATCTGCCGCGGACGGCAGCACCTGCAACCCGAATTAAAGACCTCATTGTTATAATTCACTCCATCCCTTGATTCCTTCAAAATCAAGCTTAATTGTTTCACCAGGTGTTGATTGAGAAGTGGCGGAAACACTTTTACTCAACCATTCAAAGAATTCCTTAAACCGTAATTCTTTCAATTTCAAAGGTTCCCTTTTGGGGGAAAACATCTTAAGCACCCGCATATCCGCACCTTTTCCCACGCCGATGGGGAATACCGTAAGACGCTTTTCCTCCACAAGTCTGCTTACTTCCTTTGCAACGTCCTTGTAATTATTCTTTGTAGGTTTGCCGTCGGTCATCAAAACGAGCCATGGCTGAAAATAATCAACCCCAGCATCTTGATATTCTTTTTTCCGTTTTTCGAGCAATTCTAGGGCCATTTTGACACCATCACCAATATTGGTGCCGTCATGTGGCATTTCGCTTAACTCAACAAAATGCACCCTGGAAATAGATTCAAAATCCATAATATTTTCTGCCGCTCCGGCGAAAGCCACAACAGAAATTTCGGCAGAATATTTTGCCACTTCGTCATTGGACAATTCATCGAAAAACGCTTTCAGGCCTTCATTCAACAAGTCAAAGCGGGTAGTGCCGCCATTAACAATTTCCCATTCTCGATCATCTTTGTAAAACTTTTGTCCGGTTCGTTCATAACTACCGTCAACAACTTCTCCCATAGAACCACTGGCATCTAAAACAAGACATATCGGCACCCTCGGTGTTGGGTTTGTGATTAAATCTTGTGTTCTAAGGATTAAATCTGTTCTCATGTTTCTACCTCCCGTTATCCGAAGATGTCCTTTAGAATGTCACCAAAAATGCCCCATATAGAACCATTATCGGCTTCCGTGTTTTTTCTGTTTTGACTTGATTTGCCAAATGATTTGCTATGTTTACGATTTTCTCTGCATTGCAAACAACGCTTCGGTGGTTCAAGACATTTACTATCGTAGAATTTCTGTTCTCCCATCGAAAAAAGAAAAGCACTGCCACAGTCAGAACAATAGATCGTTGTACCAGTCTTATGTTCAATGCTTTTTTGAATTTGAAAACAATTACGACATATCTCTTTTGGACCCTTCCCTGATTTCAAATGAAAGGTTTTCCCACAATTGTAACAATTAAATTGTTCCCATTCTTCATCCCTACAACCATAGGTTTTTTTTGCATAATCGGAAACTTTCTTAAAACGGGTTGGAAACAGCTTTTGGCTTTCACCTTCAGGGTCTAAATGATTTTTTTCCAAAGCCGTTCTGTAATTGTTCAACAAATCCAACCATTTTTCTGGAGAAATCCGCTTTTGGTCTACAAAACAGTTGTAAAAAGCTTCTTTCATCTTATACGGCATATGACTCCAGATATATCGCCATGGGCCATCCGGGGTTTTTTTGTCCGATATTTTTCCGAGTGGATATGAGAATTGACCCTTCTGTATGTTCGTTCTCGGATCGCCGCCACCTTGGTGACTATAAGGAGGTTTTCCGGGCAGTAAGATCATAAACAAGAGCGTTGCGATTGCAAAGTACTCTTGTTCGGGTGTACGCAAAAAAGATGTAAAATCTCTTTTCTGTATTTCAGGTGCTGTAAAATTTGCCATTCCAACCGGACATGGAAAGTCTTCTACCTGATAGCTGTCAGTATCAACGAAATATATTTCTCGATCCGATTTAATCAAGAAATTGAGTGGATTAACGTCTCCTATCAAAATACGATGTCTGTGAAGGGCGATGACTTTTTCGAGCCAGGATATGGCTAAAACCACGAGATTCATTCGGGTCCAATGCGAAAAATATTTTTCAAGTAGCGGCTTGACAAACATACATTTTTGCATTGGTTTGCCGTCAGCAAGCGGCATAATGTAACCAACAAATTCCCCAAATTGATTCTTGGCAATGGCAAGTGGCCAACAGACCCCTGGAATGTGGACTTTTTTCGTTGACATCAACAAAAGTTTTTGAAGTCGATTCTCTGTTAACCGTTCCTCAAAATAAACCTTACAAGCGTGTCCTGTATCGGTTAAAAATATTTTTCCTTCCCCTCCTTCCCCAATAATTCGGTGCAAGCGAACTTTGCCAAAATTTTCGGCTTCGATATAGTCACCAACATCAGGAATTTTCCGCGCAACTATTGGCTTATCTGCTTGCGATCTGGGTTTATTGAATAATTGAAATGGACTAAGCGGTGAAGAGGCTTCCTTTTTGTTGTTTTGATTGTATTCAATCTCTCTTCTCCATATCTCGGCATCCCCGCTATATCCAATTTTGAGCACAAGTAGTTTTTTCGACGAATGTATCGTCTTTGAATCCTTTAAAAAAAGAATATGCATGGCAAGACTTCTATCCTGCGTAATCAAAGCTAAATCATACTGTGTTCTGAATTTCGAAAACACATAAACAAAAACATTGTCGGCAAAAGGATCGTTTCTTTCACCACGAATATCCAGAAGACCATGGTCTAGATAACGCTTCAATATAACAGCCCCAGCTTTTGCGGCATTCTTTGTATAGCCGGCTGGGGCACTTTGCAATCGGTTGATTTCTGAAACAACTTTGTGAGGGATAATAATCTGCTTCTGTTGTGCCATCAGAATCGGCGCCAGTTTTGAAAAGAAATCCTGGGATTTTTGATGCATGATAGAACATGTATCTACGAAGATTCGACACTGTGCTACCGCATGACTTAAATCCATGAGAACTCCTTTCTATCTTTTTGCAAAAAAGGTTG
>SLPX01000128.1 GCA_007131745.1 Myxococcales bacterium
CATTCTCATCGAGTGTTTTCACCTTGTTTCAGCGGTGTCTTTTGAGATGGGGAGGGTCCATGAAATAGGGTGGACCCATTCGTGATTTTTTCGGTCCATAAATGTAAAGCAACGGGACCCCGTCGATGGTCATCACCTTGGACGGTTTGAACGTCCCGTACTCCTGCCAGATCAAAAATTCCCACATTACTTGGTGCATTTCGTGTTGAAAAATTGCGTATTGTGATCCCGCGACGCCACGGTATTCACCGCCGCTGGATTGTATTCCCTTTTTCAGGAGTCCGTCTCTTTTGTACACGTCCAGTGCAAGGCCCATGGTGTCGTGGGGGTAGAGTCTCGCACGTTCCGGGAGTTCCCGGTTGATCCAATCCAACGCCTGGCGCGCGGTGTATCCCCAGTATTGCCTTTTTGTTCCGATGGTCGCAGCCCCACGCGGGCCGCCGATGATCGGAGTGTAGTATGATGGTGCGATGTCTCCTGCATGAATGGTTTGAAAAAAGCCGGGAGCCGTCACCAACAGGCAGGCTGCAGCACAGGTCGCTGCTGCAAGACTCTTCTTTTCAGCCCATCCGGTGAAATCCAGCACCTTGGTCAAGATGGTCTGAAAACCGATTCCGGCCAGGAGAGCGATGTAAGGCATTGCTGGCATCCATGTGCGGGTGCCGCCGAAAATGGGGGTGGAAGGGACGCTGATGAGAATCAGGGGAAAAAGGGCGCATATACCCACCAAGAAACCTTCGCTTCTTTTACAACCTGAAAGCGGGCGCCAAAAACCTCTTGCCGGATTATCGACTGTTGTCTCCAGTGCACTGTTTGTCTTGTCTATCGAATCTTCCGGTTCAGAACTCTTTGAGCGGAAGGTGTTTTTCAGTTTTTGAATTCCGAACGAAATACTCCCGGAATTTTTCATCTCAAACGTCAACCCCAGGATTGCAAGCAGGCAGGTGACTCCCGGCACCGTGATCAGCGTCATGACAAAGGGGAAGGAAACCGGAAATGGGGGGAGATTGTAGTTTTGGCCCAAATACTCAGTGTTGTAATAAACATGATGCAGGTGGTAGGCGAGGTATTCTCCGAATCTTTCAATGGGCGCGGGCCATAGACGCGGCCAGGTGAGGTAGAGAAAACCCATGCCCAGGAAAACCTGAAGCCAGAACACCGCCGGTACGGTCAGTCCCGCAGCCTTGAAGGGTTTTTTGAAAGTGTCTTTTCTAAGGCAGAAAACCGCGATCATCAGGGCTGCAGCGAGAGCGATCGCAAAAACATTTCCTCGGGTGACGCCCGTGTACGCGGAGAGCAGCATTGCGGGCAGTCCTACCAGGAGAGCGGCCGAGGCCCATGCCGGATTTCGGAAACGGTCTCGGCTGGCGTATGCGTAATGCACGGCCAGCAACAAGGGGAGAAAAAACGCGTTCAGCTTTGTTGAAAGGGCTACGCCGAACAGCAATCCCGCCGGAATCGCCCACCTTGCCTTGTGAAGAGCTTTCCAGTAGGCGAAGACGGCAAAAAACATGGTTGCAGTCACGGGAGCGTCGAAGGCAGCCAGGCGGCTGTGGAAAAAAACCCGGGGCATCGTGATGTAGAGAAGGGCAGCGACAAGTCCCGCTGGTCTGCCGAACGCCGCCGCTCCAAACAGGTAGATGAGAGCGACAAGTATGGAAGTCAAGATCACCGTGGGCAGACGGAAAGCCTGGAGTTCACTCAGCAGTCCCAGTGTTTTATGTTTCTTTTCGTATCTGTGGACTCTGTGGCCGATCCGGTGCAGGCCTGGTTGGTCGGGACAGTTGCAGCGGTGAAAAATCCGCCAGCTCAAACCGGCGAGGTGTTTGACGAGAGGGGGGTGCTCCCAGTTGTAGCCGTAATGATCATCCAGCCATTGCTGTTGTCTCATTCGGTTCCATTTGAAATCAGCTCCTTCCACCCAGTGCCAATAGGTTTGGCCCGCGGTCATGTAAATTCCTTCATCTCTGCCTATGCCGACATTTTCCAGGGACCACAAGAGCTGGGTGAACACCAG
Source organism: Myxococcales bacterium (assembly GCA_007131745.1). Next base: position 2,018 of record SLPX01000128.1, read on the forward strand.
GAGCCCGATCGCGGATGCGATTATGGCGTCAGTGCGGCGTTTCAAGAACGATGAAAACCATTCCGGAGCACGGAGCCGGAATGGTTTTCGCTTTTCGTCTTGACCTGCCTTTTTATCTCGAGGTTCTTCCATTCGTCGTTTCACCGTGCCGTTACGGATCTTTGAGGTCATTTCCTTGTTTGAGCGTGGAAACAAAAGACTTTGGAATAAGCCCATTGCGTATGGATCCGAAAACTCACACGCGCTGATGTTCCCGTTGCATCCGATGTGTCCAGAACATGGCGTCTCCACTTATCGTCGATGGGATGACTCAACTTCAATGGTTCGCTGTCCCCGATCAGGATTTCCATGGTCACATCCACCAGCTTGTCGGGACCTGCTCGTTCCGGCGCTCTTCCCTTCCGTTTCTCGGGATTAAGCGTGTAATAGACCTCCCGCCGCGCCCGGTACCTCGCGTCGTAGCCGTCCAGCCCGGTGTAAACCACGAGCCGGCTTCCCATTATCGCTTCAGGAAAAGCGATTTCCAAAATTCTCCCGTCCACCGGATGGGCGTATACGCACCTCCTGGGTTTGTAATCAACTTCCGCTATCTTTTGCCGTACATTGTTCCAACCGGCCTCGCACTGATGGCGTTGGATCGCTGGTTTGTAGGGGCAATAGCCGGCCCGGCTTCCGTCTTTGTTTAAGACCTCCACTTTTGCTTCGGAGATTTCCTTGTAAAAATCAAAAAGCGCGGGATCAATCCGGTTGCGGTAGAGAGATGCTTCAATGGAACCGAAACGCTTGCGTGAGATGAGCCGGGCGTTTCTTGTCTCCCGGCGGGTCTTTCCCCTCGGGCCCACCACCCATATCCGATCGAACGAAGCTTCGTCCGGCCTGGTCACCTGGCGGATGTCCAGAAGGTCCCCCATGTGCAGTCGTCCCGTAGGGTCAATCCACTCGGGCGCGAAAAGAAGGAGATCGTTTTCTTGGAAAAGGTTCCGTACCTCTTCGGCTGCTTTCTTCCAGTCTTCATCTGATGCAGGAGGTCCTGCCAGCAATAATGTGGCAGCCGTTTCCGCCAGTGCCGCCAGCAAGACCAGTACACCGGCGGCGATCCATAATTTTTTTTTCGTGTTCGACGATGTTTGTTTGTTCTTTTCGGCCATCTCGATCAATGCCGCCCGCGTACAATTATATCAGCAAGAAGTCCCAGTACCAGGATCTGAACACCGGTCATAACGAGAATAGCGGTGGTAGTATCCAGAATCAAAGGCAGCCATGCCCAACTCGCCAGGAACACCACTCCTCCAGCTGTTATCAACAGGAAAGCGACAGGCGCAAAAATTCTCAAGGGGTTGAAATAAAGTATTGTCCTCACAATGAGAGAAATGAAATTCAACGTGTCCCGAACCGGCCGAATTTTGGATTTTCCCGTCCGGTGGCGGTAATCAATCGGGATGTATTTGACCCTGTATCCTCCCACGAGAAGCGCCAGGGTAATGGTCGTGGTGAAAGAAAAACCGTCGGGTAAAAAACCCATGTATTTTTGAACCATGGATTTTCGGATGATTCGCAGCCCGGAGTTCAAGTCGGGTATCTTGTAACGTGAAAGATAGTTCGCCAGTTTATTCAGCATCCACTTGGCCGGCCGCCTGATCAATGGGATGTGCACATCTTTACCGGTCCGTGCTCCGACCACCATGTCGTGATCTTTCCTGAGCGGCAGCATTTGCAGCAGCGCCTCCGAGGGGTATGTGTCGTCCGCGTCCGTGATGATCACTGCTTCGTTTTCAGCATTTCGGAAACCGGTTTTGAGGGCCGCTCCGTAACCCCGGTTCTCTTCGTGGCGGATCACCCTGGCTCCAGCTTGTTCAGCTCTGGCGGCTGTGTCATCGGTTGAACCATCATCAACCACGATTATCTCCCCGGTGACACCTGCTTCGGCAAGGGTGTTTCCGATTTCTTTAAGAACCGGGGCGATACCGTTTTCCTCATTGTACGCGGGAATGACCACGGTCACGCTCAGCGTTTCTTTCGGATCCCTGCTCGGCGCATCCATTGCGCGTCCGACGGGCGATATGTTTTTTTCCGTATTCATGGTTCGACACTATATGCCCTATCTCAATTAGATCCTGTATATTTCAGCATGGGTGTTTTGTCCACCGCTTAGGGCCGACTCAATAACAAGAACACAGGACCGAGTTCATGTTTTTTGCCTCATGACCAGGCAGATCCACTTGTTGGGCCCTTCCGGCTCGGATTTCGAAGACTCTTCCGGCTGATGTTCTTTTTCTTCGAAATCCCCCATTTTGACAAAACCGGGAGCGTTGTCACTCCACGTTGCTAAAAAAGATTCTTTTTCTTGGACGAGTATTCCCGACAGGATCACCGCGCTTTCGGGTTTGACCCAGTTGTTGAATTTCCAAGCCAGGTCCATGAGAACCGAAGCACGGATATTGGCTATGACCAGATCGAAAGTTTCATTTTCCAGCGATTCAGTTCCAACAGCGAAACTGAACCTGTCGGTGAGATTGTTTCTTGCAGTGTTTTCGCGCGCTGATTCAAGTGCGTCCGGGTCGATATCCACCGCGGTGATCCGTCCATTCCAAAGTGAAGCTGCTGCAAGACCCAGGATCCCCGATCCGCATCCCAGATCCAGAATCTTTGACGGCTTTGCCAGTGTTCCGGTTCTTACTTCCGAGTCGATGTATTCGAGCGCACGGAGACAGAGCCTCGTTGTTGGATGATGCCCCGTGCCGAATGCTGCTCCGGGTTCCAGTTCGATGATGTGC
>SLPX01000123.1 GCA_007131745.1 Myxococcales bacterium
TCCACGACATCGGAAATCAAGCTGTCGACCCTCCCTGTTTCGAGTCGCGGCGCACCTCCTTTTGAAAAAGTCAAAAGCTGCTGAGTCAATGCTTTCGCGCGTTCCATTGTTTTAATGGCAATGTCTATATATTTCTTCTCTTCGCCATCCTTGATCTTTGATACGGCCAGATGCAAATACCCGTAAATTCCTGCCAGAAGATTATTGAAATCATGAGCAATGCCGCCGGCAAGAATCCCGAGCGATTCCAACTTCTGTGCCTGCTGCATCTGTCTTTCATATTCGATTCGTTCTTCTTCGGCTTCTTTAAGCCGGGTTACATCCCGGATATGTTCGATTATCTTTGTTATTCGAGCGCTCTCATCACACACGGGATAAGCGTTGATCTCCAGCCACTTGGAAAACTCCGTAAAAAACCTCTCTTTTCTCGTGGGTCTTTTCGTCTTGTAAACTTCAGCCGTTGCACAGTCATCACACAAAGTCTCTCTGCCCAGGAGCTGATAACACTTTTTTCCTATGACTTCATCCGGTGAGGCCTGCAAAAATTCGTACCCGGCCCGGTTGTAGCGAATGATCCCGTGATCGAGATCTTGCACTCCGATAATATCCGGAATTGCATCGAAAACCGTTTCAAGCATATTGGTAAGTTCACGATACTTCATCGCAATTTCTGTCAATTCATGTTCCATCCTGTTTTTTGCGGCCCTGTCAGTTTGTGACATTTCTGCCAAAGCCTTGTTCTCCTCCAGGCGCTGGGTTACCTCGGTGAAATATCCGACCAAGCATACTTTTCCATTGATGCTGATGACTCGTCCACGAATATTCGAGACAAACAAACTGCCGTCTTTTCTCTTGCACAGTATATCACTGACGGTTTCAAGATCACCCAACGACATCAATTCAAAAATATTCAGCAAATTCTGATGCTCGCTCGGCGGGTGTATGTTGAGCACCCCCAAATCGAGCATTTCGCCCCCCTTATAACCGAACATTTCGCACACGACCTTGTTTGCAACAAGAAATCTCTTGGAAGATCTTTCCGCCACGAGAATCCCCTCATTTGCACCGTCAAAGATTTCACAGACAGTTTCAGGTTCGTCCCTAAAGAAGTCTATCATTCTATTTTATTCTCCGATTGAACACATACTTACAGTCAGTTAACCGACAATTCTTTCGTTTCGAGCAGAAAAAAACCAACAACACGATGAAACGAAAACCGGTATTAAAAAGACACACCTCGGCTGATTAAATTTAAAATAATGTAATGTCGCCCACTGACCATTTGGTTTAACATATACTCCCTGATAGCGCACTTCTCTTTATTTTTGCAATACAAATGTAATATCAAAGATTACGAAACACAACAAAGAAATGACAACAAGAAACAAAACTGGCATTCAACTCTACAGCCGCCCCAAAAAGCAATTTTCCAAAATATTTTAAAACAATGAAGCTCCCGCCGCAACAACCCGCGGTGTCAAAGATCAGCGGCCTCGGGGCAGGAACCATCGATCGCGCAGTGACCATACGGCAGCCCATCGTATAGCCGGATGCCGTCATAATACTGCCAAAACTGATAGGGGGGCCGATCCCGCTCGATGCGGTTTTGGTAATTGAACAAGTCCCCATACAGTTTGAGAAACTGGTAATATAAGATCCCGTTGTAACACCCTCCCGTGGGAGGCATTGTGGGCACATCCACTGCATCAAACAGGGTCATCCCGTTGACTCCGACCCACACGCGTCCCTGGGTCGGATGCCGCAAGGTATATACCTCCAGGAAAAACCATCGATCAACGGGCGGCGTCAGGTCCGGGCGATCCCTTGTGTCAACGCTCCAGTCGTCCTTGCCCAAGCGCCAAAACACGTATTCCGAACCGTATGTCTCCATTAGTAAAGAAAACCTGTAGTTCGCATCCGCGCAACCGTCCTGATCGTGCCGCCACTCCATTATATTCCGCCATCGGCTGTGCCAGTCCCCCGGGTCGGCATACGCTGTGTGAACCTCGTACAGGTTGGGCTGAAGCTTCAGCCAATAGGCAACATAAATCTCCCCGCCCTCCAGTCGCATGTGCTCGGGCGGAATCCAATTCGCCTGAAGCCTGCTGTTAGCCGCCATCTCCGGATCATCCCGCCACGCATGAAACTTAAGCACTCGATTGGGTTCGCCGTGAATTCCGGGATGCTCCACGACCTGGGCGTTTACAAATCCTGTCGTGCCATAGAGATCCCCATGCGGATCTTCAATCCTGGCGGGATCATCTCCGATCAATTCCGAAGAACCTCTCACGAGGCAAAGAATGCTCAACGGAGGAAAATCCTCGTCCTGGGGAAAATCCGAAGTCCAATCATATCCCGTGACATCATCGAACCCCTCGAAATACAAACGCCATTGTGAAGTGGATGAAGGTTGAGGGTGCACCACCGAAACGTTTCCCTCTAATTCCGAGTAGAAAAGCAGTCTTTCATCTTCTTCCACCGCCCCGTCTTTATTCGGAATCTCAACTCCTGAATCCAACTCCTGTGTGCCTCCACCGTCACTTGCATCTACTCCACTGTCATTTGTACCCGCCCCACCGTCACCTGAGCGGCAACCGGCCGTAGAAATGCATAAACAAAACAAAACCGAACGAAACCAGCTTAAACAAACCCGAAGCCGCCAAGCTTTCCGAAAACTTTCTGTGATCTTCTCCCTGTCTAACAGCCGTCTATACAAAAGCATGATTTCAACCCTGTGTTACTGTTTCGTGATCTTCGATCTTTCTTCTCAAGTCGGCCATCAGTTCGGAAACATCATCAATTTTCTTGGACACCAAAAAACCCGAACTCAGCGTCACGCCATCCTTGACCCAGATGATTTTCATAATCGGATACCCGAAACACCATCTCCCTGAATGCCATTTCCCGGTCTTCACCTCCCGTATTTCCCTGTATGGTATCCTGATGGGTTCCCGCGTAAGATGTCTTAAAAAAAAGAAACTCTCATCTTCAAAACCCCACGTTCCGCTACCCCGAGCCAACAACCCATACTTGGAACATCTTTTCCACCACTTTTCATCGATTTCCGTGCCCAGGTACGAACCCTTTTTACCCAATGAATCCTCTTTATTTTTTTTGTTCATCCGAATCCTTGCCGCTTCCAAACACTTTTGCATTTTGAGTCCATGTTCCACCCCGTGTCAATGCTCTCGTTTCGGCGAAGAGCAGCTTTTACAGCGCAAGAATCCATGCAAATTCATTTGATTACAAACACTTCCAATGCAGCCGAAGATACAACTTGCAAAATCACCCCCTGTCCGGAGACTCTCATGGATGGAAAAACCAACGAGGAAACGAGCCATGTTTTCGCGAATGACCATCATAGCAGCTTCTCTGGCGCTTGCCCTTGCCGGTTGCACCACTCCGCTTCCCCAGCTTGCATGGGAGGAGGCTCCCGAACCGGGAGACTACAGGCACTTCGTGACCACCCCTGACGGCCAGGCAAGAAGCTTCATGATACATTTCCCAAAGGGTTACAGACCCACGCGTGTCTATCCGCTCGTGGTCATGCTCCACGGAGCGTTCAGCAATGACGAAAAGGCGGTACAACGAACCGAATTCAACCAACTCGCCGACCGGAAAGGTTTCATCGTCATGTATCCGAACGGAATCGGATTGTTCGGTTTGCTCCAACATTGGAACGCCGGCTTTTGTTGCGGAAAAGCATCGGTTACATCCATCGATGATGTCGGTTTCGTCATGAAAGCAGTAAATACCATCAAGCGCCGCGCTCGAATCGACCCCGGCAGGATATTCCTTGCAGGTTATTCAAACGGCGGAATGCTGGCGCACCGGATAGCATCCCAGCATCCCGATGTGTTTGCGGCTCTCGCAGTCGTTGCCGGCTCGGTCGGCGGCGAACACCCGAACGTGCGGCAGAATAAACGCCCGGTCCCCCCGGGAAAGCCGATTCCCGTGATCATCTTCCACGGCGAACAAGACGAATCCGTGCCTTACCGTGGCGGGCGCGGGCAGGAGACAACCGGCGCATACAGATTCGACTCGGCCTCGGAGTCGGCCCGCTTCTGGTACTCGAACAACGGTTGCGCGAAGAAGCCCGTGGAAAAGACTCTCCGAAACGGATTGGTAAAACTCCGGACATGGTGTACGGATGAAGAAAACGAAATCCAAAACAAACGCAAAACCGTGGCTCTATACACCTTGGCAAAGTGGGGTCACGATTGGCCCGGCGGGTTTATAGCACGGAAATTCCACTCTGAAAAACCTTTGTACAACTTCCCCACTACGAATTTGATTTGGAGTTTTTTCCTCGTATCCTCCGAGCCGGCGCAATAACCCTTTCCGGCTAGAACACGCACTCGTACTCAATGCCGTAGCCATCGGACCATTCAAAATCCGAAGTCCACTCGGTGGGAGAGAGAGCGTGAGGTTCCGGACACCAATTCTCGCTAAGATTCTCACGCACTATGAACCCGGTACTATAACCCAGTGCGCGACACAAGAAATCAGCGGGGCAACCCGGCATACCATTATGATTCGAATCGGGTGCATTGCTGATTGAATGCGGAGTATCCACGGTCGCACAATCACCGGTGAAAGAATCAGGTATCGTATCGCCGAGCTGATTTCCCGGGTCCACCAACGCCCGCAACCCTACCCCGTTAGTCGCTCCGAACTCTATCCCGTTCACCGTATCATTGCAGAAAAATTGGGTCGGGTGGCAGCCATCTCCCGGACAACCAATCCATTTGAGAGTGCCGTTCGTAAACGTACGAAGA
>SLPX01000013.1 GCA_007131745.1 Myxococcales bacterium
AAAAAAAGTATTTTTCCATTGATCGCAGTTCTGTTCTTGGGTTGCGCTTCCACGGACCAGAAAACAGTCGTGGTTAAAGGCGAAGATCCGGACTTGATGGACATCGCCGGGAATTGGTATGGGGTGTACGAAGCAGAAGGTGCCGGCCGAAAAGGAACCCTCAATTTTACGTTGTACAGGGGAACGAGAATAGCGGAAGGACAGGTGATCATGAGTGCGGGAGATCCCGATCAAGCCACACCCCTGGCCATCAAGTTCATTTCTGCTGGAAGCAACAAAATTCGTGGTGAAATCGGGCCCTACAAAGCGCCGGATGGGCAAGAAATACTCTCAGTTTTTCACGGCACAGTTAAAGGTGATAGGGTTGAAGGCCGATTCGTGACCAAAACAGTGGAAGGTGTTGAAGTGCAACAGGGCAAGTGGAGAGCGGTAAGAAAATAGCAACGCGTCCATTCATGCCGACCCGTTCGTGAAAAACTCACTCGTGATTCGAGCTTCATTTGCTTGGACCTCGTCGATTTTTTCGCTAATCCTAAAGGTATTCTTCCGTTTTCACGCAGGTTTTCAGTTTGTAAAAAACACTTTTAAAAAACGTAATTCGACTTTTTTTATCTTGACAACGCAACATTTAGCCATGTAAATTTTGTGTTTAGGGCTTACATTTTCTCAACGGTTGATTTTGGTTTTTGTGTGGTTATTCGAGATTTGCGCATTCTTAATGATGGCGTTAAACGTTATTGATGAGCTTTTTTAGAGAGCTTTGCATAGCGGGTTTATGGGCCATTTGTCTTGTGGGGCTGACTCTCTGACATGGAAAATAGTGTTGATTCGTGGCATTTGCGGAGCCGGTGTCTGATGTGGTGTTAAATAGGTGGTCCGAAAGACGTGCACAGTTGAAATAGGAGGTCTTGTCTTGTTGCTTCAAGGAAGAAGATCTTTTTTTGCGGCGGTTTTTTGTATCCTTGGGTCATATGCGGCCGTCGGTTGCGTGGAAACGTTTGACGGGAGCCGGATCGAAATGAATATCAACCCGGGAGTCGGTGTCACCCATGAAAGCCTGGTGCTGCCCACACCCGGGCTTTTACCAGGAGACCCGGGCTATTTTTCTCATTACGAGATGTATGCCGTCATCAGTGGATGGGGGCATCTGAGGCTCAAGAATTTCTTGATTCAGCCGGCAGCGCAGACGAGAAGTCCGTGTCTCCAGTTTATTCCCGATCGCTTCCGTCACGTTCGATTGTCCGATGAGGAACTTGACAAGAGGGTTTGCGAAGATTACGTCGAAAGGAACGACGAACCTACCTTGCGGGAGTTGGTTCAATATATCAACATGCAGAGATTCGACGCGTTGAGAACCAACCTTTTTGCTTCGGTATCGGTTGCTCCTACCGAACAGACAAATGATTCCACCGCGTTCAACGGGTACAACCATCTTTACGCATATGATATAGCCGGAATGACTGAATGGCCCGACTCTCTGTTCTACGACGCGACGATCGAGGACCCTCTTGAAAAGCTCAACTGGTGCAATTTAAGGAAAGACGAAGTCGAAGCTTTTTGCAAAGAGCTTCATCCTGACTTTTTCATAGCCAGTGTTATACAAATGACATTGCCTTTGAACGGGCGTCTCTACGGGGTATTGGATGGAAACGATCCGAGAACAGGAGGACCCATCGGCGGAATCAGTCTGATCTCCGAGGGCAAGCTCAACAATTTGACCGGTATCTTCATCGTCAAAGAAAAGGATACCGAGCGTCTTTCCGCTGAAAATATCAACAAGAATCTTCCTCCCGGCGAAACCGGCCAGGTGGTTCTGATAGCGGATGAGGGAGATCCGGTAACCGGTGAAGGCAGAATCGGCTCTATCGACAGAACCTCCAGGAGAGGTGTGGTTCACATAGTCATGGTGAATCCGATGGGTTCATCCTTGCGGGCAATGTTGTCAATTTTTAATGATTTGGACAGGGATCCCATTCAGTTTTAGAAACCGCCCGCAAACAGAGACAAAAAATATTGGAGATTTGACATGTTTACCAGAATGAATTCGATCCTCACCATGTTGTTCTTCTTGTCGGCGTTTTTTGCATTGAACGGATGTGATGAACTGGAGTGCGCCGAGGGAACAGTGGAAAAAGGCGGAAAGTGCGTGGCCATCAACTACGACCCCGATGTTGATCCCCGCCAACACTGCGGCCCGAACACTGTCTGGGACGGCACAAAGTGTGTGCCTGTGCAGGAAATCTGCGGTCCATACACGGAAGTGGAATTTTTCGAAGACGAAGATGGATACCTGACGTTCATTTGCGTGGGAAAGCCGGTTGAAGATATAGAATCACCACCCGACTGCCCACCATCGGATGGTGATATTTGCGTCAACGGCTGGGTTCGTTACCTTGTCGACCCTGATGATCCCAACATTTTCGCTTCGACAATAATTGCAGATGAAGAAGCAACCGAGGACGCTACTCATCTCGTGGTGCTCGTCTTTGACGCCTTGGGTTTTGCAACCGGAACAAATACGGATCCTCTTTCGATATCCGAGGTCAACCCAAGGAATGGAACATTCCGCGCCACGGATATTGCAGTACCTGCGACAGGTTTTATCGGGCTTGTTGTTGAAGACTGCGTAGTAAATGATGGCGTCTGTGTTCCATTGGACCCGCGGACTGATCCCGGGGTTTTCGCGTTTACCGGATTGCCTATCGCCGCTTCAGCGGGAACGAATATCACCAATTTCATGGCATACGGTGCCACCCATGAGCAGGTGGAAATATGGACTGATGAAATCGGAGAGGATAACCTTGAAGCCGCCGGCTGTCCGGCAGGATCTACGCTGCTTTCTTGCGGCACATGGATCGGAGTTTTCGCGCAGCAACCTGCTTCTCAGTTCGACGATCTGGATTTCATCGACGGGGTGGTGCCCTATAACAGTGACAACAAGATCAGGGATGCCTATTACATGGGGATAAAAGATGACATGGTGGTGTTTAATGATCCCGAACCGGGAGTGGTTTGGGCCGACGGCGGCGGGCCGTACGATTATACAGGGTCGGTACGGGGAACAGTGTTTTTTCCCGGAGCGCGCCTCGGAACATACTATGGACGTTGCTCGGAGGATGCTCCCGATTCAACCTGCAATCAACTATCGGCTAGTTGGGATGAGGTCAGAATCGGGGGATCCGCGGAAGGAGCGTTGTTTATTCAGTTCATGTATCCCGAATAAATGACCTCCTCGATTCAAGAGAAGCTTTCGATGACCGTTGGAGCGGAGAGTAACAATATGCAGATGAAACCAAGATGGCTTACCGTGCTGCTTCTGCTGGTTTTGACGGCAATATCCGCGGAAGGTGTCGCTCAAGTGAGAGACCGTGCCATGAACGCGCGAACCTTCAGTCCCGCAGTCGACAAGTACGGCCTTTTCACCGTTGATGGAGCGAAGTTGCCTGCCAAAGGCGAATGGCAATTCAAGTTGACATCTCACTTTTCCAGACGGCCGATCGGCTTCGAGTTTTCAACCTTGAACGAAGGGAGTTTGACTCCGGCGGTTGACTATGCCCTGGTTGTGCACCTGCAAAGCACAGTCGCAGTCACTTCGTTTATGTCGATTTTTTTGGACATCCCGTTTTCACGTCAATGGCTGGGGCAGCCTTTTGAACGCGCCGAATCGGGCGGATTCGTTGCAAATGATCCGGCATCGATCATGAATCGTTGGCCTCAAACCGTCACTGCATCTGATTCCCTGCTGGGTTTCAAATTCCGCATTTGGGGAATCCGAGGTTTCACCTTCGGCGCAAAAGCGACTCTCGGAGTTCCTTTCGGCGACGAGGGCACGTTCAATGGAGAAAGCCGCTTTACAGGCCATGGAGCTCTGTTGGCGGAATATCGTACAAAATCCTTTTTTGCAGGAATCGACATCGGATATCTAAACAGGAAAAAGACACTTGTCCTGGATCCGGTTTCCAAGGATGTTCTGCTCGAGGTAAATGACGAACTGACCTGGGGAGTTGGAGCATCCTATTGGTTTATCGACTCAATCGGGCTAGGCATCGAGGCGACGGGTGTGGTTCCACTGTTGGCATCGGCTGATACCCGCACCGGAGATTCAGCGCGGGATTTACCCATGGAAGCGTTGGGGGGAGTTTTATTCAGAATTCGTCATAACGTTTCCGGGTTCGTCGGTGGAAGCATGGGCTTTTCCCGTTTCACTCCTCCGGGAGAGTACGGTCGAGGTGTAGAGTGGCGCGCGTTTGCAGGTCTTGGATTCGCCCTCCGCAAAGAGAAAGTGGAAAAGGTTGAAGAAGAGGTAGAAGTCGACGTTATCCCGGATGAAGAGGTGGAATATTTTTATGAACCAGTTGTGGTCGAGGAGGAGATCGAGGAAGAGGAAGAAGAAGACATAGCTGAATACGAGGATTGGGAGACAGAGCATATCGACGAGCCGATTCCGACAGAGAAAATAGAGGTCGAAGAACAAATTATGTTTGTGTCCGGCAAGGCGGTGATCACCGAAGAATCCAAAAGAATCCTGGATAAAGTCGCTGAAACCCTGAATCGGCACACGCATATCCAGTTGGTTCGCATCGAGGGACACACTGACAGCATCGGCGCGGCGAAAAGAAACCTAACACTCAGCCAAGAACGAGCTGATGAAGTTCTAAGGTATCTGGTTTCCAAGGGAGTGAACCCGAAACGACTCCAAGCCGTGGGCTACGGACAAACCAGGCCGATCGACACCAACAAGACAGCTGAAGGAAGAGCCCGGAACAGAAGG
>SLPX01000397.1 GCA_007131745.1 Myxococcales bacterium
ACGGCTACGATTACATTGTCGCAGACTAAATCATATTCACTGCCCCCAATCGGCACGGGGCGGCGGCGACCGCTCTTGTCGGGCTCTCCCAGTTCGTTCCGTACGAGCTTGACCCCAACGATTTTTCCTGAATTTCCTTTCACGATTGCAACGGGCGAAGTCAAATACTCTATCGAAATTCCTTCCTCTTCAGCCGCAAGGACCGCGTCGGGGGCCGCGGGCATCTCCTCGGCCCCTCTGCGGTAAACGATAGTCACTTCCGCGTCGCTCGTCCGCCGGGCTATGGAGGCCGCATCCAGGGCCGCATCTCCGCCTCCGAACACGACCACCTTGGATCCAAGCACCTTGGGTCGACCCATGTTCGCGGCTTTCAGAAATGAAAGCCCGGAGTATACGCCCAGTGCATCCTCGCCTTCTATTTGCAAGCGGGTTTCCTTCCACGCTCCGGTAGAGATCAAGATTGCAGCGAAACCTTTTCCGCGTAAATCTTCAAAGGAAATGTCGGTCCCCACCCGGGTGTTGAGATTGATCTGAACTCCCATCTCCTGGATAAGACGGATTTCCGCTTGCAAAACATCCCTGGGCAACCGGTACTCTGGTATGCCCATCGACAACATGCCGCCCGGGGTTGAAGATGATTCAAAAATCTCCACATCGTAGCCCCTGAGCCGCAAGTCGTGAGCCGCGGTCAACCCACAGGGACCGGCCCCGATAATCGCGACTTTTTCGCCCGTAGCCTTGACTTCTTCCAATCTTTGCTTCAGTTCCCGGACTGTTTGTTCCAGGTCTTCATGATCCGTAGCGAAACGTTTCAGTGCATTTATGGCCACGGATGCTTCATGCCTGGAGCGCGTGCACACTTCCTCGCAGGGCCTGTGACAAACCCTGCCTATCGTTCGGGGAAACGGAATCATCTCTCTCACCGAACGAGCCGCCTCTTCGTATTTCCCCGCGGCGATCAACGCTGCATAGCTCTGCACACAAACATGGGCCGGACATTTCACGGTACAAGGCGCGATGTCGGGCTTTTCCGGTAACGGTTCCACGGCCGCATCCGCGCCCCGGCCCAAAGCCTGTATTCGCCTGAGCGCTCGAACGGTTTGAACTTCTCTTGAAACATCCGCGCCGCACCCTTCGTGATCACTGCAAATCCCGCAAAACCGGCATTTCTCCCCGTCAACAGTGAACACCGGCCGCTTGTCCAGCCGGGCTCGATCCATAAAAATGCAAGCGCCCAAACTGATGACAACCGATAACCCCTCCTGCTTAACGGCTCTTCGGAAAACATCGATTCCGGCTTTCAGATCGAAAGCGTTTACGTTTTCCACGAATTCCACGCCCGCGGCCCTGCAGATTGCCTCGATAGAAATTGCAGGGGCCTGTTGTCCCATCCCGTCCATGGGCACTCCGGGATGAGGCTGATGACCTGTCATGGCCGTGGTGCGATTGTCCATCACGACCAGGACCATATCGTGTTTGTTGTGTACCGCGTTGACAAGACCGGTCAAACCACCGTGAAAGAACGTACTGTCGCCGATAAATGCAAATGACGGCAGATCCGTGGCCTTTGAAAAACCCGCGGCCGTATTTATGGAGGATCCCATGGACATGAGAATGTCACCCATGCTCAGAGGCGGCAGCAACCCGAGTGCATAACACCCGATATCGGTATTGAAGTTCGCCCGATTTCCTGTAACGAGTTTCGCTGCGTAAAAAGACGACCGGTGAGGACACCCGGCACAAAGATTGGGAAGCCTGCGCGGAAGCGCGAGCGGCTCGGCCGGCCGATACGGCTCATAATCCACCCCCGCCCATTTCGCTACAACCGGAGTCAGAACATCCGGCCCTAGTTCACCAGCGCGGTTCATCAACCCTTCGGCCAGACCGCTTATTTCCAAATCCAGCTTTTCGCTGAAAGCAATGCTTTTCAGGTCGTTTTCCAGGATGGGCTCGGACTCTTCCACCACCAGCAACCTGTCCAGGTCCTTCATGAATTGGGTCAACATTTTCTGCGGCAGGGGATACGTGTAACCCAATTTGGCCACCCTGACCTTGTTTTCCAAGCCCAGTTCCCCAAGTATGTCCATGACGTAATTGAAAGGAGCGCCTCCCGAAACGATCCCCAACCTTCCTTCTTTTCCACACAGAAAGTTCAGCTCGCTTTGTTCCGACTTTTCCCCGGCTTTTGCAATCTGTCTCAACAACACCGGGCGCCGGGTCCTGGCCACTCCAGGCACGCACATGAAACGAAAAGGCTCTTTCTTGAATTCAGTCTTGTGTTTTACATTTTCCGGAAGCGAAGAAAACTCAACGATCCCCCTCATGTGATTCACGCGGGTCGTGGTTCGTATAAGCACCGGCAATTGCAATTCTTCCGAGAGGTCGAAAGCGTCCCTTACCATGTCCTTCGCCTCCTGGGGGTTAGACGGCTCCAACATGGGCAAAAGACCGAACCTGGCGAAATACCTGTTATCCTGTTCGTTCTGGCTCGAATGACACCCCGGATCATCGGCCGTAAGAATCACCATGCCTCCGTTGACCCCGATGTAGGCCAGCGTCATGAGCGCATCCGCGGCCACGTTCAATCCAACGTGCTTCATGAAACAAAAAGAACGCACGCCCGCGACCGCGGCTCCCACTGCAACTTCCATGGCAGCCTTTTCGTTCACCGAATACTCGAAATACAGCCTTTCCGTAAAAGGCATCAGGCGAAAAAAAGTATCGCCTATCTCTGAAGACGGAGTTCCAGGATAAGTGGCCGCAACCGCGGCGCCGGCCTCCAGCGCCCCGCGAACCACGGCCTCGTTGCCCAACAGAAAATGTTTCTCTCCTGAAGCGGGTGACAGCAACTTCTTCATCAATAAACCTCTCCTTGGAAATCCGGTGTATGCTTTTCAGCAGCGCTCCTCAACCGTTTCTTCAGCCACGCGCCTATAACCGTAGATTCAATTCCGGCAGATGCAGGCGCCTTTTTTCCGATATCACAACAACCGCCATAAAGGCCAGAGATTACTTATCGTTTAGGTGAAAAACACGCGTTTTTTTTTTTTCGTCTATGGATTGAAGGAAGAACAAGACCTGCGCCACACAATCAGATGTACAAACGATTGGGATCTATTTCATTTCGAAGAATCCTGAGCTCTTCTTCCGTCGGTGGAGTGTTTTCTTCAATCTTCTCGGCCAAGAGCAGCTCGAAGCCGGTTTCCTCCTGCACCTTATCAACTGTGACCCCCGGTTGAAGGGCGAGAAGCTTCATGCGCTTGGTCTCGTCGTCATATCCCAACACCGCCAGGTCGGTGATCACTCTGTAAGGTCCGGATCCCGCGGGAAGCCCCGCTCTTTCCCTGGCGCCCGGGCCGTCCAGGTAACCAGCGGTGGTAAGGAAATCCAGTTTCTCTATAAAACGCCTTTTTCCGTGTCTCATTATAGCGATGGTCTTCCAGCACAATGAACCGATGTCGTTTGCACCCCCGCTGCCCGGAAACCTCACCTTGGGTTTGTCGTGATCGCCGATCACAGTTGCATTCAAATTGCCGTATGCATCGATCTGCGCTCCACCCAGGAAACCGTATTCAACATAACCCCGGGCCGCGGCTTCCATCAAATCACAAATGGATGAAGCCGTGGGCGCGCGATGAAAAGTCCTCGAACCTCCGACCGCAAGCGGAAGCTTTTCAAGGCTGGGTCCCACACCGCCGAACTCGAATGCGGCCACAAGGTGAGGAGCTCGAATCCTCTTCGCGAGCGCGGCCGCGAGCATGGGAATTCCGGTGCCTATGAAACAAATGGTATTGTCTTCCATCTGCCGAGCGGCAGTGCAAATAAGCATCTCGCTATTGTTGTACTCAGCCATGATCTACCTCCGCGTAGCCGACTCACGGAGTTCGGCCATCCTGGTTTCGCCGCCGATCTTCTTGATGAAATCAGCATTGTCTTTCGTGGATTCCACCCATTCCTTTATGTATTTCTTCGCCCCTTCGACATCCTTGGCGCCTTCGAAATACAATTTCATGTGCTCCTCGTCCCGCCAGTATACATAAGGCATCTCCCCGGGAAGCGCTCCGCCCGGAGCTTCCACCACCGCATCCACGATATAGTACGGAATGAGAGTCCTTTCCGGGTACCGGGTGATCTCCTCGTGCGGAACAATTTCCTCAGTGGAAATGATCAGCCGTTTCGACGCTCGGGCCATCTCCATTGCAAAACCGGAAATACCGTCTATCTGAGCATTGCCGAATTCATCGCAACGGTGAACATGGATAAGCCCCACGTCCAACGGGAGCGCCGGCAACGCGCACAGCTTCTGCCCGGTGAAGGGGCATTCCACCTCTTTGGCAGCGCTGTATTCAAACGTATCGGTTCCGAGCATGGTGCGCACCGGCAGATAAGGCAAACCCATTCCCGCTGCCTTGAACCTCCAAGCCAACGCGGCGTTCGACCACTCCACCGTCTGGATTTCCCCGGATTCACACGCGCGTCTCAGCACCGGAGAAATCCCGAAAACCTCGTACCCGTGGTACGTGATATCGAGCTGTTTCACCAAGCCGGCGGCGATCAACAAGTCGTTTTCAAGAACTCCCTGGCCGGCCAACCTCAAATCCCCTATGCCCTGCCTCACAACCTCCCTCACGAGCGACATGGGACATCGAACCGAACCGTAGAGCTCTACACCCATGTAACAACCCCGAGTCACAAACTTGGACACGGCTTCTTTTTCACTCATTACTTTCGAGACGAGACCCTTGGGTTTGTTTTCACGGAT
>SLPX01000216.1 GCA_007131745.1 Myxococcales bacterium
CCATCCTCTTTCCCATGGCTTCGCCGCTCTTCCGGTCGTCATCAAGTACCCGATCGGCGATATATCGGGTACTCTCCGTATCAATCTTCTTTTCGTACTCAAACGCGTCTATGATTGCGCCGTCAATTCGCCGAGTGGTGAATTCCACCCGATCTCCCGAAACCAGCACCCGAACGTAATGAAAAGCGGATTCAGCCATCTGAGTGTGCATTGATTTTTTGGTCACTCGGTCAAGAACCGATCCTCCCCCCGCAGAGACCACGTAGTTTAAACCCTCAACGCTCCCGCGCTCGTAAAGCCTGTCTTTTCCCGAAAACACACCAACTACTCCACTCTTCCTGAAAATCTCCAACAACCCTGCTTTTTGAAGCATTTCATTGGATCCCGCCGGTCCTGAACCATAGGGGCCGTGATTAAATACAACAAAGACGTGTCGTACGGAATCCTCTTTTTCCGCATTTTTAATCTCTTTTTCCGCCCATTCATACATATCCGGTGAGTCTTGAGAGCGGGTGACTCTTGAACTCGTATCCAGAAAAATGAACTTCGAATTGCCATATACAAGAGAATAAAAAACCCTTCTTGTTTCCCCGGTCCCGGGAAAAAAACTCCTGAAAAGTTCCAGCCCCTTATCAGCATCTCCTGCCAGGTCGCGTTTTCCAAGGCATGGATGAATCGGCACCCTGGATGCAAGAGGAGCTACGGATTCGAAGAAATCAAAGTAGTGGCTCTTTGCAGCCCGTGCCACCAGATCACCGGTGTGAACGAGCAAATCCGGACGTTCTAATCGCATCGCATCCACTACATCACCGTGAGCACTGGTTTCACCCGCTCTTGTCCCACCCCAAACGATAAAGGAGAACGGCTCTCCCGGAGCGACGCCGGTGCGAAACACCCCGCTGAAAGCCACACCCCCGTCAAGAACCACTTCGTACTCATAGAAAGCAGCGGGTTCCAAACCGGCCAAAACCACCTCCCGCCTTACGGAGGACCCCGTAACCACCTGCCTGATCTCCGGTTTCTCACTCCCCCTGCGGCGATAACCGACCTTGGCCTCCCCCGGTGCAGTCTGGATCCATGCGAGCTTGACGGAATCTCGAGTCACCCGAAGCAAATAAGGCTTTACGGCAAACTCCACCGCTTGTTTGTGCGGCGCAGCGTCTGCCCGATCAAAGAGTCTCGGCCCGATAAAGACTGCTGTGACAAGGCAACAAAAAAGTGACTTTCTGATCTTCATCCCAATCAACCCGCTCCGGTTTTTTCCCGCTCCTCCTGCACCCGTTGAGATCATACCTGCTTGCCCCCATCCCCTGCGGTTTTTGCAAGATAGAAACCTATCGCCTCTCTTGCAGATTTCCGGTTGTAACCGTACTTTGTCACCAGGTTATCGATAGTGGATACCACCTTGGATTCGACTTCTTCCACCATGTCATCATCATCAAACCCTTCCACTCGGTCTTCACTCTTCACCCTATCTTTCTTTGCAGCCTTTTCCGGACCCTGACCCGTGGTCCCATCCAGGAATCGCACCGTGTCCACAAGAATCCTGCGCAAAGCGTCCCGCCGCTCTTCCAAAACCCTGTCTTTTAACTGCTTCATTTCGCGAGCGAACACCTCCTCCACTACGGGAGGCCCCTCCTTGTGAGCTAGCGCCCACGCGGCAATGCGGGTTATGATGTCGTTTCTGTATGCTTCTCTTTCGGAAGGATCCGCTCCAAGCTTCTTTTCCACATCCTCCATCAGCTTTTCATCAGGCTTTTCCATCTTGCCGGTTATGGCATTTCTCAAACTCTCATCCTTGACGAAACAGGCTGCATTCGTCACATACCTCTTCAACAATCCACTCATCTGTTGCTCCTCGACCAAGCCCACTGCATCCCACATTTCTTTTTCGACCACGTGCAAAAGGTATTGCTCGGTCATCTCTATCGCAGCGGAGTGATTGAAGAATCCTTCTCCATGCGGTTCCCTCCGCAAAAAATCATAAAGGCTCTTGTCTTCACAGACGCTTCTTATTTCATCCAGCACGGCCAGCGGAGACAAGAAAGTCCTGTCGCCCCTGTCAATCGAATTGAAAAGCACTGTCAATACCACGCGGGGCGAAGCTCCGGTGCTTCCTTCATAAACCCTCCCCGCTGTATATTCTTTCGCCAAGTCCTCGATGCTGTTTTGTAGAATTTTCAACTTGCGGCCCGAAACATGGTCCGGCAGCACACCCTCGGAATACAAACGCGCTTTTTGAAGAGGATTCAACTTCTTTATTTCTTCGCGAATTTCCTCGGGGTATTTTTCATGGTCCGGCTGATGAAGACGAATCAAGACCGCCCACAAAGCAGCACACTCAACAGCATGAGGCGCAATATGCTTACCCGCGATTTCCCCTGACAATTGTGATGAATATATTTCAGCTTCAACCCTGTGGTCCAGCATGTACGGCACCCGAACAAGCTCCATTCTACCCCTGAAAGATGCAAAATCGGGCAACTCCCTGAATGCGGCAAGATGAAGTTCATTGGTGGACCCGAAGAAAACCGTGTCAGTATATAGCAACGCGTTGTCAAGAGTAACACGCCCGCTCTCCACCATGTTTATCAAATACTTGAAAGCCTCCACCGGTCTTTTCAATAAATCCGAAAAATCTATTATGCCCCTGTTCGCATCAACCAGTTCTCCGGCATATCCCACCAATGAAAGGTTCTGCAATACCGGAGGCAAATTCGCGAGATTCCTATCCATGGTCAACAACCGGGTATGAGCATCCACCGACATTTTGGGCTCTACCGCCACCAGGCCGATCCGGTACCGCCTGCTTAGAAAGTAGCGTTCAACCTGAACATGTCGCAAAACCTCGCTGTAGTCACCGTGATATGCCGCCAGCAACGATTCGAAGATCTGCCTGTTTCTGTGATTCAGATCCCCGTGAAGAATGTAGTCCGATAAAACATAATGGTTCACCCCGGCTTTATCCAACAACTCTTCAAGTATTTCTCTCCGCCTCCGCGTTGGTATGAGCATCAGGGGATGATCCCTCAATTCATCGGTAAGACGCGATTCAAGAGCGGTGTCGTTGAGATGGGCATAGCTGGATTTTGAGCGGTCGGAGTTCCTTCTTCCGGGCGAAAACCCTATTCCACCGTGTTCCCGGATGGATGTCGGAAACACCCAGTTAAAACGATAAGTCGCCCCTTGTTCCAGGGTCGAATAATGCTTCAACCCCCGCGATATGACGTCCACGCACGTGGACTTTGAGCTTCCATTGGGACCGTGGAGCAACAACAGTTTATTGATTCTCCCCTGTGCTACAAATCCATCCAAGATGCGGTAGATTTCATTCTGAACCCCTTCCTGCCCCACCAGCCGGCCGCGGCCACCGTCAAATTCACAATCAAACAGCCTGAAACGCCTGACCTTTCCGCCGGGCCGGTGAACATCATAATGGCCAAAATGCTCAAAAGCGTCCTTCAGATATTGCGCTGCGTTTCGTGTGTGAAGAAGAGGATTCTCAGCAACAAGACCCATGTATTCCTGAAAAGAAAGAAGCCTTTGTTTTCGACCGTATTCAAGCTTCAATTCATCGCTGAGCAGGTCAAGGCGATTTCCCGCACCGACCCCGTCGTTCTCTTTTTTATTTCCTCGATCAAGCATTCGGTAGACTCCTGTATCTATCGGTGTCCACTGGATCAGACTCCGTTCGTCTTCACCTCGTCCACCCGAGGGGCGACCACAATAGTATTTACGAACCTCGGTTTCCCTACCCGGATTTTTTCACCCGCTTCTTCGCAGCCCTTTTCGGCTTTCTCTTTACCTCGACTTCCACGCTGATCCGCGCTTTGGGCGTTTCGCAGAACTTCGGAGTGCATACGCTGAAACTGAACAATCCCCCGATCTCCCGTTTTCCCTCTTCCGTGCCTTTCAGGTTCAGATGATAAACAGCGCGATCATCTTCAAAAACCGCGGCATCGTTTTTCTTGAAACTCCTCGCAGACACTTCCAATCCGTCCGACACGTCCGATATCTCCAGGCTGAACGGAAAAAGCTTGTTCACCTGGTAAGGCTTCCTGGGCGTCAGGGTCAAGACAACCCTTGAATCCTCGTTTTTCAACAATTCCGAGGGCCCGGTCAAAACCAGATCAAAGTTTTTGGAATTCCATGGTTCATCGATCTTAACAGTCGTGGGTTCGTCGCTCAGCCCGGGTAAAACACCCAATCCATCGCCGGATTTCTCTTGTTCACCACCATCCTCACCATTCCCGCTTTCATCCTCCCCGGTTTTTGCTGCTTCATCTTTTCCTGTTTCATCCCCGTCTGTTTCTTCACGTATCTCCACCACTTCCTGCTGCGCCTCATCACGGCGGCTCTGGGTGTCGCCACTCGCTTCCCGCGCCGAACCCGATGGTCGCCCGGCTGAGTCATCCTTCTTTTCACCGCATCCTGCCGGAAAAACCACAGACACTACGGCCACCCAAAAAATCACGTTTATACAAGCATTCCGCGGCCGAAAAACAACCGGGGTGTCACCAATCATGAATACCTCCTCTACAAGCTGACTCACAAGAACATTTTTTCTTTATCCTTCCCGAACCTCACTTCCGGATCCGGC
The DNA here is from genome assembly GCA_007131745.1 of Myxococcales bacterium. The sequence continues at coordinate 4,601 of SLPX01000216.1, forward strand.
GGCCATAATAACCCAGATGCCGGTCACTGGTCTACAGGCTTCGCCAATAATCCGGCCCGAAGCTGCCCTATTTTAATTGTGAGAAATAGAAAAAAGGAAGGAACATTTGAACGCGCAAAAAGAAGCAAAACCGCTGATTAATCCTTCTTCAGTTCCAGCTCCCTGCCGCAACATGAAAAACCGCCGTCATGGTCGGCCTCGCATCCGCACTTATCCGTTGACGGTTTGGAATCGTCACATGCTTTAACGACTTCAAGCTCGATTCCGCAGTCCGGGCAAGTGTAAATTTCTCCCACTTTCATTTCGTAACAATTAGCCATGGCAATTATCTCCTTTTGTTCTTTTTGCCTTACCCCTGCGAAAACCGATCCAACAGGGTCCGGCATACTACACCAATCAGATAAAGTTTGATTACTACAAGAGCGGCTTCAGGTCAAGTGACCGGCTTCAACAAGGTAATCGACGGGTGACTCTTTTCGAACCGAGAAAAATGATTTAAGCGTGGTATTTCGAGAAAATTGGTGGTTAAAATGAGTTACCCCTTCGGACATACAAGGAGAAGCCATCATGTCGGCAAGCGAATACGGCTGGGTTCACCGGCTGCAAAAAAAACTGGAAACCAACCTGGAACCACACGTCCCCTTTCACAAGAAGGCGTCCGTAGAATCGGATACCTACCACAAGATCGATGCAATCCGGCGCTACATGAACCTCAAGAGCAAAACCATGGTGTTGGAACTGGGATGCGGGAACGGAGAATTCACGTATCACATAAACCGTCACTGCAAGGTTATCGGCATCGACTCCTCCCGCAGTCCGCTCATACGCAACCCGGTTAGAAAGACCGCCCTGATGAACCCGCTTGAGTTGGCCTTTGAAGACGAATCCTTTGACCTGGTTTTCAGCAGGCAAGTGCTATCTCAGGTCGAAGACGTTGACCGCGCGGTGGAAGAAATGAAAAGGGTCGTCAAAAGACTGATTGTCATGTCGGAGCCCAATCGTAATCATCCACTCAATCTTTTCACCGGCCTTCGTCCAAACAAGATCAATCGACTGAAGTTTTCTCCCGGCTTTCTCAAGAGACTTGCCCTGAAACACGGCCTCAAGATTCATGAGGTTTCCATTTACGGCATACTGGTACCGGCTCTCACCCCGCGGTTGCTGTTGCCCGCGCTCAGAATGACCAGAGTCAATCAGCCGTTTGGTTATGAAAGTCTTTTGGTAGCGGAAAAACCGACCGGGAATTGATATCCAAAGCTATTTTGATGCTGCGGGAATAATCACCATCGAAGAGGCAAAACCAAAGCCGTAAACCCCTGCATAGAGATCATCCGGGCCATACGGAATAAATGAAAATGATGCTCGTCCATATTCGTCGGTTTCAGCTTCAACGAAGAAGTCTCCTCTCTTCCACAACCCCACCGTCACACCATGCACCGGTTCGCCTTCCCCGCATGTCACATCCACTGACATTTCCTGGTAACCCGGGCCGTATTCCAACGGCGCATCCAAAAACAGCGGTTCAGGTTTTCCCGTATACACATCAATCGACGGATCTCCAAGCAGGGTAACGACGATCTGGGTGAACCATTCCGTATCGTCATCCATCATGTCGGGCATCAACGAAACACTGAAGTCTATCTCTCTGGCCCTCCCCCTAGCGTAGTTGAAAGCCTCACCGATCGCGGTGATCGAGTGAAGAAACACGCCCTCGAACAATGCGTGAAGAAACTGCGACCCTCCCACGGGCCCCAGGCCGGTCCCGGTGTTTCCCACGTAGGCCACTCCCCCACGGGTTCCAACAACGTATAGTTCCCCCGATGAATCCTCGCCCTCTCCCTGCACCCTCCATCCATCATGAGTCATTGTCGTGGCGACATCGGCGAAATTACCGGCCAGACACGCGCAGGAAAGCAGTATAGACGGCTGTTCATTCGTCATGTTCTTCACGAAATCCCTTGAAACCTGATCCGTCAGCCAGCCGTGACTCCCATGGCCCTGATGAAACACGATGGAATAACCATCGCCGAGAGCTTCGCTGAAAAGATCGGTGGTGAAAACTTCTCCACCGAAGCTTGAAGCCGCCCCTGAAGTAGCGTAGAGCTTCCGCACGTTCGACTTGTATTCATCAGGAAAAAACTCACCAAAAGTAACTTCTATCGCTTCAGCCGCATCTATGTCTCCAATAATCGGCACCGATGCAGCAATATCCGAAATGAGAAGCGGGTGAATCGACCTCCCGTAAACGTCGCCCAGAAAATCCTCCACCTTGGCAGCGTACGCGAACACCTCCTCTGGATGGTTCACCGGCACCCGGCCGGGTGCGAGCTGGCTTTCCCTTGCATCCGCCAGGGACATATCCTTTCCCCTTTGACCGAAAACTCCATCCCCGTCAGAGTCCCAATCAACTTCAACATTGGCAAAGTACAGCAAAGACGGTCCGTTCGTAGTATACGTCTCCTGAGTCGGAACCGTAACTTCCGCGGGTATTCTCCGAAATGGAACCACGTCCGCGTCTCCACCGAGAAGAACGAATCTGAGCGAATTGTTTCTGACCTGATCTCTCAAATAAGACTGGAGTTTCTCAGCGTCGTCCACACCTGGCTGTCCATCCAGAGCTTCAACAAGGTCCACAACACGGGCATGTACGCCCTGCAATGACCTCATGCCTGCATATATCTCCCAGGCCGGCGCCAGTTCGGCTGAAGTGATCACGATCATTTCCGGATCCTCATTCATGAGGTTCCCTTCGGTCCGTCTCCCTTCAGGATCGGGTTCGTACCAATCCAAGGACTCGTCATCATCGGCACCGTCGACCACCACTCCTCCGTCGTCCTTTTCTATATCCTCGATAGAACCCTCATCTCCTCCGCAACCCATGCACGCCGCTAAAAAGCTGAAAACTGCAAAGACCATGAAAACCCGACAAAAACCCATGAAACAGATCTCCTTTCACTCCGTTCTATCCTGGCAACAACTCGTAAAACCGAGTTTTTCTTAATGTGTCACATCCATCGATTCCGGCAAACACTTTCCTCTAAAAGAGCGGTGGTTTCACTTCTCTCTCTTCCTGATGGAAATGACGGTTTCCTTCGTCAAATCTATCCGCTTCAAAGTAGTTAAGAGTCCGGCTGCAACATTAGCCACAACCATCTTCACGTAATCATTCATCGGAATCTTCTCTCCCCCGCAGGTTATTTCAACTTCGTAATCCATAACGTTCCTCCATGAACTCGATCAACCGTTCAGGCTGATCGCTTTTGACAACCGGTTTTCCCAAAGAAACAACATCTTCGGTCAACTCGGTGTTTTGGGTCACCAAGACGTCAATTTTCGAAAGCGGGTATTTCAATTCATCGACTGAGTTCGCTGATCCCGCGCACAATACTTTCAAAACCGCCTCGGAAAAATTACCATTCACTCCATCTGCTTTCCCCGATTCCCCAGGGACGAAGCCCTCGAGAAGAAAGACTTCTGTTTCGGGAAAAATGCGAACCAGATCATCCCGCCCGCAAACATGCTCCCGGTCGTAATCGTTGGAAAATATCACGCTTCCTTCCATTCCCAACACCATCACGTTTCGCGCCCCTGACCTCATCATTCTTGCGGAATCACTCTCTTTCTTGTCTATTTTCAGCTCATGATACGCCCGCTTGACAGCGGTCGTGCGCACTCCCTTCTTCGCTAAAAACTCGAGACAGGCGCATACGAGCATCGTCTTGCCGGTATCGGACCAGCCCAGAAAAGAAACAAAAACGGGTAAGCTGCTTTTCATGGAAATGCAAAATAGCAGGAACGAAGCGAAGCGGCAACAACCGTCGGGAGGGAGTGGTTAAATCATAGGTGGTTCGATCGATGTTTAGATTCAGTCCTTGTACTTGAACGACAATTTGACCCTCGCCCTGTACGCCACTACCTTGTTCTCTTCCACTTTCATATCCAGCTGGTCTACTTCGGCTATCCGGATGTCTTCCAAACTGCGGGCCGCCTTTTCAACAGCGTTCTTGGCCGCTTCATCCCATGAATTCGGGCTGGTTCCTACGAGTTCGATGATTTTGTAAGTGCTGTCGGACATTGTTTCCTCCTCTTTCTCTTTTGTTCAAAAGGCCATTTTTTGATCTCCACAGACCAAATGTCAACTCCCAACAGTCCGCATGTAGAAAATAGGTCAAGAACCAGAGAGCAAAAACCGGAGCCGTCAGACCTAAAAATGGAATTCAGCACCAGCCATTACATCCAGTGCAGCATAGAGCCCCGTATCGAGGTGATTTCTAAACGCCGGTCCGATTGCCGCCCCAAGTTCCCCGCCCACAGCGAACCAAGGAAAGAAATGGTAACGAACCCCGCCGCTGCCCCTAGCCACCAAAGCAGCGCCGTCATTCGGCCCGTTGGATATTATCGCCACCACACCCAGGCCGGCGCGAACAAACGGAACCACCGGCGCTTGCCATTTTTCTATTCCGTAAAACTTCCACTGAGCGCCCGCTATCGCCTCGATGCCGAAACCACGCACGGATCCGCATGCATACTCCTTGTCCGCATCTTCCACCGGCGCTTCTCCAACGCAACTCCCACCGAAGGTGAAGTTTACCTGTGCGTCGAACCATATCCAATCCGTTAAACGGTAACCGTAAGTCAACCCCAACTTGAAACCACCTACAGAGTCATTTGTTATCCCGTACTGAAAACCGATATTTCCAACCACTGCAGTGAAACCAGCGGGTTGATACTTTTCGACCTTGCTTTTCTTGGTGTCATCCGGGTCCCGGGAAGCCTCTGGATCTTTTTCACCGGCCGGGTAATCCTTTTCTCCCGGATCACCGGTTTTGGAAGGCACCTCTCCGGTCACAACCCCTTCCTGCACCTGAATTCCGCGTTCCTTCTCATCACCTTCCGATTCATCTTCTTCGTCATCATCGAGATGTCCCTCGTCCTCCTGTAAAGGAGGTTCGTCCATGCCGAACTCCTCCCCCGCTTCCTGATCCTTCATTAAATCATCTTCATCGTCATCCATCAGATGATCATCTTCCACGCCGAATGAACGGTACGAATCAGCTTCATCCACCAACTCACCGTCCACTCCGATTCCTGCATGCACGTCGCCGAACCACGTGCAAACAAGGAATAGGGACAAAGCCTTCGATATTACAAATACAGGAGCTGTTTTTTTTCGATGTAGCTTGCCAATCATGAAAACCTCATTTTCCCGATTCTTCTTCCGTCTCCTCTTCCGACTCCTGCTTGTCGTCCTCGTCCTTTCGAGGTTCAGCAACCTCCTTCTTAACGGGGACGTTCCCCTCGCTGTCGCCAAAAACAAGGGTTCCGAATCTCTCCGGAACCAGGAAGTCCTCCCGCCCCAAAGACTTCCACGCCAGACCTATTCGGCTTTCGCCCTTTGGGAAATCAATCCTGAAGAGGTTCGCCCTCCACTTATCCCCTTCCCTGGGAGGAATATTAACATCGCCGGGTTTCGCCTTCCCCATGATCGATTTCATGGGTATGGCCATCTCCACGGTCCAACCTTTGTCTTCATCACCTCTTTTATTGAGCGTTCCATGCACGACCACCTCGGCCTTGACCCCGCTGTTCCAATCGCTCTGACCATCTTTTGCATCTGCATAATATGAATCGGCTATCGTCCCCTTCGGACTCACCTGTATGTCGATGAATGAAGACTTGTCCTTGTTGGCGTCAACCATGATCCGCACGGCTTCCTGTGTCCAAAGAGCGCCGTCCCTTTTGTCGATGTTCGCCCATATATCCGTGTCGGCACAATTGAAAAACACGTACAGGAACTTATCATCCCAAAGAAGCTTCGCCTCGGTACGCAGGTCTTCGCCGACCTCGCTGCCATCGGCCGAACGCACGAACACCCCGGTTGAAGGTGCGTTCGCCCAAGCTTCCTCGGTCGCCCTGCCGTCGATCTCAATCGGTTTGTCCACTTTTTTGACCACGTAGCGTTTTTCCCCTTTCACATCCCTTGAAATGGTCTCATCCACGCCGTAGCGTTTCCCAAGCTCCAAACTTGCCACCAGTATCCGATCCTCACCGTCTGTTTTCGCTCCCTCCACTTTCAACCTGCCCTCTCCGGGCTTCCAAATACCTGTGTATATTTCCAACGTCTTGTGCGGCCAATCCTTCGGAACATTGAGTATCTGTACGTTCCGAATAATCTCCCCCGGTTTCCATTTCTCCACCGGGTACCGGCCGCCTATAGCCACGTGATCAACGTTGACAAAAGAACTCTTACCGCCGGGACCATTCAAATGGGTGAACATCCTCCAGCCCGGCATGGGTTTGAGCACTTTCCAGTAATGAAACACCCGGACCGCTATTCCTCTCTGCACAACCCCCTTTACCTCGGCTCCCAGGTAAACCGCCTTGTCGGACAACCTGGCATTGATCGGATGCGTCATCTCTTGGGGAGCTTCCTTTAGAATATTTTCCTTTATTGCTTCGTGGTCGGCAGGTGTAAGTTGCCTGTGCCTTGGTTCAGTCTGCTCCGGCGGAGTGCGCTCCACGCACCCCGCGAAAGATAAAACTACAAAGGTCGAAAAAACTGCGCCGGCCAAAAAACCTTGTCGTGCGAAACGAGTTCGAACAAACAAACGCGAGCAAGAGAAACAAGACGATCTCTTCTTCTTCTTCTTCATGAAACATCCCTCCATGCATAATATCCGCGAAATCGTATCTTTATATGCCTATCGTTTTCATTCTCTGTATCCTTCCCGGTTCAATGACTGCGAATCGTCGACAAGGGGCGACCGCGGTCGCTCAAACCGTGTAATCGATCTACCCCAACCCCTTCAAAAAGGCAAGATGCGCTCTAAAAGCTTTGCAAACGTTTTTCTTTCTCTTGACTGAAAACAGTTCCAGGACTTACCCTCCCCTAACGATGAACTCTATCCCGATTAAGCCTTGTTTCGGCCTGGTTTTTCATGCCTTGACCGAAGGAGAACCTTTGCCGGATCTGCCGGATATGCCCAGCTACGGCTTTTTGCTTCTTCAAACGGTGGTAGCGTTGATCCTGGTTTGTGTGCTCGCCTATGTTTTTCTGAGATACGGCCTGAAGTGGCTGTTGCCGCGACAAAAGGGGAGCGTCAACGTGATGAAGGTCATCGACCGCCTGCCGCTGGATGGAAGGCGGATGATTTACCTTGTCGAAATAGGAAAGAAAGTGCTTGTATTGGCGGCAACCGACGGAGGCATAAGCAAGGTGGGCGAACTGGATGAAGAGGAAACAGCCCTATTAACGGATCGAATGGAACAGGAGCGAAAAACAGCGGAAGAATCGAGTGGAAAACGAATTTTCAGCGATGTGCTTGAAAGGATCCGGAAAAAGAAACCGGATAGCGCTTCCGATCCACAGAGCGCAGTCGGGGAAACCGTCGAAAAAGACAAGGAAGAAGAGAGATGATTTTGGAAACAGCCGGATTGTTCTCTGCCGCGGGTCCGTTGTCTCTCACCGCGACCACGGGGACATCATTATCGCTCGGACCCAGCCCGGTGATCACCATGCTCATGTTGGTGGGTTTGGGACTCCTGTCGTTCGCATTCTTGATGGTCAGCAGTTTCGTGAAAATAGCGGTTGTTCTTTCAATCCTTCGAACGGCCATCGGCCTCAACAACATACCGCCGGCATCGGTCATAACCGGATTAGCGGTGATTTTGAGTCTTTTCGTCATGGCCCCTACCCTGACCGAAGCCGGCAGGGAGCTTAAACCTGCACTTGAGGTCATGGGCGGAGATTTTTCGGCAGAGACGGTCAAAGAGAAACGGAAGCAGGAACTGAAGGCCGAGGAAAAGATGAAAATCCTTTGGGACAGCTTTAATCGGGCCAAGCAACCCATAAAGAGATTCCTGGAAAGACATGCCCACAAAAGTGAAAAAGCCATGTTTATGCGCATGTCCAGGAGATCGTATAGGGAGGCGGGTTTGGGAGAAGTGAGTGAAACAAGTCTTGCCGTTCTTGTTCCCGCGTTTATTATCTCTGAACTCAAAACAGCCTTCCAGATAGGATTTCTGCTTTTCATTCCATTTCTCGTGATAGATATCCTGGTAAGCAATATTTTGATGGCGCTTGGAATGCACATGCTGTCCCCGACAACGATCTCGCTCCCCTTCAAGCTCCTGCTGTTCGTGATGGCCAACGGCTGGTACCTGTTGACCCAAGGCCTTGTGAGCGGATATTTTTGACATTATGCTTTTTTCGGTAACATTGCCTTAACATTCAAATTCATTTTCTGAAGGAGTAATTGACACCCATGAGAAAAAAAATTCGATATCGCCGATATGCCGGTTGGAGTGTTTCCATGAATCACAACGTAGATTCAAAAACTTCGATGGAAGCTTTTATTCCAGCTTGCGCGCTGATTTTGTTGTCCTCTGTTTTCGCCCTCGGAGGCTGCCCCGCGTCCACGGGTTCGAAAGGAGGGATTGCCACGGAATCCCCGCGACCGGGGTCCACGGATTCCGCAAATGACGTAGAAGGATTTGTTGACGGAACCGAAGCCGACGAAAAAGAAAGCACGCCCGTGGAAAAAGTCCCCGAGTTGGCAGGTGTTTTTTCCATCAAGGTGCCCGCTGATTTTGGACGAGTCGTTTCCATCGGCATGCACGGCCAATGGATCGGCATCGGCACGGATACAAACCGGGTTCATATCCTGGATGGAAAAACAAAAAAACCTGTCTGGTCTTCAGGTGGGCTTGAGCAGCAGCCGATGAGCATTTCTTTTTCCGCGGACGGATCACATATAATGGCGGGTGGAAAGGCCCTAAGCAACTACATCTGGAAGGTCGCTTCCGGAAAAGGAAAGCATTACAGAACATGGCACCGAAAGCAGGGCAATATGCATGTCCTGTCCGGCGACGGTTCCACGCTCATCCGTGAAGACATCAGAAAGTCGGTACGATGGTATGAACTGGAGACCTACAAGATGAAATGGCTGGCCCAGGGAAGAAGAGTAGCCGTGTCGGGGGACGGCCGCCTCATAGCCATGTTTAACAGGAAAGGTGTGATGGAGATCAGGGATTCCATCACCGGCAAACTGTATCATGATTTGAAAAACATCCCCGCAAAAGCGCATTATGCTTTGAACAACGATGGAAAAGTCGTTTTCTACATAAGGGAATCCGAAACCGGATGGTCACCGGCAGGTGTGGATGCAAAAACCGGCGAAGAGTTGTTTGAAACAAAAGATAGGGAGGGAAAAGTCAGAGGCTTTCAGCTCTCTCCAACCAAGCACTACGGAATCGTCTGGGGCGATTTCGGACTCTCGGTCATTGAACTAGCGGAGGGCAAAACAATAATCAGCCTGCCGGACAGATTCCGTCTGGCCGCGATATACGGCGACAAGGTCTGCAAAGTCGCACGAGATTCCAAGAGCACAATCAAATGCGGCCACATACATGTGCCCTGAATCTGCCGTCAGGACCGGCTCAATAATCAGCGTGAAAAAACAGAAAAGGGTCCGGAGGAATGCACTCGATTCGAATGTTTCGTTCCTCGATTGAATAAAGCGTGGAGTGAAGAAACATTCTGGAAAGATGGTGCTTGCGGCCATTGTCGTGGACAATCGGCCCTTTCACCCCATACCATGGATCCCCCACAACTGGAACACCGGCATAAGCCATGTGCACCCTTATCTGGTGTGTTCTGCCCGTTATCAACTCAAGAAAATAACGAAAAACGCTCGAAAACCCCTCTTCATGATCTCCCACCCGGTAAAGTGTTTTCGCCCGTTTGCCCCGCTTGAGATCCACCATCCGGAGTCCGGGTTTCCGGGGATCCGCTGCAAGAGGCCAGGTCCATTGGCCGCCGGCAGGATTTGCAGCCCCGTGTGCAAGCGCAGTGTAACAACGCTTCACCTTTCCTTCCATCTGCAACCTCGTAAACTCCGCAACAGTCTTTTTGTTTAGCGCCAGGACCATGACTCCGCTTGTGTCGCGGTCCAGCCTGTGTATGGGAACCGGCATGCGGCTCAAACCAAGTTGCCGTTTAAGAGCCGCGGTCACAACATTGCAATCATCAGCCGGAGTCGCCATGCTGGAAATCCCCGATGGCTTATCGATCGCGCAAATGTCATCGTCCATGAAGAGTATCCGGATTTCGGCGGCCGTTTTTACAGTCTGTTTCTCAGCGGACGATTCATCACATTCACCATTCCAGCCACCCCGAACCACGATCCTTTGCCCCGTGTAAACCTTCCGCCCGACCGTTTTGACTCTTTTTCCGTCTACCCAGACAGCGCCCTTCAAGATGAGTTTCCTGCTTTCAACGCGACTAAACCTTCCGGTCGCGGGAATAATCTTGTCAAGTCGCTCCCCCCCATCTGCGTCCCGTACAATGATATCAACCCTTTCGACCATGGGTTTTTCTTCCTGCTTTCCCACCCGCCTTAATCCAAAATCCCAACAACCAAAGAAGAGACAAACCGGCCGCGCCCGCTACAACGACAAGCAACCAAGCATGCTCCGGTTCGAGCATGTTTCCCCCCAAAAAAATAGATGCGCGCCTTGCAGGTTCATTTTCCCCCCACCAGCGTAGAGCTTCCTCATGAAGCGAAAACGACTTGGGCAAAGGCGCGTCCCGGGCTTCGCTGTACAAACCCCTGACGTATGCGATTTCCGACAACACCTTTCTTCCGGACTTTTCATCCTGGTAGAGCAAATAAGCCATGTTCAAATATTTTATGGCTTCCTGCAGGCGACCTTCCAGGAATCGAGATGTTGCGAATCCGTGAAAATACACGGCCAACTTCGAACCCAGCGAGGTGGACGGTTCCCGCGCCAGGAGATCCAACATGAATTGAACAGCTTTTTCTCTGTCTCCACCCTCCCATTTCTCGACTGCCCTGTTGAACCATTGAAGATCTCTCTCACTGCGACGCCTGTCCTGTTCCCGAAACAAGTCCGCTACGATCACCTTGCCGTCCGCCTGCTTCCTGTATTCTCCAGCGGTCAACCGGTTCAATTCGGCGCGCACTTCGTGTAGCGCACGCTGACGAAAGTTCATAAAAATCAACCTGCGATCCTTGGTCTCCCTGCCGCCCGTGAGTTTTAAATGCCGGCTCACTGTTCTGGGCCTGGGTCCTTCAAAATACCTCTCAAGAGCTCTTCGAGCTGCGTTTCTGATCTCGGGATCCTCGGCATCGGTGTAATCTACTACAGCACTTACCGCTTCGGCCGTCCGGTGCTTGCCGTAGGCTTCGAAGAGTTCCAGCTTGAGAGATTGGTCCGCCCATGCCAGGGCGGCGCGTGGATCCCCCTCTCGAAGCAACGTCAACATGTAAGCGGCATAAGCCTGCAACAAGTAATTGTCCCTGTCGCTTTTCCAGTCCCCCGTTTCCATTTCAGCGAGCTCCAACAAACCCGGCACCGCATAAGCACGCAGATTCTCGAGGGCGCGTCCCACCTCTTCGCGAAAAACAAAGCCGGCTCTCCGGAAGGTGAACCTTGTCAACGGTTCAGCAACGGAAGTGTCCTCCATGTTCGACAATCCCCTGACAAGTCCACACAGATAGACAGTTTTCCGGTAGACGCTTTTCAGCGGATCATGACGGGGTTCATCGAAACGGAGAAGGGACTCAAGTATGTCATGGCTGCGGTGAGCCGGGGCTTCGCCCTTCCGGAGTTTCGGTACAGCGAACCATCCTGAATACACCGGCATGGGAATGCCCGCCCTCTGAAAAATCCGCCGTGCGTTGTCATATTCTTCGGAATCCATCTCTGCTTTTTCCAGTCCATCCAGCATCGGCTGCAGACAAACGGAAGGAGCACTGACAATATTATCCACCGCGGTTCTTAGCTCCGCGGAGTCACCCTCCAAAATAGTCTTCTTCCAATTGTAAAGATCACATCGCAACCTGCCGGAGTTTTTTCCACTGACTTCGCCTTTTCCACCACCTGAGCTTGCAGATTCATTTGCAAACAAAGGCTCCGACCTAATCCAAACCATCAGGCAGAAAGAAATGGCAAGAAATGCTGCAAATATCTTCATCTCTTCTCTTCCAGTGCATTGATCAACTCACCCGGATCAAATCCGAGAATAAGTCTACCGGATACATCAAAAACGGGCACACCCGTAACCCTCAATCCAGCGGCCTTTGTTTTCTGCGCCAGGCTTTTCGCGGCTGCCGGATCCTTGTCGATGTCTTTTGCAACAAAAGGTATTCCATGTTTATTCATGAA
>SLPX01000296.1 GCA_007131745.1 Myxococcales bacterium
CAAAACCGGCAGCGACTTCCATAAAACTGTCGACACCTCCCACCGAGGAAGAAACAAAGGGAGCGGCCGAGCTTGCCGACAAAATCCAGGGTGGAAAAATGACACCCGCGGATTTTCGCAAAGAGGAAAACAAAAGGCTTTTTGTCTTTTTGGCCGCAACACACAAAGATCCCAAAGTAATCGGTCAGGCTCTGAGGGGTATGAACGATACCCATTACAGAGAAGATGACATAGACGAAGACTACCTTGCCGTAATCGGCGCCCATCTCGGATCAACCGACAACCGTGTGCTATCCGGAGCGTTTCGGGCTGTAGGAAACGTTCTCAGATTTAACAAGGAGACGGATCAGATAGTGAAATCCTTGGCAGCCAACCTCTCACCGAACAAGGATAACGTCGTCCGCTATGCAGCCTTGGAAGCGGTAAGAAGCGGCGACACTTTAAAGCAGGAAGCTGTGGCGTCCCAGGTGCTGAAAGCACTGGACGCAAAAGAAAACTACATGATAGCTCAAGCTCTCCTGGCGGTTCAGCGTGGACCTCGCCATGAAATCCCGAAAGTGGAGGACTTCAGAAAAAAAATCGAATCCCTCTTAAAACACCAGGATCCTGCTGTACGGGGAGAAGCATGCTTAGCGCTTGCATGGATAGCGCCGTTTGGAGACAAGGAAAAAATCAGTGAAACCGGAGACAAGATCATGCCGTTGCTTGGGGATGAACATGCTTTTGTAAAATCCCGGGCGGCCCGTGCGCTTTCTTCGCTGAAACACGAAAAAGCGATTCATGAGATCGTGAAACATCTCGATGACAAAAGACCGAACACCCACACGATCGATATCGGCAAAAACATCGACGGACAATCCACAACCGCGCACTTCGACGGATCCGCCTGGTCCAGAGTGAATGACGCTATGCTGGATGCATTAGCGTTCATCGGCTTTCCTGAAAACAGGGATGAAAGATTCATCCACAGAGTGAGATTCGACAACCAGGATGAAGATCTGGCAAACTCCGTGGCAGCCGCAAGAAAGTGGTACGCCAAGCACAAATCGGCAATCGCCAAGTAAACTCAAGCCGTCGGTATTCCACACCCGTTTGTATCAAACCGAGTTTTCCCGAACATCGATTCACCTTAGGCGATTCAGCCGATCCACTTTCACAAGGAGTTTTTGAAGGGATGGATCGGCGTCCGAATCCAGGAGTTATTTTTGAGTCATTATTTCAGGCCGACGCCCAACGAAAGAGTGATCGCGTGAATCCAGTTATTGGTGTAGCCGTCGCTCGGAACGGAACTTTTTTCGTTCGTACCCCTTGCTCCTCCACCCAGGTAGCGTAGGTTCACAAAAGTTTCCATGAAATTATTGATCTCGAACCCCGCCCTGATGGATGCATCCAGGATCGCTCCCACGATCGGATCTTTTCCACCGTTTATGAACTGGATCCATGCGTAGAACCCGTCAATCTCGGTCTCCAGCCAAAACCTGTCGCTCACATTGTAACGTGCCTCGAGGCTGAGAAGAGGAACCGGGCCGATATTTCCGCTGTCGAAACGTTGCATGCCGTCTACCGATGTAAACGTGATGCGAGCGTTCCTGATCTGCATGCCGGCTCCGGCGGCGAGTTGAAACCCGGCGGTATTGAGGAAACGATACAGATACGTGGCCCTGTAGAAATCAAAGCCGTATCGATTTTGCATGGGTGTACCTTCAGCGAATGTCACCGTGTCTATACGAATGTCGCGTTGCAATTTCGAGTTGGTGGTCAAATCAAGAGGTTGGTACAGAAATTTTATGTTGTGCTTCTCAAAGAGCACGAAACGCGCCCCAACGCGCCAAAACAGGAACAGGTTGTCCTGGCCGCCGTCTTCCAGGTAATCAAAGGTGTCGCCCGCCTTCCCGAATTGGATCACATGCTTGGGAAACCCAAGAAAGCCCAACTCAAACGCAGCTCTGAATTGCAACCTGCTCCCTGGTTTATTCAAACGGAAGGAGGAAAACCCTTTTTTATGAGCGCGTTCTTCTGCAACCGTTTTGGACATCGCTGGAGGTTCCGCAAGCGCTCCTCGACTGTCCGCGTGGTCGGATACTTCCATGATTTTCACCGGCCGCTCCCGCCCATCGTCAGGCTCCTCGTTCTCGTCGATTCCATCATCCGGTTCGCTCACGGAAACTTCATCCGATTCATCCTCGGCCCCTGTCTCCGCGGCCGTTTCACCAGATTCTTCAACAATCGACGAATCCTCATCTTCGGCCTCGGCTAAAGCACCGGCTGCAACTCCCGCGGGCGCGACCCCGATCAATACCAAAACCAACCCCGCTGCAAGGAGAATTCTTGAGATTTCCAACGGATTTCGGCTGAATCCTGACTTTTCTCTAATTCTTGTTTTCATGTGAAAATTCCTTTTCTTCGAGAGGATTGAACTCGGCCGCAAAGATAAGCATTCCCCTTTCGTAGTCAAACAAAAATTATCACACCGATACCGAACCCGGCCGCCTAACAACCAACAAAAAACACATGACAACCAGTCTTAAACATGTTATTTTGCAGCCTGCTTCTGTTATGTAGTTCACACTTTTTGCCACAGCGTTCAGAAAACCAGAGGCTTGGATACATGAATCAAGAAATCGAAGTTTGCATCGGGGACAAGGCGGCCATCAACCGCGCCGCTCTTTTTTTGGGCAGAAGTGAAGAACTGGAAACATTCGAGGCGATGCTTGGATGCGACGACAAACGCCGCCTCTATTTCGTGTACGGGCTGCCGGGTGTCGGAAAAACGATGTTCGTCCGGGAATGCATCAGAAGGGCAAAAGCGCGCGGATACGTTACAGCCTACTTGGACGGCAATTCCACTCACGGCCCACAAGCAGCTCTTACCGAGATATTACAGCAAAAGCTGAAGACATTGGACCCGGATCAAAGCAATGGAAATGGCCGAACAGAACCAAAATCCGACATCCACCTGAAATCCCTCCGCACAAACCATAGAGCTCTACTTGCTATCGATTCTTTTGAGTTCTTGAAAAAGCATGAGACCTTTTTGCTTAATGAATTGTTTCCCTACATTCCCAAAACAATTCGAGTGCTTGTTGCGGGTCGTTGTCTGCCGGACGAGCGATTTCTGACCGACCCGGGATGGAGCAGCTTATCGGTCGTCTCGAACATCCAGAGTTTTACACCGAGCGAAACCAGACGATATTTGGAAAAATCCGGAATATCACACAAGGATTATGAAAGGGTTTGCAATGTGACACATGGGCACCCGCTGGCCCTGGCTCTTGCCGTACAAGTCCTCCACCAAACCCCCGATACCGTCTTGCCGCCGGATGACTCGGAAAAATATTTGACCATTCTGCTGAAGCAATTCACACGAAACATTCCATCGTTCATGCATCGCCGGGCACTTTGGCTGAGCGCGATGGTTCCGTATACAACACAATGCCTGCTTCGCAAAATCATTGATGAAGAAAATTCGCACCTTCTCCTCGACTGGCTCGGAGAACTCTCTTTCGCCCGCGTCACCCGGAGGGGTGTTGAAATCCACGAGTTGGTCAAAGATGTCCTCAGAGCGGATCTTCAGTGGAGAGATCCTGAATTGTTTCGTTTTTACCTTGAAGAAATCTCCATGTTACAATTGGACTCTCTGGAGACCTGGGATGAGAAACAACGCAAACAAACATTCTCCGATCTTGCTTATACAGCATCCATGATCGGAAAATCAGCCCGAATTTCTTGTGCTTTTTCCACCGCCGGCGATCTCGCATATGACGAACCTACAACAGACGACTGGCCGATTATCGAAGCTATGGTCAAAAAACACGAAGGAGAATCCTCACTGTCTCTTCTTCGATATTGGAAAGAAAAAGGAGCGAACACGATCATTTTCCAATCCAACAATGAAGAGGAATCCTGCTTTCTCATGCTCCTTCCCCTGGAAAAAATTTCAAAGGAAGAGGCTTCAACCGACCCGGCGGTATTTCCTCTCCGCTCATGGCTGGACGAGAACAATCTGATCGGTGATCGCCCGGCAATCTTGTGCAGATTCTGGATGTCCGCAAATACCTACCAGAACATCTCATCGCACAGCTATACAGTGTTTTTTCAAATCTTGAGGCAGATTCTTTCAATGGGTGAACCAGCGTGCATCTTTGCAGTAAAGCGCGATCCGGATACGAGGCAGAACCTGGCCAGATACGCTGACCTGAAACACTTTAAATTGTTTGATTTCAAGCGCGACGGCTGCAGATACGGCATACTGGGACGAGTGATGAAAAACGACAATACGGTGACATGGCTGAAAAAAATCGTCCGGACAGTGCTCAATTCCGAAATTTCTGAACAGGTTATCTCACACCCTTCAAAACTTACGATCCACGATTTTGAAAGTGAAATCAGAAAAGCTTTAAAAAACCATTACCATCCCGAGCGCTTACAAAACAATCTTTTACTGAACTGTTGTTTCTTGAATAACATCATCCATCCGTCAAGCAATTGGATGGAAAAGGCCGAAAAACTTGTCGCTGAAATACTCAACCAAGCGAAAACATTCAAAATTCATCCGTCCAAAAGAGTGTTATACGAAGTCCTGAACGCAACCTATTTTGAACCCTCAACAAAACAAAGGGTCGCCGCTGAAAAACTTTGCATGTCTTTCGGAACTTATCGAAGGCGGCTTTCCCAAGCCACAAAACTTCTCGCCGAACGTTTTTGGATGCTTGAAGCATCCAGCGACAAGGACTCA
>SLPX01000251.1 GCA_007131745.1 Myxococcales bacterium
CCGGCGTTTCCGGAGCCTGCGAAAACCCATGGCCTCGGCAGCACTGTGTTCCGCGGTTTGGGCGCTACCGGTTTGCGGCTTGGCAAAGGAAAAAGGTCGTCGGGCTAAAGGAGCCGCACTCACTTTCATGTTCGGACTTGCCCCCGGCTGTTATTATGTGTAGATTGCTCCATCGTCATGAACAGGATTAGAAACTTCAGCATAGTGGCTCACATAGACCACGGCAAATCAACGCTGGCGGACAGGCTTATCCAGTTCACCGGCGAAGTGGATGACCGCGATTTCCGGGACCAGATTTTGGATTCGATGGACATTGAAAGAGAACGGGGCATAACGATAAAAAGCAACACCATCACTCTGCCCTACCGGTCTCGGTCAGGGGAGGATTTTTACCTTAACCTGATAGACACCCCCGGACACGTGGATTTCACCTACGAGGTGTCGCGCGCGCTGGCTTCATGCGAAGGGGTTCTTCTTTTGATCGATGCCGCCCAGGGCGTGCAAGCTCAAACCCTTGCCCACATGTACGGCGCCCTCGAACAGAACCTGGAAATCGTCCCGGTTATAAACAAGATAGATTTGCCGGCCGCGGATGTTGGAAGAGTAAAAGAACAGATAGCCGCGGATCTGGGTCTTGACCCGGAAGAGGCTGTATGCTGCTCGGCAAAAACAGGTGAAGGCATACAAGAAGTTCTGGAAGCCATAGTGGCCAGGATTCCTCCACCCGAAACCAACGACAATGCTCAACTTTCAGCGCTGGTTTTTGACGCGAATTACGATCCCTACCGCGGCACCGTCGTCAGCTTCCGCATATTCACAGGAACCATCAAAAAAGGCGATACCATTCGTTTCATGTGGAACGAGTCGGTCTACGACGTGGAAGAAATCGGAATTTTCAGGCTAAAGAAAAGTCCCCAGCCGCATCTCAAGGCAGGTCAGGTAGGGTATTTGATAGCGGGAATAAAGACCATTTCCGATGTACGTGTCGGCGACACAGTGACCCACGACGGGAATCCCACAGCAAAACCACTACCCGGCTTTCAGGAAGTAAAACCGGTTGTGTTTTCATCGGTTTACCCGATCTCTTCCGATGATTACCCCTCGCTTTGCGACGCGATAGAGCGATACAAGCTCAATGACGCTGCTCTTGTTTATCAAAAAGACAGCTCAGTTGCTCTCGGCCGTGGTTTTCGTTGCGGCTTTTTGGGACTCTTACACCTGGAAATTTTCCAACAACGAATGGAAAGAGAGCATGACCAGGCCATCATCATGACAATGCCGAGCGTCAGCTACCGCTTCACCCTGAATGATGATTCCATTGTCACTGTGGACAATCCGGCGCACTATCCCGACCGAAACAAGATCGTTAAATCAGAAGAACCCTACATACGTGCAAACATCATGGTTCCGGAAAAACATGTAGGCGCGGTTATGAGCTTGAGCACGGAACGCAGGGGCGAAAATCCTTCTTTTGGATACCCGGGACCGGGACGGGTGGAAATATTCATCGATCTGCCTCTGGCTGAAGTGATCTTTGACTACTACGACAAACTGAAAAGCAGCACTCAGGGATATGGATCTTTTGACTACGAACCCATCGGATACCGGGAAAGCGATCTTGTAAAACTCGACATCCTGGTAAACAAGGAATCCGTGGACGCCCTTGCTGTAATGGTTCATCGATCTTCTGCCCGCGCAAGAGCCGTCGCGATATGCGAGCGCCTCAAGGAAGAAATTCCCAGGCAGATGTTTAAAATACCTATTCAAGGCTCTATCGGAGGCACCGTCATCGCGCGAACCACGATATCCGCTTTTCGCAAAGATGTAACCGCGAAATGCTACGGCGGCGACATATCCCGAAAAAGAAAGCTTCTGGAAAAACAGAAAAAAGGCAAGGCCAGAATGAAAATGGTCGGGCAGGTCGAAGTGCCGCAAAGCGCTTTTATATCAGTGCTCAACACCAACAAATAAAGGCCTGTCAGCCAGCATGTCTTCCAAAGCCGGCATTTACATTCATATACCCTTTTGCAAAAAAAAATGTATTTACTGTGATTTCTATTCATTCCTTCCTCCGAACGAAGCGCCCGGACGAATTTTGTCTGTCGGTTCTGATGGTTTTTTTTCAAAAAACTATACTGATGAGTTCATCGCCGCACTGAAAAAAGAAACAGAACTCCGAAAAGATGTCTTCTCTTCCTTTGACTCAATTTACCTGGGAGGAGGAACGCCGAGCATGATTTCAGAAAAAAACCTTGAATCCCTTTTTTGCACAATATTCGAATCATTTGCGGGAAAACTCGAACAGGACACGGAAATCACACTTGAAGCAAATCCTGGAGACATCACCCGTGAAAACTTGAACACATGGAGATCCATCGGAGTAAACAGGCTAAGTATCGGAATACAATCCATGGATGATGACATATTGAGATTCCTGGGTCGCCGTCACGATGCCAAGAGTGGTCTCAATGCTTTGAACTTGGCTATGGAAGGATCTTTCAACCACGTTTCCTGTGATCTTTTAATGGGCTTGCCGATAATCGCGGGAAAGTGTTTACCTTCTCTCTCCACCATGGAAGCTTCTATAGACAGAGTGCTCCTATCAGGGGCGACTCACATTTCTCTTTATATTCTGACACTTTCGGGATCAACTCCCCTGGCCCGCCTGGTCGATAGAGAAAAAGTCGTACTTCCTTCCGATGATCTGAACGCGGACCGTTTTTTGAAAACTTCCGCGTTTCTCGCAGGGCGAGGCTTCATTCACTACGAGGTTTCCAATTTTGCTTCCAACAAGAAAGCGGAAAGCCGGCACAACAAGAAATACTGGACCGGGTCGCCCTATCTCGGCCTGGGACCCGGTGCACATTCTTTTGACGGATTGAAAACAAGATGGTGGAACCTACCTGAAGCCGACACGTACATAAACAACCTGACTCAAGGAAGTCTTCCACCGGGTAAAAAAGAGATTCTCACAAAGGTTCAACGCCGAATCGAAAAACTCATGCTAGGCCTCCGAACATCCCGGGGTGTTTCCAAAAAACTGGCCAGTCCACAAGGAAACCACGACCTTGTTTTGAAGGAAATGATTCGGACCGGACTGCTCACCGAATCCACGACGCGTGTTTTTCCCACCGAAAAGGGCATGCTCAAGGCCGACGGAATCGCATCCGCATTGTCTTGACCCAATCAAGACTAAGTTTTAACCCCGGTCAAACAAGGACTTCCGGGAGCAAAGAATCTTTTGACCGTAGACCCAAGTTTGGCCTAAATTCAAAACCTGTGTACCAAACCGGTTAAAAGACCGAAAAGAAAAGGGTGTGTTCAATGAATAATTTCCGAAACAGAAAATTTGCAGCCTTTATCGCTGTTGCAGCCTTTTGGGGCACGACGGGTTGTACCCCAACATCACGCAAAGCACCATCCTCCCAGAAACATCCACCACAAGAACAGGAACAAGAAATACCCATGAAAGAAAACATCAGGGAACAAGCAAAATCTTTTCTGACAAGTTACTTTGAAAACGCGGCGATTCTTGAAAGAAGACAAGCCGTCTTCTACTGGAACGCAGCAAGATCAGGCAAAAAAGAAGATTTTGACGCTTATGAAAAGGCCGAGCTGGCCCTTAAAAAACTTCAAAGCGATCCTGATTCGTTTGCTGAGATCGAGTCGCTTTTGCAGCATAAAGAGGTTTTGGACCCTCTTACCGTCCGTTCGCTTGAAGTGGCTTACCTTGATTTCAAGGGAAACCAGCTTCCAGAGGAAACATTGGCCCGCCTCGTACAAGAATCTACCGAAATAGGACGTATTTTCAGTACCTTTCGCGGCAATTTGGACGGGAGAGAAATCTCCGACAACGAACTCCAGAAAATGCTTCGAGAAGAAAACAACAGCGGGACAAGGCGGAAAATATGGTCGGCTTTAAAACAAATCGGCGACGCGGTCGGACCTCGGCTGGTTGATTTGGCCAAACTAAGAAACGAATCTGCGCGCAAACTTGGTTATAAGAATTACTGGGAGATGAAAATACGCCTCCAGGAGCATGATCCGGAACAAATAATGGCACTGTTTGAAGAACTGGATGAACTCACAAAAAAACCTTTCGAAGAAATGAAGGCCCGGATGGACAAAGATCTTGCCCGCAGATTCCGCGTTCCTGTTTCAAAACTTATGCCTTGGCATTATGACAACCCTTTTTTCCAGGCTCCACCGCCTTCGCCGGATGTGGACCTGGATATTTTTTACAAAGACAAAACAGAAAAGGAAATCGTTGAAATTTCCAGAAAGTTTTTCGCTGATGTCGGTCTAGCAGTCGAAGATATTCTGAAAAGGAGCGATCTTTACGAGCGGGAAGGCAAGGATCAACACGCGTTTTGCATAGCTATAGATCGTTTGGGAGACGTGAGAATACTGGTAAACATCAAACCCACGGCAAGGTGGATGGACACCCAGCTTCATGAATTGGGCCATGCAGTGTATTACAAGCACATTGATTTTAGCCTTCCCCACAATCTCATAGACACGGCTCACATACTGACGACTGAAGGCGTGGCGATGCTTTTCGGTGCCCTTGCGGGGAATCCTGAATGGTTGATAAAGTACGCAGGAGCGGACCCGGTACAAGTGAAAAAGCTTGAACCCCATATTTTGGAACAAAGACGTCGCGAACAACTCATTTTCACCCGATGGACTCTCGTAATGCTGCATTTCGAAAA
>SLPX01000249.1 GCA_007131745.1 Myxococcales bacterium
ATAAAAAATCCTGCCGACAGATGAATGATCCACTATATTTTTCAGGACCCGATGATCCGGTTTCAGAAATTCGCCGCCTTTGTTAAAATATCTGGATCATCGTGATTTAATGTGGTTTTCTTATTAGAGAGGGGAGAGAAAAGAAATGAGTCAAAACATACAAAACAAAGAAAACCCGTGTGAGCTAAAACATGGACCGAGTTCTGCAGAAAAGAAACAGCGATTCTCCGGTGGCCGTCACCTTGTGAGTTGGAGCTATGCTCTGCAGAAACCCGCAACCCTGCTGGTGGCCGCGGTTGTGGCGCTTTGTGCCGGTTGCAAAGGAAAGTCGGATGACACAACAGACGAAACGGACGCTTCCGTTCATATCGACAGTCAACCCGATGGCGAATTGGACGCTTACGTTGAGGTCGACGGTGAAGTCGACGGTGAAGTAGAAGATCAACTCCTGCCATTTAATAGGCCTCCACTCAGCGAATTGCAGGCATCGGAGCAAAAGGTCGTGGCCCACTGGATGCTATGGCCCATTTCGGCTGACAATCAGAACCCGGAGTCTGATCACTACGCTCGAATTCTAAACACCGGCCAACACACATGGGACTCACATTTGCGTTACCGTCCGATTGCCCGGCCTCCGCGGGATGTCGAGGAGTGGCAGGTGGCTGATTTCAAGGCCGAGATCCGGATTGCCCAGGCGGTGGGACTGGATGCCTTTCTGGTCAATATTTTTCCGAGAGAAAGGCCCGAAGAAGGCGCCCTGACCCGCACTCCTACTTTTTTTCAGTTCCTCACCGCGGCCGAGGAACTTGGGACCGACTTCAAGATCGCTCCCAATTTTGATTTTGTCGGCGGCCTCTCGCAAAGTCATTTTTCCAACGCTACCCTTTTTGTAGAGAGCATCGTCGAGGATCTGGATGAAGCCGGCATGCGTCACAGCCCGAGCCTGATGCGAAAGGACGGAAAGATCGTGGTCGGCTCTTTCTACATTGAACTGGCTTCTCCAGAGTGGCTGGCCGAGTTTTGTGAGCAGATGGCGGCCAATGACTTGGAGGTTTTTTTCATCGGACTGTTTAACTCTATCGGTACCCGAGGACTTGAGGAAGAATACAAGCCTGTTTTCGACGGTTGGTCGGATTGGGGAGCGCGAACACCCGATCGGGCAAATCGCAACTATAATCAGCAATTTCCAACCGATTCCGGAATCATCATGGCCGCTATAAACTACCACGATGTCCGCTATCGTCCGACGTACAGCGTCGGCGGCGAAGCCGCGGGCAGCAGAACCCTGCGCAACAACTGGATGTCTGCTATCAACAGCGGCACCGATTGGGCGCAACTGGTCACATGGAACGACCACGGCGAACACTCGTCTTTTATTCCCAACACCGGCGTCCAATTCGCTGTCAATGACATTACCGCGTACTACATCACTTGGTTTAAAACCGGAAGCGCCCCTCAGATCAAGCGCGATGCACTTTATTATTTCCACCGGATTCAGCAGGGACCGCCCTGGATCAATCACTTCGGCAGTTTGGAAGATATGTGGATCAATGAAATCGAGCTGGTCGGGTTTCTGGTCGAGCCGGGAACGCTTGAAATCATCACGGATGAAGGCGTGACACAGGAAGATGTGGAAGCCGGAATCCAATCCATAACCGCCCCTTTGCCCGAAGAGGGCCGCCCCCAATTCCGGCTGGTACGAGATGGCGAAGTGGTAATCGACATTCACAGCGCTTTTGTGATCGGGGAAAGAGCGGGTGGCGGCGAAAGCGAATCAGACATGGTGTACCGTGCCGGCGGATCTCTTCGCATGCTTTACGGAACCAGCTTCAAGGAAACGCCGCCCCCGGAAGACGACCCCGACGCGTACCTCGACCCGATGCAGGGCGAACCTGTGTGGCTCGCCCAATAGGGCCGACACAGGATCAAGACTTTACTCCCATCACATAGCAGTTCAAGTTGGTGGGACGAGCAGATTTTTTTTCACCGGCACTCAGACTACTCAAACACCCCGAAAATCAACGGCAGTGAGAAGTGATTTTTCTTTTGTAACTGTCAAAAGAAAAAACCCGCCCGATGTGGTGAGCGTCCAAGGGTTCATCAATCCCTTTACAGTACATTACGGCAGCTTTGTAGCGGTTGGCATCAATGGAAAAATGACGAAGCATCCGATTCAGATCTTTGACGCGAAACGGCTCGAAAACATGTCGTGCCATAATCTGGGCTGCTTCCAAGCGATTACTGTCGATATTAAACTGCTGTATCACAGTGGAAACATCACGGATGTCCACTCTCAAACCACGCAAACGGGCCGTCCAGCCACGCAGCATTTTCAGCCGATTGCTTTCAATGCCGACATCCTTCAAGCTCCTTAGAAACCTGTTGAAAGTATCCTCGGCCACCACCGGAGGCGGAAGCTCTTCTCTGGGAGGTTCTACATGCACGGGCTGCGGCTCTACCCGCCGAGGAGGAGGAGCGGTTGTCTGTACGATGATGGTTCCGGGTGGTGGGTCATCAGGGGTTGAATCGCAATCAACCACCAGAATTCTTTGTTCCAAACTCACGAACTCGAGTTGCCAATCCGACGTCCGAGCGTTCCACCATTGACGAATCCGCCTCCGACCACGGGGCCTACGCCGATGCGGCCTCCGACGCCCCGTACCCCTAACCTCCTGCCACATGCCGACCTGAACAGCGATTCTCTTTGGACAACACGACCGGCCGCAAATGCTTTGTTTGTCGAATGATCGTACGAATCTGTGTTTTTCCATCGGGTAAAGCCCCAGCCTTGTCCACCCTTTCACATCCCTGACCCAAGCCTGAACCATGAACCCACGGTTTTCATCAATGGCTTTACGAAAGCTGCGCCTTCCCAAACGAACATTCGCTACAACATCGGTGTCCGAAGATGAAATTGTTATCTCCGGTGACCTTGCACTTGATGTTTGCGGTTTCCCCACCACAACAAAACAAAGAAACATCAAGCAGACAATACCCTTTTTCATGTGCTTGCTCCTTTTTAACGTTGATAATCTAATCAATAATTCGCCCTCTTAACCATCTCAGATCTATCTATTACTATGTCGTTTGACATTTAGCCTTTAGCCGGTTTTCCAATTCTTCTTCCTGATTCTCCCGGTTCGCTGTTTTACGCGGCTGATTAAGACAATAAAAAATTCAACCGAAAAAACCTTAGGTTTTTTTTTACGCACACAAAAGAATTTTCTCAAAACATTTTTTTAATCGCCGTCCCTCCTTTTTCAGATGTGGGGCAAGACACTTCAACTGTCACATTGATCGGGACACGTTGATCGGGACACATTGATTGGGAGCCCTTGGTCGGAAAACTCGGCCGATTTCGTCATCACCTGCATTTCATCAAATATTTCCCCCCTCTTTGTTGGCGAACAACCATCGCGCACCCGGTGGAAGTGGACACTCTATCCCGTTTTTTTAATTGTTACATTGACTTATCATCATAAGCAGCTTACGATAAATTCATGGATTCAGCAGTACACAAATATTTGTCACGGATCGGCAGTCGCGGTGGAAAGCGGAGTCGGCGAAGGCTGGACCCGGACGATGCCCGCGACATGGTTCGAGTCCGCGAGGCCAGGCGGGCTTTTCGGCGCTTCCGCACTCGTTGCTTCTGGTCGTATTCACCGAGCCTGGTTGTGGCACTCAAAGATGTAGACTGGGTGGCTGAACAACTGATGAAACACGGAGGGCGTGACGCATGGGAAATCGGGGCCAAGTTATGCCGCTGACCTCTTTTCAGGCATACACGGCGCGGCTCTTGGCGCGAAACAGAAGCCCTGAAAGTCATCTTGCCGGTGGTTCAGCCATTCATCTCGATCCGAACTCCGAGCGGTACAGCAATGACCTGGATTACTT
Source organism: Myxococcales bacterium (assembly GCA_007131745.1). The sequence continues at coordinate 3,895 of SLPX01000249.1, forward strand.
TCATGATGTTGTCGAACAAGTGGCCGAAGCATTTGAAGCCGATCGAAAACTGCTGGTGAATGAAGGATGTTCCGTGATCGTGAATATTAGTCAACCCGGCTACATCCGCGCGCTGGTGGAAAAGGGCGGCGAAGTGACAAAGGTAGAGTGGGCACACGATTCATCCTGGCGTTTTCTCCCCACGGTTTTTAGTGACGAAGTCGGTTACGTTCTTCACCCGATGGATCTTGCAATCAACAAGGTGCTCACCTTGGCCGGCCGAAACGAGGCGCGTGACTTCATCGACGTGTTGCACTGCCATCGAGAGGTGCTTCCCCTTGGGTGCCAGTGCTGGGCCGCAGCGGGCAAGGACCCTGGCTTTACACCGCTTTCTTTGCTCGAGCTTTTGCGTCGCCGCGGCAGGTTTCAAGCCGATGAGATATTACGCTTGCACCTCGCGAAACCCCTCGACTTGCCGACCCTGAAGGCGGAATGGTCGGCCGCGCTTGATGCAGCGGACATGTTCATACGTTCCCGTCCCCCCGGTGAAGTTGGCTGTCTCTATTATTCCGCATCCAGGCTGGCTTTTGTAGAGCCGGGCCCGGATTCCGACGCGGTTCCTCACTTCGGCAGGCCGGGCGGGGTGATTCCCAGAATCCCGAATCCTGGATGAGCAGCGAATTTGCCTGAACCAACTACGCTTCAACATCCCTTTTTCTTTTAGCTTTCCGATTTTTTAATTATCAGGTTAAACTATACTGGGAGAAATTATTTGGCCGAACCCCGAACCGGAGGTTAGAGAATGAAAAATATTGGAAGACGTGGATTTCTCAAAACA
>SLPX01000308.1 GCA_007131745.1 Myxococcales bacterium
AAGCCTGAGAAAGAAGAAGCCGCGGAACCCGAGGAAGAAGAAGCCGCGGAACCCGAGGAAGAAGAAGCCGCGGAGCCTGAGAAAGAAGAAGCCGCGGAGCCTGAGAAAGAAGAAGCCGCGGAGCCCGAAGCGGCGAAGGTCGAGGCGGAACCCCAACCAGCGGCGGCCGCCATTTCCCGGCCGTTGCCCAAGCCCGTCGCTGAACCTGCAAAAGAGAAAAAGGTTGAAGTTCCCGAGTCGGAGCAGCGCAGGCTCAAAAAGGGATTGAAGAAGACCCGAGGAGGGTTTGTTTCACGTCTTGGGCGATTGTTTAAGGGCAAAAGAGAACTGTCTCCGGATATGTTGGAAAAGCTCGAGGAAGTGCTTTTCACAGCGGATATCGGGGTCAAAACTTCGGAGAAGCTTTTTGAATCCGTAAAGGCGGTTCTCGACAAAAAGCAAATAAAGGATCCGCATGTGGTGTGGGCTCACATCAAGGCCGAGTCCGAATCGATCCTGAACATCGAGTCTTCTCCGATGGCGGTAGACAAGCACAAGCCTTTTGTGATCTTGACGATCGGGGTAAACGGAGTCGGTAAAACCACGACTATAGGAAAGTTGGCTTCCAAGTTTGTTGAAGACGGGAAGACCGTGTTGTTGGCGGCGGGAGATACTTTCCGAGCAGCTGCTGTTGAACAGCTGACCATCTGGGGTCAACGCGTCGGATGTCCGGTAGTGAAAGGCAAGCAGGATGCGGATCCTTCCGCTGTCATATTTGACGGAGTCAAGAAAGCCGTCGAAGAGGGGATCGACGTGGTAATAGCGGATACAGCGGGCAGGCTTCACACAAAAGTATCTCTCATGGATGAATTGAAGAAGATTCATCGCGTGATGGGAAAGGCCGCTGACGGCGCGCCACACGAGACCCTGCTTGTTTTGGATGCCACTAACGGTCAGAATGCAATCCAACAGGCACTAATGTTCAAGGATGCTGTTGGTTTCACCGGGATTATTTTGACCAAGCTCGATGGAACTGCTAAGGGAGGCATTATTTTAGGAATATGCGATGAACTCTCCGTTCCGGTTCGTTACGTTGGAATCGGAGAGCGGGTGGAAGATCTGAGGGAGTTTTCATCCTCCCGTTTTGTGGAAGCGCTTTACTCTGAGTCCGAAGAAATATCATAAAGAAGGTCTTTGGTTTTAATGATTTGTGGAGATAGTGCTTTGAAAACAGCTGTTTTGTAACTAAATTGCCCCGTTTGCCTTCGTAAATCGTAAGGCTGTTGAGGAGAGAATAGAAAGATTTTATGAATGAAAAAAGAGTTGCCGTATAAAGAACCTTTGTGATATGGTTTCCCAAATTTTCGGAACTCTTGGAAAAATAATTGATCTTACTTTGTTTTTTTTGCATGGATGAAGCATCAACCCATTGAATAGCCTGGAGACGCATATGAGAAAACTGGCCATCGTCTTCACAATCGGAATTTTTTCCTGTTTTTATGCGGTATCAGTCGGCAATGCGCAACCGGCCGAGCCCGATGAACCGGAGACTCCCGATAGTTTCGAACCCGATGTAATTGAAACAGAGGAGCCTATGATGCCGGATGAAGGGGCGCCGGTATTGCCGGATGACCCGACGGCTCCGACGCCCACGCTTCCCGGGGACGCACCCGCGGATCCGGAAAAGAAAGCGGAAGTGGTGTCAACGGAACTGGACAGGCAGTACTGGCAGGACATCAAGGTCGTCGCCCGAAAGCTCATTTTGAAGCAGCAGCGGCTTGAGATCAATTTGAATCCATTCGGAATGACCTTGAACGACAACCTGATCCGCCACTGGTTTCTTGGAGCCGAGGTGAATTACTTTTTAAGCGAGGCCATGAGCGTGGGTGTGAGCGGGCAGTATTATATTCCCGACATAACCCAGCGGGCGTATCTCATGGGTTTGCAACAGCGGGTTCTTCCGACGCTTAACCAGTATCATTTCACAACTACCGCGAACTTCAATTACAACTGGATGTACGGCAAATTCGCGCTGCACAACTGGTTTATACAGCAGTTCGGCGGTTTCGTTGGAGCGGGAGTCGGTGTGACCATGACATCGGTCATTCCACGACGCGCAGGTGATTCATCCTGGAACAACTACAATTTCACAATCATGTTTCCTTCGATCGGTATAAGGATGTTCATCTTCCAGTGGTTGACCGTCAATCTCGGGGTGAGACTGTACATCATGAGAGACGTGTTCGAGGCATCAAACAGGCCTGCGGATGATGATCCGACGCTTCCGCCCGGGTATGATCCGAAGAGCGACGGAGCTGCGCCCAGGTGGATTCCCAACTTGGTGTTCAGTCTGGGGTTGAGTTTCTTCTTGCCCCCGACATTCGAATACAGGCAGTTCAGGTAAGGCATACAGAGGTAAAAGATCATGAAGCACAAACTTGTTGTAATTTCGGTGCTGACTTCGGTTTTGCTGCTGTCCTCTGTGGCCGCAGCTCAGAGGAAGAATCCCCTGGAAGGTCAACCTGCGGTCAGGCGAAGGACCTTGTATCTGCCCAACCGCGTTGAGTTGGCGCCTTCGATAGGAATGACATTTCTGCAGGATTTCAAGCACGCTGTGTTGTTCGGGGTGAAAGCCCAGTATCATATTCCCTGGTGTTTCGGTTCGAAGCATTTCAAGGAATGCTTTTCCGTTGGGGCTGCGATTCATTTCAGTGCCCCGGCTCTTGCATTCGATACCGAGTTGACGAGTGAAATCAAGAGCACCCTGGGCACGGAATTCGACCGGCCGGATATCAACCCCGCTCCCACGCGGCAGTGCCTGGACGACGCGGTAAGCCATATTATGCTCATGGGCATGGCGCCGTATTTGTCGTACACCCCTTGGCTGGGAAAGATGAGTTTGTTCGGACAGGTCTTTTTCGATTTTGATTTCTACATCATGGGCGGTCTGGGCTTTGTCATGTTCAAGGGCGGAAACATCGGACGGTACGCTGATGACTTGAACCTGGAAGTCATTGATAACAACGGCGGGTTCAGGCTTGGGCCTGCTTTTGGATTCGGAGCGCGCTTTTACGTGATGGATTGGCTGGCCATAAATGTCGAATTCCGTGACATTTACCTGTCACAAAGATTGGGGCAAGGCCATAACGCGGCCGGATTCGACAGGGATGGTTCCTTGAATCCCGATACGGGCCGCATAACGATCGACAAAAAAGACCGCGTCTCCGAACACATGATGTATATCACGGTGGGCGTTTCCTTCTTCCTTCCTCCGACCGCACCTCGCAGCCGCTGACCTAAGCTGTTTCAGACAATCTGTTGAAGGGATTACATGGGTTTAACCGAACCCTTAAAAGTCGCGGTAAAAATTTTTTGATTGCTTTGCAAATTCGGCTATTTCGACTTGCCTACATGATTCGCCTTTGGTAGCATTCCGACGGTCTTTTAATGGATTAACGACACCCTGAATTTTGAGAGGTAGTATCGTGCCCAGGAGCGAAGAGGAGTATAGAGCCCTGTTCGAAAGCGATCCCATGCACCTCGATGCCTTTGCCGGCCTTCGACGCATGTATCGCCAAGGAGAGCGTCATGAAGATTTGGCATGGCTGTTTGAGACCCGTGCGGATCACATGGAACAGGACGCAAAAGCAACCGAATTGTACATTAGGGCCGCGGATATCAGAATCCAGAAACTAGGCGACGAAGAAGGAGGGATAGAAGACCTCATAAAGGCGATGCGGTGTGATCCCTCCCAGAGAAGAACGATCAAGAAGTTGAAGGATCTTCTTAAGGCGGCGGGTCGTTGGTCCGAGTACCTCGAAGTGTTGCAAAACGAACTTGAGTCTTATTCCTCATCGCAGGGTAGAGAGAGGCGGGTGTCGGCGTTGCACTTGGAAATCGGAACCTTGCTTGAGGAAAGGTTTACCAAGGTCGACAAGGCGATGTACCATTACCAGCAGGCTGTTCGGCTGGACGGAAGAAACGTGGACGCGTTGTCCGCGGCTCGGAGGATTTACGAAAAGAACGGCGAATGGCAGATGACGGCGCGGCTTCTTAAAGCCGAAATCAGGATAACTACCGTAGCAAAAAGGCGGGTGGAGCTTTTAAATCAGTTGGGGCAGATTCTTGCCCACAGGCTTCACGATTTGAAGGGTGCAGCCGCAAGCTTGAATGAGGTTGTGGCGGCGGACCCGGGTCATACAGGAGCGCTTGAAACTCTGGCCGAAGTGTATTCGAGTCCGGATTGGGACGGACATGGCGGACAATCACAGGCCGGGAGGATTTTCTATCAGCTTGCCCGACAGCGCCTTTCAATGAACGAGCAGGAAGAAGCGGTAGGCTTGTTGAAACGAGCTGTAACGTCAGACCCTGCAAATCGGGAGGCCTCGGCTGCATTGATTGATCTTTACGAATCGCTCGGTCAATACGAGGAACTCGACAATTTTCTCCTGCAAGGGATACAGCGGGCGGACAGCGCGGAAAAAATCGAACTGCTGATCCGCCGGGCCAGGCTTTTGGCCGGACCCATGGGAGAAAGAGAGGAGGCCAAACTTTGTTACGAGCAGGTTTTGCCCTATGAACAGCCGGGAGGGATCGCATCTGCATATCTTGCTGAATTATACATGGAGGACGGTGAATTTGAACCACTGGCGGAGTTGAGGGAAAAAGAGATTGAAACCATAGTCGATGACGAACAACGCGTAGAAAAGATGATGGAACTGGCGGTTTTGTACAGGGACAACCTTGGTGATGACGATAAGGCCGCCGTGTACCTGCATGCGGTCCTGGAAATAGTTCCTAACCATTCGGCAGCGTTGGAATATTACCAGGAGCATTTCAGGAAAAAAGAAGACTGGAGAGGTTTGGCCGATCTTCTGGCCTTTGCCGCCGACGGGATTATTCATTCCCGGGGGGATGTTTCCAGTGGAATCATAAAGCTGGAGGAATTGGCGGAAATATCCGAGAGAAAACTCGGAGACCTTCAGGGCGCAATGGATGCATGGAGGCAGATATCGGAGATCCAGCCCGATCATCCGAATGCTTCCGAACAGATCATGAGGCTTCAGCGAAAAGCCCGGATGTGGCAGTCCGTACTGGCCGCGCTTGAACGGGATGTTCAGGCGGCGCAGAGCCGTAGTGAAAGAGTCCAGGCATTGCTCAGGATGGCCCAGGCCTACTGGGACAAACACATGGATCCTTTGAGGAACATAGAGATTCTGAACGAAGTTCTTGGCTACGATCCGAACAACTCCACCGCGCTCAAGGCGTTGACCGCACTTTATCGTCGTGAAAACGATTTCGAGGGATACGCGAATGTTTTGAAGATGAGGTTGGAGATCGTATCCGACCGGAATGAGCGTGTTGCTCTGTTGAGACAGCTTGCCGAGGTGTCTTCCAAGGAGTTGCACAATCATCGCGATGCGGGTTGGGCTTGCACACAGATACTCGAGGCGGTGCCTGGAGATCCGGATGCCATAGCGCTTTTAAGCAAGGTGCTTGAAGAAATGGAGGACTGGCCGAAGTTGGTCAAGACACTTCGCTATTACGCCAAGGCTACCATGGATGATAGTGAGAAGCTTAAGATTCTGCGCAACATGGCAAAGGTGGCCACGGAAAAGATGCACGATGATTTGGTGGCGGCAGAGGCGTGGGAGAAGATAATGTACATCGAGCCGGATGATCCCGACGCTCTCTCTGCGTTGACTTCTCTATACGAAAAGCTGGGTAAATGGGCACAGCTGGCCGATGTGCTGGAACAGCGCGGAAAAATCCTGGCTGATGAAGATGAGAAGGCTTTTAGACAACACATGACCCGGCTTGCCAAGGTAGCCGATACCAGGCTGGGTGATCCGGACCGTGCGTTGGAAGCGTGGCGCGCCGTTTCGGAGATGATGCCCAACGATCGGGAGGCTCTCGGAGCGCTCACGAGGTTGTATTATGAGCAGGAGGATTGGGAAGGTGTATGCGAGGTGTTGGAGCGCCAGATACCGTTGATGGAAGATCCTGAAAAGGCGGTAGGTTTGACAACAAGGATGGCCGGTATTTTGGACGAACACCTCGGCAGGTCAAAGGAGGCGGTGGAGCTCCTTGAGGACGTGCTGGAAAAATCCTCACAACCCAATCCGGATGTGATGGAGCAGCTTCGTAAATCGTATGTCACCATCGGCGAGCCTGCCAAAGCGGTTAAAATGGCTGAACGTCAGCTTGAGGCGGTTGAGGAGCCTGAAGAGAGATTGAAGCTTTCGCTTGAGATCGCTGCGGCTTGGAGAGATGAGGTCGGAGACGACGAGCAGGCGATTGCAGCTTATGAAGGAGTGATGGAAACTCATCCGGATTCCAGGGAGGCCCTTTCCGCCCTGGTGGTGCTCTACACGAGAACCGGCCGGTGGGACAAACTGATAGAGACAAACAAGGTTCTTTTTGATTTCGCGGACAATGATCGCGATCGATTGCGACTGCTCTATCAGATAGCGGAGGTTTACGAAGAGAGACTCGATAAGCCGGAGGATGCGTTTAAATGGTATCGCCGTGCATTCGAATTGTTTCCCGATGATCGAGGCACGTTGACCAGCTTGGAACGGGCCGCGGCCGAACATGGTCTGTGGGAGCCACTCATAGAGGTGTATGAAGAAATGCGGGCGCGTTCCGCTCATCCTTCCAATCATCTGGAAACAGCTGCCAAGATAGCCCGGATACGGGAAAAAGAAATGAAAGATCCCGATACCGCGTTTGATGTTTTGCGAGGCGCTCTCGTCGTCGACTTGACCGGCGAGGAGTTTTTGCCTGAGTTGGAACGTCTGGCCGAGGATCGAGAGAGATGGGATGACCTTGTCGAGATCTACGAACGAGTGCTTCGTCACCGAAAAAACATTCAGGATCGGGTGCAGCTTCTTCATCGAACCGCTTCGATACTGGAAGACGAACTGGATGACAAAAAGGCTGCTTTGGGAAGGATTCGGCGAGCTTTCGATTTGGACCCATCCGATCTTGTAACGCAGGACCGCCTGTTGGGCCTGGCGGAAGAGGGGAAGTCATGGGATGATTTGTTGGCGGTTTATACGGTGAGGTACAACCGGGCGCCGACTTTGGACGAGAAGCTTGACCTGGTAAAGGTGAGCGCCGCCATTGTCGAGGAGAAAGCAGGTGACAAGCTGAAAGCCTTCCGGGCTTACCTGCATGGGTTTTTGATCGAACCCGAGGATGACGAGGTGCTCGGTCATCTCTGGAGGCTGGCAAAGGAGCTTGGCGAATATACCCAAGAGATGAGAGAGCGGGATCTGGCGCAAAGACAAGAGCATGAAGAGAAGATTAAGTCTGAGGCCAAGCGAAAGCTCCATCGGGAGAAAAAGAGAAAAGGGGATGTTTCTTCCGTGAGTCCTTCCGCGTTATCAGCCGGGCCTGTGTTTATGGAAGGGGAGGCCATGCCCATAGGCGTTTCGGAGCGGCCCGATGTTACTCAGGAACTGGATCTGAACGATCTCGAATTGATGGACGATGAAATCGATGAAGAAGTCGAAAGCCTCAGGTCCATGGGACACACGGGAGAGATAAGCCTGTCGGACGTATTGGAGATAGAGGCGGTTCGAACAGGCGAAACACCAGCGATGGATGCGGATTCAGGGTTTTATCTTCTGGAAAAAATTGAGAGTTCAAAGGTCGACACAATTCCGCCGTCGGACAAGGAACCCACCGGAGAGCACATCGCTCCCGCCGGGGAGATTGCAAATATTTCGCAGTCATATAGCGCGTGGGAGGAGTTTGCGAGGGCCTATGCAATGTTGCCCGCGCCGGATCTGGAAACGCGCCGTCATTATTGTCACAAAATAGCAGAGATATGGAGAGACGGGGCCAGGAACCTGAAGAGGGCATTTGATGCCTTGCGATGGGCGCTTGAGATGGATGTGACTGATGAAGAGACGCGGATCGAAATCGAGGAGGTTGCTCGCGCTGGCGATCTCCTCCGAAGTCTCGTGGAAGTCTTGGAAGACATTTCCGAAAACACTCACGGAATGGACCTGTTTGTGCTTCTAAACAGGGAAATAGCGCGTTTTTGTGAAGAACTTGAGGACTTTGAAAAGGCGGAAAAACACTACAAGAGTATTCTGTCAATCAAGCCGGATTTCCGGATAGCGTTTGAAAGATTGCAAGAGATATACAGGAATTCCGAGCGATGGCAGGAACTTGCCGCTCTGGAAGAGCGCCGTATGGAAGATCTCGTGGATGAACTGCCCGCGGGACCGGAGAGAGAAGCCAAGCTGAGGGAACTTGCCGTTCTCTATGGACAGAAGCTGGATCAACCATACGAGGCTATGGAAGCATGGGGCAAGGTCTTGGAGCTGCAGCCGGACGACATAGAGGCATACAAGGCATTGGCGGAGCTAGGCGAAAGAACAGCTTCATGGTCCCGTGCTGTGGAAGCTCTGGGTCACTTGGAGGCATTGCTTCCGGACGAGGAGGAAGTGCTGGAAGTTAGGCGGAGAATGGCAGCGATATACAGGGATGAATTGGAGCTTCCCGATCGCGCTATTGAGATTTACACGAGGATTCTGGATCTTTTGCCGGAGGATCCTGAGACCCTGGCCAGCTTGGATATGCTTTACGAGAGGCACGAGAGCTGGGAAGAACTGGACAGGATACTGGATATAAGGGCGCGTCTTGTCGGGCATGAACATGATTGGGAGAGCTTGACTCTTCGTCGTGCGAAAAATCTTGCTGAGAATCTTGATGACCCATCCGGAGCGGCGGATTGCTATGAAGCGCTGCGCGCTGCGCTGCCTGCAAAGATCGAATATGGACAAGAATCGATTAGGCTCTTGCGCGAAGGGGGCAGGTTTGAGGATTCAATGAGTGTTTACAGCGAACTGCTGGAACAGGCTCGAAAGAGAGAAGCTCCGTCCGGCGAGATCGCAGCTTTGCTTGTAAAACAAGCCAACATGCTGAGCCAAGCGATGGGAGATGCAAACGCGGCGCGCAGGTGTCTGGAGGAAGCTTTGGAACTCGTGCCGGATTATCCTTCCGCGCTTGGGGAACTGGCCAGGTTGCACAGGGACGAGGAGGATTGGCCGGCCTATGTGGAAGCCAGAATGAGAGAGGCCGAGGCTGCTGTGGATGAGACCGAAAAGACGGCGGCTTTTATGGAAGCGGCAACTGTATATCGGGAAAAGCTCAAGAACGCCGAGAAGGCTAAGGAGTGTTACCTGAAGGTGCTTGAAGTGGATTCCGGTTTTCTTGATGCGGTGGGCGGGCTGGCTTCTCTTGCCGAAGAGGCTGGTGATGCCGAAGAGCAGATTGAATATCTGAAGAAGCAACTCGAAATAGTTGAAGATCCTTCGAGGAAGGCGGAGATTTTGACCCGGACGGCTTCTGCCTACTTGGAAGGGTTGGGAGACTCTGAACAAGGAGAAAAGTATCTTCAAGAAGCTCTCCAGGCCGACAGGGACCATGTCCCCGCCGTAATCGCGCTTGCCGATCTGTATTACAAGTGCGAGCGATGGGAGCAAGCCAAGAATCTTATGGAAGCAGCTCTCCAGAGGTTGGACGGTCAGCCCGAACTCGCAGCCACTCTGGGATACAGATTGGCCGGTCTCTATCACGATCGAGGCGAGGACAAGGATGCGTATTCGTTTCTCCGCGAACTTGACAGGCGGAATCCCCACCAGTTTCTTCTGAAGCTCGCGATAGGTGAGAACAGGTACAATGAAAAAAGATGGCGCGAAGCAGCGAAGATATTGGCAGCGCTGGCGGAACATGAGAATGCTTCCATGTACCCTGAAGAAACAGCGCGTGCGCTTTGCAAAGCCGCCGAGGCCGAGACCAATCAACGCAGACCGGGCAAGGCTCCTCCATTGTGGAGCCGGGCGCTGGAATTCAAGCCCGATTATTTGGATGCCATAAACGCTCTTGTTAAATACCACACGGATCGCGGAGCATTGGACGACGCGGCGACCTATTTACAGGCACAGGCCGAAGCAACTGCGGATCCGGAAACCAAGGTTCAGTTATGGGATTCTTTGGGTGACCTATACCTGGAAGAACTGGAAGACGACGGCGGCGCGTTGACTTGTTACACAGAGGCGTTGGAAGCAGCTGAACCGATAGAAAAAAATCACCTTCCGATTTTGGAAAAGGCCTTTCCTTTGTGCCGCACGATAGGAGATGATGAACAGGCGGCAAGAATAATCAGTTTCATCCTTGCCTTCACTGAAGATCCCGAATTGAAATCGCCTCGTCACGTGCAGGCCGCCGATGCCTTTGTAGCGTTGGGCGAAATGGACAAGGCCGAAGAACATCTGGTTGAAGCGATGCGCTTGGACTCGTACAACGAGCCTGCCGTAACGATGCTCGTGGACATCCAGGAACGGAAAGGGGAATATCGTTCAGCCGCCGAGCATCTCGCTCAGTATCTGGAAAGTCTCCAGGAAGATGTGAGCGATGATGCGGAATGGTCGCGTCGGGCCGCTCTTTACGAGAGATTGGCCGAGTTGTACCGGCACGGACTGGAAGATCCACACGCTGCGATCGGTGTATTGGAAAAGGGACTCGAGTTGGATCCGACAAGAATCAGCAGCCGTGAGAAGCTTTCCGAATTGTATGGGGCGAACCCGGAGTACGAGGAACGAGCGTTTTACAATCATCAGGCGCTCGTGGCGGATGACGTGAGCCGACACGAATCATTGAAACACCTTGCTGATATTTACATGAGGCGCGAAGAGGTGGACAGGGCATTGTGTGTAGCCAGAGCCTTGGAAATTCAAGGCAGGGCGGACCTGGATCTGCTGGGGTTCATCGCGCAACACAGTCCGCCGCCTTTGGACGCGGATGGACGTTGGCCCGGAACATTGTCGGATGAAGACAGGGCTCAATTGATAGCTCACATGGACACCCGGACCATGGGGGAGGTTTTTGCGACCGTATGGGAGGGAGCGCCTGCTTTGTTTGGAGGAGGTTTGGAGCGTTTCGGTCTCTCGGCCAAAGACAGGGTCTCACCCGTGGCCGACATGGTGCTGGCTAAGGTATACGGTGCTTCGGCCCGGGCGTTGGGAAATCGGCTGGCCGGGCTGTACGTAAGCTGGACAGGTGATTACACCGGGGTCAATATAGGTTGCCATGCTCCTCCGCTTATTGTCGCCGGTCCGGATGTAGAGGAAAAGCCCCTTGGTGAATTGCGTTTCTTACTGGGTCGGGCTCTTGAGTATGCAAGACCCGAGTACATCCTGGCAGCCGGGTTGGAACCGAGCGAGTTCAATTCTCTTTTTGCGGCTATTTTGAGGGCTTTCCATCCGAGGCACAGTAGAAGAAAACTGGATGACTCCGACCCCATCAGCAGGCGGGCGAAGAACTTGAAGAAGGATCTTCCTTACCGGGTAAGCCGGAAGCTTGTTGACCTTCTCCAGAAAAAAGCCCACGTGGAATTCAACTCCGCGTCATGGAGAAAAGCCGTAAAGATGACCGGCAACCGAGCCGGACTCCTGGTTTGCGGTGACCTGAAATCAGCGGTGAGCGTGGTATTGGCGGAAGAAACGGGCAGTGAAGTAGGCGAGGATTTTCCCACGGACGAAGCTTTTGATGAGATTCTCAGGGAATCCGACGTACTCAGGGATCTCATGAGCTTTGCAGTTTCTGAAGAGTTTTTCCAGGCCCGCCGCCGACTCGGCCAGAAGGTTGTCTTGGATGAAGCCGGATGACGATGAGTCCCCGCCTGGTGAGAACACCCATTGTATTTTTCGAGGAGCTGTAACGGAAGCTTTTGGTGGAATAACAGCGGCTTTTCAATGCTGCATGGCAGACGCAGCGAGTGTTTGACCGGTGTTTGATTACGGAATCATAGAAAAGAGCTTCGGCTTCCTTGTCATTGAGGTCATCGAACAGGTTGAAAAGACGAGTGCGTACCTGGATGATCCCGTTGGCAAGGAGGATTATCGATGCGAAATAAGAAACCGAGATGATTACATAGACCATCTCAAGGGGATCATCGAAAGCAAGAGCTACGCGTTTTTGAGGAGCCGCGAGGATGTGGACAAGAAAACAGGTGACAGGTTGCGCTCACTCAATATCGTGACGAACAACCTGGAACGAATAGCTGATCACTGCGTGAGCATTGTAGTACAGGTGGATCATCTGACCCATCCGCTCTTTATCTGCAAATACGATTTTAAACCGTTTTTTGATGTTGTTATAGGAAACCTGGAATTGGTTGTTGATGCCATGAAAGACGGTTCATATCGTACCGCCGCTGATATCTGTGAGAGCGAGCCCAGGTTGGATGAAATGTATTCGGAGAAATTCAGAAAACTCTGCTCTGAGATGTCAAGCGGTCCGTCCCCCGGTGACTTGGTTACAGCGTTGTTTGTCTACCAGTATCTCGAAAGAATGGGGGATTGTCTTCTCAACATCGGGGAAGCGATAATTTTGTCACGGATCGGCGATCGTTTGAAATTTCACCATTTTGAAACAATCAGGGAAACCGTGGGAATTGCGGGTGAAAGAGAGAAAGACCTAACGGAAATTGATTATCAGGGTTTCTGGGAGTCCAAAAGCGGGTGCAGGATCGGCAAGGTGACTGAACGGGAAAGGGAAGCAGGAAGAGATAAAAGGGTCGTCGTGAAGGAAGGCGACGAGCGGAAAATCAAGCGTGAACGTGAAAATATCGAGCATTGGAACTCTGTGTTGCCGGGCCTTCCTCCAAGAGTGGTCGACTACAGCGAAAACCTGCGAAATGCCGCTCTGGTCGTGGAATACCTGGAAGGGAGAAACCTTCAGGAACTCGTTTTAGATATGGAAGATTCCGTGGTGGATGATGCTATGGAAAAGGTCAAGGAGACCGTTCGAACGATCTGGGACAAGACCTGGATGGAACAGCATTTTTCTATGGGCTTTTTGTCTCAAATGGATGCGCGTCTGGATGAAGTATACAGGGTGCATCCGTATTTCAAGTATGATGGGAAAACGAACGGCCGTTTGAGGTTGCCTGTGTTTAACGAGCTTTTGAAGGAAAACATGGATCTTGATGAATGTTTGAGAGCGCCCTTCTCGGTTTTCGGACACGGGGACTTCAACCTGGACAACGTGATCTACGATTCGAATGGGGGGAAAGTGCATTTTGTGGATGTGCATCGTTCCAGCCGGATGGACTACACACAGGATGTGGCCGTTTTTCTGGTGTCCGGCTTCCGCCTGCCGGTTGTTGAAACCAGGTTTCGCAAACGCCTCGAACGTGTAATCGAATCTTTTTTCCGTTTTGCCGCCGAATATGCCGGTTTGCGCGATGACGCTACTTTTCAGCCTCGTCTCGCATTGGGAATTGTGCGTTCCCTGGTGACGAGTACGCGCTTCGAACTGGATCGAAAATTTGCGGAAAACATGATTTGGAGGGCATCCTACTTGCTGGAAAAGGTAGTGAATGGAAAAGTCGACCGCTGGGACGGGTTTTCCATTCCCCTGGATGTTTTGTTTATTTGACGGCGGAGCCTTGACGGGGCGGAGAAATGAAGATCGGAATTGTTGGAAACCGGGGAGCGTGGTCCACGGAACGTCTTGCGGATGTTGTTGAAAGAAGAACCTGCTTCCGGCTGGTTGTCGATTTAGCGGACGTTTGCATGGAACGGGGAACTATGTACTACCGCGGCCTGGACCTGAGAGAACTGGATGCTCTCATGATAAAAAAAATTGGAGTTGGATACGGTCCCGGCCACATGGATCGCCTGTACATGCTGGCGTATCTTGAAAACAAGGGAGTGCAGATGTTTTCACGGCCCGGTTCGATGCTCAAGGTGCTGGACCGGCTGGCGTGCACGGTTGTTCTTCGTAATGAATCCATCCCTATGCCGGATCTGGTAGTTACGGAAAACGAGAAATGTGCGGTTGCAGCAATCAAGCGATACGGTAAGGCAGTCTTGAAGCCGCTCTTTTCTACAAAGGCGCGTGGAATGAAAATCGTCACATCCGAATGTGACGTGCTGGAAGCCGTCAGGGATTTCAAATCATCTGGAAACGGGGTTTTTTACGTTCAGAAAGCGATCGATCATCAGGGCCGTGATTTCGGTATAGCGTTTCTCGGAGGGGAATACGTAGGCGCATACGCCAGAGTCGGACCGACTGAATGCTGGAATACCAGCGATGGGGGGCGCTATGAAAAATACGAACCTTCGGCGTCCATCATGGATTTGGCTTTCAGGGCGCAGGCTCCGTTTGATCTGGATTTTACAACCGTGGATGTGGCCATTACTCCTGAAGGGCCTGTGGTATTCGAGGTTTCCGCTTTCGGTGGTTTCCGTGGACTTTGGGAAGGAAGCGGGTTGGACGCCGCTGAAAAATATACCGATTACGTCGTCGCAAGGATGCAGGGAGTGACTCGATGATTCGCTTCGCGGAACATAAGCACGTAAGCCCTGTTGAAAAGTGGGTTGAGCGCTTTGCGTTTGGAATCCCGTTGAAGCATGAATTGCACCTGGAGTTTCACGGATGCAGGATGAACATTCGGTCCAACAGCGAACCCCTGGTGTTGGCTCTAAAACGTTACTATAGAGGCTTTGAAGAAACTCCAAGGAAAACCGGTCCGCAAATTGAAATAGGATTCATTGAAAGAGATGAACCTAACCTGGACGGGGTATTCGACCCCCGGACTTGGAAGACTGAAAACCCTAGGTCGAAAGAAGAATACGTTGACCTTCCAAACGGGAGACTTGTCCGCAAGTCGTCTACCGGCATGATTTTTGTATTCGGCGGCGACGTGCATTTAGGTTGTGGGCCGTGCATTGAGAACTGCAACCAGGTGGTCAATTTTATAAACAACAGGTTTATGCAAAGGCTGCTCAGGAAGGATGGGTATCTTTTGGGTCACGCTGCCGGGGTGAGTTACAAGGGCGCGGGTATATCACTTGCCGGCCCGTCGGGTTCGGGAAAATCCACACTTGCGCTTCACCTCATGTCGCGGGATGGAGATTTTACGAGCAATGATCGGCTGATGATTCGAAAGTTCGACAATTGCGTGGAAATGGTGGGTGTTCCGAAGTTGCCCCGTGTGAATCCCGGGACGATTGTTACAAACGAAGACCTGCACCATATGATGAGCCGCAAAAAACTGGAGGCAGCGAAGTGTCTTAACCGTCGGGAACTCAGGCGGCTGGAAGAAAAACATGATGTCTACATAGACGAATGCTTCGGCGAAAACAGGTTCAGGCTGAGTTCCAGGATGAACGCGCTTGTGCTGCTCAACTGGTTCACCGACGGCCATTGCTTCAAAATATCCAAGGTAAATCTCAGGAAGCGCAGGGAGTTGTTGAGCTTGTTTATGAAGACGACCGGTCTTTTTCATGACACCGGGTTCGATCAATGCTTGTACAAACGGGATATTGCGGTTTGCCCCGACGAGGAAGAATACCTGGACGTACTTGACGAATGTGATGTTTACGAGTTCAGCGGAAACATCAGTTTCCAGGATGCAGCCGACGCTTGTATGCATTACCTGAAAACAGGGAAAATGGAGCACTGACGATTGCCGGTCTATTACCGACAGGAAATGGAAATATCAGCATGTTGGAATTGCGGGTCTCAAGAAGAATCAGAATTCCCGATCCCCTGCAACTCGAATTGTATCGCAGGGTTCCGGAGTTGGGTCCCAGGATTTTGTTTTTCAGCGGTGGAACAGCGCTAAGGGATGTGAGTCGGCAACTTGTGGCTTACACTCACAATTCCATTCACATAATGACCCCCTTTGATTCCGGGGGGAGTTCGGCCAAGCTCAGAAAAGCTTTCCGCATGCTTGCAGTGGGTGATTTGCGAAACCGGTTGATGGCTCTCGCCGACAGGTCTGTGAAGGCCCAAAAGGAAATCATCCGGCTCTTTGCATTTCGTTTTCCGAAAGATGAGAGCGATAAAAAACTGCGGCGACGGCTGGATAGGCTGGCGGAGGGAAGAGACCCGATGATTCGCGCCGTGGCCGACCCCATGCGAAGATTGATTCGAAATCATCTTGGGCATTTTCTGAACAAGATGCCGAAAGAGTTTGATCTCAGCGGAGCCAACATAGGTAATCTGATTTTGGCCGGCGGCTACTTGAATAACGACAGGCACATTGATTCAGTGGTTTTTCTTTTTTCCAAACTGGTCCAGGTCAGGGGAGTTGTGAGACCGGTCAGCAGTGAGAACATGCATCTGGCAGCAGAGCTTGAAGACGGCGAAACACTCGTAGGCCAGCATCTTCTCACCGGGAGGGAGGTTCCGCCGTTGACATCGCCCGTCGCGAATCTATACCTTGCGCGCCGCTTGAAAAAACCCGAGTCCGAGGAGGTTTTTGTGCGGAAGAAAATCCGCAAACTCATTAGAAGCGCCCATTTGATTTGCTACCCAATCGGAAGTTTTTACACCAGCCTGGTGGCCAATCTTCTGCTCAAAGGAATCGGGGACGCGATCGCTGAGGCCGGCGTGCCGAAGATCTATATTCCGAATTCCTCCGTGGATGTAGAAGAAATCGGCATGGATCTCCCCCTTAAGGTAAAAACCCTGATCCACTATCTGCACAAGAGTTGTGAAAAACCCCGTCGGACGGATGAGCTTATTTCCCATGTTGCCGTGGATACCGTCAATACGGGGGTGAAGTTGGATGACATCAAGAAAGTGAGGGATCTGGGAGTCGAGGTTGTGGATCTTCCGCTCGCTACCGACCGCACCGCTCCCTTGCTGGATTCCAAGAAGTTGGTGGAAAC
>SLPX01000204.1 GCA_007131745.1 Myxococcales bacterium
GGAGCCGCTGCGGGAGGAGCCGCTGCGGGAGGAGCCGCTGCGGGAGGAGCTGCTGCGGGAGGAGCCGCTGCGGGAGGAGCCGCTGCGGGAGGAGCCGCTGCGGGAGGAGCCGCTGCCGGAGGAGCTGCTGCGGGTGGGGGAGCTGCTGCCGGAGGAGCTGCTGCAGGTGGAGGAGCTGCTGCCGGAGGAGCTGCTGCCGGAGGAGCTGCTGCCGGAGGAGCTGCTGCAGGTGGGGGAGCTGCTGCCGGAGGAGCTGCTGCCGGAGGAGCTGCTGCCGGAGGAGCTGCTGCAGGCGGGGGAGCTCCTTGATTTTCATATCCGAAAGGTAAATCCGGCGATGCCATCATGGTTGGAGCTGATGCAGCATCAAAAGGAGCCGGATTCTGAGACAAGCTGGAAGAAGGACCTCCTGTTTCAGGAGCAATCGTGGACGTATCCTTTGTCAACTCGGCTCCACAGCCCAAACAAAACTTGTAATGATCTTGGTTTTCTTTGCCGCAGCGTTTGCAAACGATCACAGCACCCTCCGGTATTCAATCTATGAGCTCGTAAAACCAGCCATAGGCTTTGTATTCAGGGAACATGTTTAATTCCCGATTATGCATCCAGTTACACAACCTATCATTCAGGTTTTTCGCAGTCAACAGAACCCACATTCCGATAACTGCAATTACCTTCTAAATTATTTCAACGCGCAACAATTGCTGTCCGATGAACACGTAATCGCCGTGGCCAAGCTTGCGCGTTTCGCTCAACCGAAAAAAGGTTCCATTCTTTGATCCCATATCCGTCAACAAAAAATCCGAATCCGTATCCTCGGAAGCCACAGAAACGTGCGCATGGTGACCCGAAATAAACGGATCGTCGGGAAAATTCAAATCGTTTCCTTCCCTTCCTATGGTCAACTTGTCGCCATGAGCTCTGAAAACCGTTCCTATAGATCCGCCGTGCAGGATCTGCACTGCCTGAAACGCACTAGGATATGAAGGACTGCTGTAAAAATACGTTCCTTCGCCATCTACAGAGGGGGCTTCATCATCACGGGTCTTTTCTATTCTCATGAGCTGTTCGCCGACAAGAAAAGTGTCTCCCGAATTTATCGGTACACTGTCGGTGATTCGAATGAATACACCGTTTGCGCTTTCTTCATCCCGCACGAAGAGAGTTCCCTCTTCGTAATAGAAATTTGCATGTGTCGGCGACAAGAGCGGATCCGGTTCGGGAAACGGAATATCTCCTCCGTCTCTTCCGGCTATATGCTCAGTGGAACTCAGGTAATATGTCATGCCATCCTGACCTTGGCTTTTTATTAAGATCAGCTTGGCCCGCCCGGGAGCTTGCATGGCTCCAAAGAAAAGGGTTTTTGCAGCAGGTTCCTGCCCTTGTCCGGATTGAGCGGCTCCTGCATCAAACTCCTCTATTTTTGTTCCGCACCCTCCGCAAAACTTGAAGCCTTGAGGTATATCCAGTCCGCAATTAGAACACTTTTTTCCTCCCGTTGGCGCCACCATGTATTTTTCCTCCAATCTGTCCGATACACAGGAAATATTTTCCGATAATAGTACACCACAAGAAGAACACCTTTCGACATCCAACTCGTTGAATCCTTCGCACTTTTCACATACAACACCCACTTTCATAATTTGAGGATTATCACGGCAAAGTCATCTCAGGTCAAGACATGATTCTCATTTAATCTGGATCGAATAGACTTACAAAACCAAGCGCGTAAAGGAGCGTGGAACCGTAAAGCAGATTTTTGGTTCACCCCTTCTTGCGGAATTGTACAAAATAGAATTATTCGGCCCAACCTTACCATTATCCGCATTGATGCTCAATCACCGTCCACCTATCTCACCATTTTGCCGCTGTTTTTATTCTCCGGTAGGTAACGACAAAACAAGATTATTTGAAAGGTTGCGTTAAGACCCAAATGTGGTATTATGTAGTCAGTTGTACGAGGAGGTATCACAATGTCTATCGGAGAACGTTCGAAAGAACGGCGATTACAACGCAGCCGGGACGTATTGCAAGCAATTCAGTATTTATTGGATTGCCTATGCGAAAAATACAACTTGATCAGTCTTGTCCTTGGAGACACGCAGGGCCTTCTTGTAGCGGGTTCCAGTTTTCTTTTAGATCCGGAAGAATTGGCCGCCCGCGCGCCGCTGGTTGCCAAAAAATTCATGGACGAAGATTTTTTGGGTTGGCCGTTGCAGGTGTGGCAGGCACGACTGGGAGATGAATCATTGCAGTTCTGTGGAGTGGGAAGCCGGAAGGCCATGGCAGCGGCCACGCTTCACGGAAGCCGGGCGGTTCGTCGTATTCTTGCATCAGCTTGAATTTAATACAGTTTGCGATTAATCGCGATCTAAAGAATCGGCTTTTGATCGTTGGGTTGCCAGAATCTCTTCGAAGCACTTTCCGTATGTCTGGCAATCCGGCTTTTCAAGGCACTTGAGAGCTTCGTCCAAAATCTTTTTTTGCCCGGGATCACCGGCAGCGCGCAAACACCAATTCATGAAGGGTTTTCTAAGAGATTCTTTCAACGTGTTCGTCAAATCTTCTTTTCCGCTTTCCAGTGCCTGGTTAACACGTTGTTCCAAATGATTTCGCTCGGGATCTGCAACATCGTGAATAACAGCTGCCATTACACTGCGGGATTCTTTCTCAACTATGGAAACTAAAACACCGATACACTGGAGGTTTCTCTTGGAAATTCGTTCACAATCGCTTCTGCTTTTCTGATCGACTTCCTCTAAACCGGCTTTTTTGTCTGTTTCGTTTTCTCTTTTGCAACATGTCAGTGCAAATACAAGTAAAACTATTAAACCGGTCGCAATAGCTGTACCAGCCCGGAAGGTTGCTGCATAATCGGTTCTGAAGCCGGTTTCAGTCATGTTTGTTTCTCCAATAAAAAAGCTTTTGTTGACTGCGAAAAATTGGCATACAAAGAGAGCCTCTTTTTTTGTTGCTTCATGCACCACAGGTCAAGCTTTCTTTGCTGTTTAGTGCTCTATCAACCTTATCTGCCAGGGGAAAAATTAATTGCAAGGCCCAGATTTTCCCATGATGAGCCTTCCCTGTCTGCACCACAGTAATACATGAAATAATCACCGTTGAAATTGAGCACATAAGGGCTGAGTTCGGATGCATGATTTACAAAAGTATTCGGATAGATCCTGTCAAACACCGGATTAAACGGCCATATTTCCCAATCGATTCCATTTGGAGACCCGGCGTACCCGATACTGTAATTCGGTGGAATCTGCTCAACCGTGCCGAAAGATGTTGCCAAGGGTGATTCGTAACCCCACGCGGAAAACCACATTCGAAAAACCCAGAACCCGGCAGTATCTTTTTCTATCGCCGCCATGGGTGTTCTGATTGAAGACACGTTTCTCCACAGAATCGGAGTTGAAATCTTTTCTGGGCGAAGCACCCTGCAACGGACTCCGCACTCAAGTGATGGTGAATCAACAGCAGGATCCGGAAAAAAGCTTCCTCCCGACTCAGCAGAAGCTGTCGCCATTCCTATGCCTCTGCCCCTGCCGGCCTCGTAGTACAAATGGATCTGTCCTGTCTCGGGATGAACAACCGCGGCAGGAGAAAACAATCCTTCACTTTCCCAGTAATAATAAGGTGTCAAAACCGGGGTTTGAGGATCAATGACCCATTCCAGACCGTCCTCGCTCACAGCCCTGAATATTCCTTCGGACCCGCAGTCTTCAGGACATACCCCAACGTGAGATTCATTGCGATTGTCACTGACTTCACAGATGCCGTCGCCACAAACAGCATTGTCCGATGAGTCGAAATGAATGATTCCCTTTTCAAAAAACATTACGAATCGAGATTCGGTTTTCACGACAGAGGGATTGCGATACTCTTCGCAATCCTGGTTTTGACGGCAACGCTCGGGTTCCAAAACGGCTCTGGCCCTGAAATCGAAACTCATGGGATCGTATGAGTATGCTGCGAAAATCATTCTTTGCCCGTAGACATCCATGTCTACCCACAAGCGGATTTCCGCACCGGTCGACAAGAGAGAAGGTCCGGAAACATAGCGCGGTTCTCTTTGGATCAAGCATTCTTCATCGGGGAAACAGTCATCATTGGAGGAGCAAGGGACGGTTATACATCTTGCCCGGCTGAGCGAACAGATTTCGCCCGTCTGGCATTCCGCGTTTACAAGGCACATTTGCTGGCACATGCCAATGTCGCAACGCGGATTGGGGCCCGTACAGTCACACGCGTCTTCGCATTTTTGAACACAACGATTAGCGATGAAATCACACCTGAAATTTTTTCCGCATTCATCGTTTCTCGTACAAAACTTCACCATGCATCTGGAGCAAACGCACATTTCCCTTGAATCGCAATCTTCGTCTTCGAAACACGGAGTGAGTTCCGCAGGTGTGTTCATTGGAACACAAAATCCGCTTAGCTCAGAATCAGGTAGACCTACTCGATGAGGGCCGATACACATATCCAGCATTCCCATGTCCAGGTAAGGGCCGACTCCTGACTTCAATGCCAATCCTGGAAATGGCGAATGATCCGCCATGCCGCACCCCAAGAACATGATCCCGATAGCCACGCATCCGAAAGCCAATGTCCACAAATTCTCTTTTCCCAAAATCATAGGGCCGACCCTTCGTCGAAACAACTGTGTCGCATTTTCGAAAAAAGTCGTTTTCACGTCAAAACTCCATCGAAATACTCAAGGAGAGTCCGAAAATGTACCCAGAGTATGTGATCGTTCCCATGGGACTGGACCAGCGAAGATTCCGCTCATCTGTACGTTGAACCAGATGATGGTACTGCATGGCGAGATCGATTTGCAAAGGGTAAGGAAACACTTCGGCTATTTTGTGAATTTTGTAGCTTGCGCCTGCTGTAACAGCGTGTCTGTCGTTATCCAAAAGAGCGGAATAGCCTACCTGAGCCGGAACCGGGGTTGGTTCAAAGCGATATCCTGCCCTTACAGCGAAATCGTGGCCCTTTTCCAATTCAAAAGAGTATTCTCCCGCTAAGCCGGCGGCCACGGTGTCGTGAAAGTTGTCACGAGGGTGGGTGGTCTGTAGCATGGGTGGCGAAAGGCCAAGATCCACCAGGACTTTCAAATCCGGGATACCACCCTCAAAAGAAGACCAATTATACCAGGTCAAGGATGCAGCCACTATGAGCGCATTCTTCCATGAATAAGCTAACCCCGTAGTGAGTTTAGCGGGGGTGAAATAATTCACCGCGCGCATCGCGATTATAGCGTCGCCTTTTACAATACCTGCCACATCCACATTCGCCAAGATATCCAGCGAAAGCCGCAAATCCAATTCCCCCCGGTAAGCGATTCCTGCTGAAAAACCTCCGATCGGGCCGAACATCACTCCTGCTGTGGGAGCTGCCCTGACAGGAAGAGCGATGTCTACTCCTGCTTCTCCAACTTTTGTTCCGCCTTTGACACCAACATCGAAAACGACTCCATCACCTGCTGCATCCGCCAAAATGGTAGCTCCAGCGCCGAATGAAAGATATTTCCACACCCTTAGCGATAAGGTTGGTGTCACAACCAACCGGTTGGGTCTGTTGTCAAGCAGAACAAATCGCGGCTCGTAAGCAGGTGTCATCTGCACCCTTACCAGATAATAATCAGGTATGTGTGCTGTAATTCCGAAAGCTGCGCGTAAGTTTTTGTATATGCGAAAGGGAGCTGTTAATCCAAAAGAAATCCCGCGAGCATCCATTATTCCTGCTTTTTGACCGTTTACCGTCCCTTTGAGCTGATAGTAGCTGTAACCGATGCCAAAACCGATCTTATCCGCCATTGCTCCCCCGGCCGGGTTGTGTGTCGAGGCGCTCCAATCCTTTGCCAGGGCGACCATTGTGTTAGCCATTGACTGTCCCCGCGCGTCAAGTCCGAAAATATCCGTGGGATCCGCGCGGCCTTGACGTGCGGTGGTTGACGACACGAGAAAAAAAACGGCGATAATGACGGATACGAAACCGAAAACCCCCTTGGGTGTACTTATGTGAAGCGTGCCGACTTTCAAAGTTCCACTCCCAAGGTAATGGACCCGGAAAAAACGAAACCTCCGCTTCTTATGGACGGATAACCAGGATTGGAAGTTTGAAACCCCAAAGTGGCGGGATCCGTTCTGTCGCAGGGCAATTCGTCCAACAAGTAATCGTCCGGACTAACCTCTCCGGCTGGGGGCGCAGGGCATTCTTCTTCCGGGAAATACAGACGCTTCTTCATTGTTCTTGAAAGAACAGTCTCTATTCTGGTTTGTGCATCCAGTCGGACCCGGCGACTCAGTACTTTTCCCAGATCAATCCCCATACCCAGGCTGAAAGCGAGTTTGTGTCCATCCAACATATTGGTTCTTCCGCGCTGCACCGGTACCGGGGTGTTTTCGAATCCAAATCCTCCTCTCAGGGCCAACCTCAATGTTCGGGGAAGAAGAAACCATTTTTCAAGTCCGACCCGTACCGATATGGTGTTATTGAATCTTATATTCGGAAGATCTCCTCTTAGATCTCCCACCAGCGGAAGAAGGCTGTCAACTTCTACATAAGGACCTTTGTACAAACTCCAAAGTGAATACCCCAACTCTAATGCCACAGACCACATATCACCGACTTTTTCGCCGGTTTGCCAAGCCGCCCCCAGCACGAAAACATGAGGGTCGTAGAGAGTATCGGCTTCTATGTCCAAGTCCAAGTCCGTTCCGGCCACATGATTATGCGATCGGGTACTCATGGTGACTTTCATCTCCTGCCTGTATGCAGCAGCCACACGAAAACCGGAGTGTTCATAGGTCACACCTGCTATAAGACGCAAAACACTGTACAATTTTTCTTCAACTCTTGCTTCCATGCTTCTGGAAGGACCTTCCATGCCCACAACGGTCCCTTTCAACCCGGCCAGTGAATTGACGCCTAAGCCCAAAGACAACTTGCCGTAGGAGACGTGGTCCATTGCCTTGAATGATAAGGACGGAATAAGTAGCAGGCGCTGGGTCCTGTTGTCATAAAAAGGATAAAAAGCATCTGTGGGCATGTACCCCCTAAGGCGGGCCGCTATGTCAGGATGCGAGGAAAACGCGACTGCAACCCAGAGTCTGCGATGCATCCATCCCTTGAAAGGAATGGGAAAATGCACTCCCGCTTGTGCTTCAATAGGGTGTTGAATGGAAACTTTGTCATTGCCGATATCGAGCCGCGCACCATACCCCAGAATGCCGAAAGACAGGCCTGGAGCATCCGCTAACGCCGTATTTGCTGGATTATAAAAAGCTGCAGCAAAATCGTCGGCCAACCCGACAACGGCATCGCCCATGCCGGCCCAGCGGCTTCCCAGACCGAAAATCTCCGCGGATACAGCCTGGGCCGACCTTCCTTGCAACAGTAAAAAAGCACATAAAATGCCAATCGATAATTTGGCCGCCGTGGGAACCGTATTTTTCGTTGGATAACGTGTGGGGCACATTAACTCATTTTTATACAGCCAATATAAATATTTTTCCACACAAGTCGTAGACGCGATGCGGCATTTAATGTCAGTGTATACACGAAACCGGCAAAACCCACAGGTTGATTCTTCCCTGCCCTCCTGCTACGGCTACAAGCCCGGAGGCCAAACCTGCCATACTATTAACAGGAGAAAGTTGAGCGGAAAAAGATCCAATAGGACGCAATTCGGGGTAGGAGAGTATCATTATGCGTCCTCTCCAGGAGCTCATAACCACTACCTCTTTTTTTCCCATAACCACTGCTCCCACACCCGGCCCGACCCTGCTGAGCTGGAATCTTCTGCCGTCCGAAACTCGAATCAGTCTCAACCTCCCGTCATCGGAAAGAGATACCAGGGTTTTCCGATCCCGCAACGCCATCAGCCGGTTTAGGGCAAACTGGTGCTCGTAATTGGTCCACAATGATTCACCATCCGAAACTCGAAAGGCCCGGACAGTGTTATCCCACCCCCCGCTGAAAATCTTTTGTCCATCTAGGGAAAAAACCAGGGTGCTCACCCAGCTGGTGTGCCCTTTTATTACCCTTTTTTTCTTCCAGGACTCCATGTCCCAGATCGTAATCTTCCTATCTCGTCCCGCGGATGCAAGTTCCCCCCCCCGTGCATTATGAGCCAGCGCCATTATTCCGCCTTTTTTTTTCAAAACTTTCAACACCTTGTATTTTTTGTTGTTTTCATACTGGACAATTACCAGCCCGAAGTCCCCTCCTGCAGCTATCAAATGACCGCGGGGTTTCATGTTGGTATTTTTGCTCAGAATCCGTACGGTTCGTACCGATCCTCCCAGATCCAGGGAAACCGGAGGACGACTCTTTTCCACGGAAAACACGAGCAATGCTCCTGCTTCTGTTCCCCCAACCAACAAATCCCCTCCGGGAGAAAGACCCAAGCTCAAGACAGTCGTCCCATCAGGTGCCTTGAATATTTTGTCCGGCCCACCTGGTTTGCAAGGGCGACCACGTGCCAATCCTTCGGAAAGTCTTGTAACACCACCCGCGATAATCCCTAAAATTATCATGTTGAACAAAATCCCGTGCCCTTTCCCCATTAAACCATCAGGTTTTCTTTTTTTCACTTTTTTAAGCACAACTCGGGAAACCATCCTTTGCAACACACGGCATGCACCTTGACCCAGGGTTTCAGAACCCATATTAATCTCACGGAATGCCAAATCGTGTCTCCGACATTTTACCATTTGCATGGAGACATAAAATAAAGCATTCTTGCAAACATACAGGCTGCTCATGACAATACAAGGAAAACATCTCGCAGCGGCCATGGTGGCCACGGCTATTATCAGCATAGGGACAACATATGGATTGGTCCGTTTTACGACCGACCCGCTTGCCACATCGAAAAGGCCATCAATTTCCGAAGAACCTTCCCGCCGCCGGATTGAAGCAGAAAGACCGGACGAAAAAGAATCCGACAAAAATGTCTTCCGGCCGAAACATAAGGCCATGGAAGCACCCCGGCTCTCCATAAACGGAGGCAAAAAATATGTTGAACTGGTAAGAAATTTGAAATCTACGGTCGTTCACATATCTACCAGCAAGGAGTTCACTTCCAGCCCCCTTTATCACTGGTTACCTGATGGCGGCCGGCGATCCACCGGATTGGGCACCGGCACGATCATTGATTCCGACGGCCTGATTCTGACCAACAATCACGTGATACAGCAGTCGGATTTCATTATGGTCAGATTAGCGGATGAAAAGGAATTTAAAGCCAGGGTTGTAGGAAGAGATCCGGACACGGACTTGGCCCTGATAAAAATAGAACCCGACGAACCGCTTCCATATGCGCCTCTGGGAGATTCATCACTCCTGGAAATAGGTGAAACCGTCCTTGCGATAGGAAACCCGTTCGGTCTGGATCACACTGTCACAGCGGGCATCGTATCGGCCAAGGGGCGACGAAACATCGCGCCAGGTGGAAAAAGAAGCCCCTACTGGAATTTCATCCAGACCGATGCCTCAATTAATCCAGGCAATTCCGGCGGTCCTCTGATCAACATGCAGGGAGAGGTGGTTGGAATAAATACAGCCATAGATTCCAGGGGAGCCGGAATAGGGTTCGCCATTCCGATAAACATGGCGAAGGTAATCATTCCGCTTTTAAAAAAACACGGACGCGCTCCGAGAAGTTACCTGGGAGTGGCAATACAGCCCGTGACCGAATCTCTGCAACGCTCCCTTCAAATACCGTCTCTCAGGGGAGCACTAGTGGCTGAGGTTGTCCCGGATTCACCAGCTGACAATGCCGGCATCATCTCTGGAGACGTGATCACAAAATTTGGAGACCACCCGATAGAAAAAGCATCTGATCTTCCATGGCTGGCATCGACCGCGGGAATAGGAAAAAAAGTTAAGATCTCCCTGCTAAGAGGTGGAAAAACCTATTCGGTTGAAGCGGTCTTGACCGCCATGGATCCAAGGGACGATCCCGAAGCCCGGAAACAAGTAGACAAGGATCTCGGACTTTCCTTGCGCACCTTGACGCGTGATATGGCGCGGGTGCACGGCATCAGGGGCCCCGGCGGATTGATCATCACCGGTGTCAAGCCGAACAGCCCGGCAGCTGCCGCCGGTCTGGAACGAGGGGAAATCATATTGCGGATGGGGGAAGCCGTTGTTTCAACCCCCGAACAATTCCGGTCCATTGCGAATAAGTTGCGGGGAAACCGTGAAATTCCCCTGCTTGTCACTTCCGCGAGGGGAACTCGTTGGGTCATCGTACCCCTTTCGTGAGTTCTCCTCAGAAACCGGGTTGAGCCACAGTAATGGAGTCCGACCTGGACAACAATTCGCTCAGATCTTCGATCCTCAGCCGGCCTCTGCTCCGAAGAATGATTTTTTTCTCCCTTCCAGTGCTGTACGCAACCGTTCGAAACCGGGAGAATTTAGATCCGGATCTTCTTCCACCAACCTGCATGCAATTTCCCGGGCACGCCCGAATAGTTTGAGGTTTATTCCAGAAAAAAGCGCAGGCCAATGAGAGAGGCCGGCTTGTTGTCGGCCGGACAATTCACCCGGACCCCTTTTTTTCAAATCTTCTTCGGCTACAATGAATCCATCATTGGTTCTGGTCAGAACATCCAGACGGGAAAGAGATTCATTTGCAGCGGTTTTTCCCGTCAGCAGAATGCAATGCGCAGGGACGGATGCACTGCGTCCTATTCTACCTCTTAGCTGGTGCAGCTGTGCAAGGCCGAACCGTTCAGCGTTGATGACCATCATTACAGCAGCTGAAGGTACGTCCACACCAACCTCTATGACGGTGGTGGCGACAAGTATCTGAATCTCCTTTTCCCTGAACTTGTTCAGAACCCGTTCTTTTTCCTCTCGGCCAAGCCTGCCGTGAATCAAGCCGATCTCGCAGTTTTCCATTAGTTCAGTAAGCCGCTTGGCCGTTCGTTCAGCGTCAGCGACGCCGAGCTTGTCGGATTCCGATACAAGGGGACACACCACGTAGGCGCTCAACCCACTCGAAACAAGTTCTTTCAAATGGTCAACCGCTTTCCTTCTCTCTTTGTAAGTATAGAGCCTTGTAATAGCGGGCCGCCTGCCGGGAGGCATTTCGTCGATGACCGACAGATCCAGGTCTCCATAAATTGAGAGAGCTAGGCTTCTTGGTATGGGAGTCGCCGTCATTACCAGTAAGTGGGGAGCGGTTGCTCCGATGCAGCCTTTGTTTCGCAACAAGCGGCGCTGTTCGACGCCGAACCTTTGCTGTTCGTCGATTACTACAAGGCCCAGGTTGCCGTATACAACCGGGCCGGAAAGCAGAGCATGCGTTCCCACCAGTACCGCCGGATCACCGGAAGAAATCAAGGATTGCGTTGTAATCCTTACCTGAGAACGGGTGCTTCCTGTTAGAAGCATTACCGAAAAGGCCGAATCACTGCACCATTTCTTGAATGTTTCAAAATGTTGAAGGGCCAGTATTTCGGTCGGTGCCATTACTGCAACCTGATACCCTGATCGAAGCACATCCAATACAGCGCAGAACGCTACGGCTGTTTTTCCCGAGCCTACGTCACCTTGTAAAAGACGTTGCATCGGACGGCCGGTCGTGAGATCTTTCCGGATCTCCCCTATGCACCTTTTCTGTGCATCGGTCAGGGTAAAACCGAAAGTCTTTTCATGTTCACGAACATTATCTTCCAAGACAGTGCATTCCGGTCCATCAAGCGAAGCCCAGCTTGCGCGTGTTTTGGCGAATTCCAACTGCGTTAGGAAGATATCCCGAAAAACAAGTCTTTTCTGAGCAGGATGCTCACCCCTTTGGAGAGTCTCCAGTTCCACAGAGGATATCCCGGAGTCGACATTGTGCAGAAACCTGACGGCTTCCCCAAGTCCGGGCAAACCCAACTGTAAAAGAATTTCGTGGGGGATTCCATCATCCAAAGCGGAAAAAGCCAAATCTGCCGCGCATGCGCAAAATGATCTCATTTGTCGCCGGCTGATTCCTTCTATTACAGGATAGCGTGGAATTATACCGCCGGATTCTCCCGGCGGGTCGATTTCAGGATGAGCAATCTGAAGCGAACCCTTGTAGGAAAAAACCTTTCCGGACGCGCATACCTTGTCGCCGGGGTTAAAGCGCGATGCATACCCGGGCGGAAAGCGAAACCATGCCAAGATCAAGCTGCCCGTTTCGTCACTGATTACAACCCGCATGCGTTTGCGCCAAGGAGGTCCGGTGAAAGACACTTTTTCTACTATTCCTTCGCAAGCAGCCCATTGCCCGGGCGAAAGCGTTCCGATACTCATCCTGGTCCTTCGATCTTCATATCCTACAGGTATAAGCATCGCGAGGTCTTCCAGCGTCTCAAAACCCTTTGCAGAGAGCTTTTCAGCGGTCTTGGGACCACAGCCCTTCAGGCACAAAACAGAATCGGAGGACACGGGTGTACGCGGACCGCCGACTTTACCGGGTAGCTCTTTTCGTTTTTCCAAGAATTCCGCTTCGGTCCGGGATGAAGATGCGGCGGTCCGGCAAGTTTGCGGAGGACACATAGAAACGAAATCATCTACAAACGCAGCGCACAATCTAAGCCCTTCCGCTGCAAGCAACGACATTTCCACTGAATCCGTTTTTTCTTGATGGGAATTCGTTGTGCTCGACACCCGGGCACTCCAGTCATGTAATGCCGAGGCGGCCGCTGAAACATTTCCCAGCCTTTCGTCTATTTGAATCAACAACTGCTTCAAACAATCGTGGGAATTCCCTGCCGGAGAAGGCCCGAACACGTACGCATTGAGAAGCGGAATCAGGGTTTCAATTGTTTCAAGGATTTCGAATCGAGAAGGGTTTTTCTCCATCGGAAAAAGGAAAGGTCAGCCTTTGAAAGTGAATCTTATCTCATGATCGCACATGTGAAAGACATCGCCTTCTTCGATGCGTTTGTTGTCGATCCTCATACCCTTGTAATCAATGCCGTTGGTGGAGCCGAGATCTTTTATGTAATAGACTCCGTTGCGCCGAATCACAGCTGCATGCTTTCTTGAAATGTTTCCGTCCTTGATTGGCAGATCAGATGTTTTAGAGCCCCGTCCAAGGATGAACTGATCTTTGTCTACCGGATATCTCTGGTTGCGATAAATCAGATAGAGCACCGGAGTTGTGGCCTGCGCGGTAGGTTGAGGAGTGGGACGAATAGGATGGGAAAGCCCTGAGCTGAATGATGCAGACCCTCTTTGTTGCGATCTCCTGACGCCCATGGGAGGTGGGGGAGCCGCCCGCCTAGGCGGTGGAGCCGGAGGTGCGGCAGCTCTGCTGCTTGGCCGCGTAGGAGGTTTTGGCTTGGCAGCGGGCGCAGCGGCTGCGGCCTGCCGCGGCATATAGTTTTTCGAAGAAGCATAATATCTCATTGCCTCGTTAATCAAGTAATCGATGGCACAGTCGAAATCATTGGCCATTTGCTCGAAAGTCTCCCACAGGACATCCCTGCAGTAGAAATGACGCATCGTCTTTTTGCTCTGATCCATGACGGTTCCACTTTCCTTGAGCGTGACCCCGATGGGGCCCGGCCTTCAGCTGCTTCGGACCGCGCCTCGGCAGCTTCATCTGCATCGCGATCGCATTGACCGCGGTTTTTGCTTTACTTTCCTACCCAAACAATCCCTTTTGATCCTCATCAAATTACAAGTTATTTTAAAGACTTTCAAGTAATGCGATCCGCTTTTCAGTTTTTTTCTGTCAAATCTTCGGATTCCAAAGTTTTGTCTTTATTGAAAACAAAGCTATTTTTCAAGGCGTTTCAACGCTATGGTCGCCCGTTCTCCCATCGTCACCCCCTCTTGACCCCAACCCTTAAGACTGGTTCGATCGGAGCGTAGGGAGTCTAACAGCTTGGCGTCTTTCTCTTTGTCACCCATTAACGCAAGAGTTTCCAAGGCGATGATTCTTCCTACCCAATCAGCGCTCTTAAGAGCGCTTCTTAGAACCTCGAGTGCTTCGTCACGACCGTTCTTGGCAAATTCCCGGCGAACAGCATCCCCAAGAGCCAGTATATACCCACCCGGGTATTCATCATCGGGAATGTTTTCAAGCAGTATTTTCAACCCATCGATTTTACCGATAAAAACAAGATATTGCCCTGTCAATGTTCTTATAAGAAGAGCTCTCTCACGGTTTTCCTCCTTCAGCGGAACGGAAGATGTCAGCGTCAAGATTTTCTTCATGCCGGGAATAGATCTTTCCGGATCATTAATAGCATCCAGGAGCTCAAAAACTTGGTGAATCAATCCGGGCATTTTATCCTTGAACTGAGGCAGTTCCACCCGTTCGTTTTTCAAAGCTTTTTCCTGTAATTCCTTCAACGTAGCGAGAGCGGCAGCGATAGACGAAGGATGAGGGCAAAGTCTAAGACCTATGATTGCATTTCTGCGAATTGATAAGTTAAACCCCTCCATAGCTGTTCTTTGCAGAAAAGAGAGAGAGGTCTTTGAACAAAGTTTTCCAATAGCGTGAAGCCTGTCGCCCCGAGACAAGAGAACAGGATTTTTGTCCAGTTCCAATGCAAACCGCTTTGCCAGCTTTTCTCTGTCCTCGGCCGACGCTGTTTCATATATTATCACCGACAAATCGTAAAGATCAGCGTGTGCCAAGGTGATTTCTTCAGACAGTGCTCTCCCCCCTCTTTCACCCCATTTTTCAAAAATCTTTCTTGCAGAATGCTCCCCCGAATGTGATACGGAAACCCAGTTGTCCATCAGCCATTTTGCTATTTTTTGTTCCAGCTTTTTCTTGTCTTCTTTGGAAACAAATTCCCAAAGAGAAAAAAGCCCGTCTTTTGCTCTCACGGCGTCGTTGTCGGTTCCCTTTAGCTCAGGAAAGAGAGCGGCCGACATCAAAGTTGCTATCCTTACAGCTTCTTCTTTGCTTCTTTGTTTCACTTCTCCCAGCTTCACTTCAACGCCGTAATAACGACCCAGGTCGAAAAGTGCCAAGCCAGCCGCAGAGCGGACTTTGTCGCTTTGTTTATTGTCGGCCAGGCATTTCTTCAGGCGTGCGGTATCCCCGCTTTTTTTCCATTTTTCCACTGTTTCCATGCTGATCTTGCAACCTGTCGAAACCACCAGAACCAAAAACAACGACAAAAAAACTCGCATCTCGACTCCTTTTCCGAAAAATTGCACTTAATCCCCTGCAAGCAGCAGCTTCAATCGGCATCCCGGCCTCACCCGGCTTATATTATCTATCCCCTTTTCAATGAAAAAGGGAAAAACTTCGGGAACCTTACAGTGCAACAGAAAAACCCGAAACTTATAAATAACTCTTTACTTACCGTCAACCCTTGCAAAAACCCTTCTCCCTTCAAACACCATTTGTAGCCTGTGATTATTGTGATAAAAAGGAATAGGCGGAGTCTCATTTATAAAAGATTCTGTTTTTTGTGCACAAAAAAGACATTTGCATTTGAAATGAACCAGGAATTCAAACCGTTCGATCTCGGACGTTACCGTTGTGTAGAAATAATCGGTTCCGGTGACACGGCGATTGTTTATAAGGCCGTGCTGCATACGGTGGAGGGCTTCGAAAAAACTTACGCCTTGAAGAAAATTCATCCCCATCTCATTGATAATAGAGCCTTCATGCAGGCATTTCTTCAAGAAATTCGAATATCCGCTATGCTGAACCATGGCAATATCGCCCATGTCAGGGAACTGAACAAGGAGGAAGGTTGCTATTATCTTGTAGTCGAGTTTATTGATGGCCGAGATTTGCGAGGTGTTTTGGATCGAGTCCGGGAACGGAAAAGCCGGGTTCCCTGGGAGTTGGCGGCATACATCACCATGGAAGCAGCTAAAGCCCTTTCTTATATTCATGAAAAAAAGGGTTTCGAAAACGAGCATTTAAATCTAGTGCATCGCAGTCTGAGTCCGTCCAACGTCATTCTCAGCAAAAGTGGAGAAGTGAAGCTGGTTGATTTCGGAATGAACGAAATGTTTCCCGCGGGCGAAAGCAATCTGGGCGGTTCCAAAGAAAAATATGCATACATGTCTCCGGAACAGCTAACCGGCGAAAAGGTTGACAGGCGATCGGACATTTTCACTCTTGGAGCGTTGTTCTATGAAATGCTGGCGGGCAAACCCCCTTTCAAGGGGGAAACGGATGAAGACACCATCCATCTGGTAAAAGAGGCCAAGGCTGTTCCGATCAAGGATACGGAACCTTTGCTGGATGAAGTTCTGGCAAAAATGTCAGCCAGAAACCCTGAAAACCGGTTCAAAAGCGCCGAAGACGTTATGACTGCCCTGAACAGGATACTTATGGTGCGGGCGAAAAGTGTTTTTGAAAAGAATTTGGCAGAATACCTTTCGGGGCTTTTCGATGAATTAGAACCACGTGCCGCTGTTGAAAAACCCGTTGTATTCGGTTCTCCAGCGGGAGAAGGATACCGTTCCTATGAAACTGATGAAGGATCCATGGTTGCAACTGATGTATATACCAATGCTCTTTACAAGAGAGACCATTCTTCCGAGGAACGCAGTGAAGCGACGACAAATGTTGGAAAACTTAATCGCGCAATGTCAGCTCAAGCGATAACGCCGAGTTATTATGAAAAGAACATAGGTTCCGGTTTGGGAGCATCATACGCACATGATTCAAACGAGGTCCACACGCCAATTCGAGAAAAAGAGTCATGGCGGTCGGCTCGTTCAGGCTACTATCCGCAAAGCCTGCTCCAAACACCGCCTTCCCTTGTTTTCCCCCGGCCGCATGTGGTGTCCTCTTGCGAACCGGAGTACGGATTGCAACCGGGTCACTTTGTTCCGGCAGAAGAGCCTGTTTTGTCGCGCAGAGAACCCGATCCTTATCCTTCACGCAGAAAATTTAAACCCAAGCAGGAAATTAAACCCGCTTGGACATTCAGAAACCGTCTGATAATGGTTTTGGCACTCCTTTCGATCCTGGTTGCTTCGGCAGCGCTGTACATTGTTTTTTCTTCCGACGACAGGGTGGATTCTATTTCATCCGAAACGTGGACAGCTGAAAACGATCCTGAACCGCAGACTCATTCCGTTAAGATAAATGAAACACGAGAAAAAAAAATTGAGAATGCAGTTGAAAGACAGGAACCGGCCGATCAAGAGGCAGAAGAAAACAAGATTCTATCTTATGAAGACAGAACACCGGACAAGACATTGGAAAAGACAAAAGATGAAACAAAGTCCGGTTATAGAAACGATGAAAAGGAGATCGCTCTTTCTGGTGGAATACATGCGTTAAAAGCCTCCGGCCCCAGAACAGCCGGGGACTTGGATCTTTACACCCAGCCCAGCGGCGCGGTCGTGATAGTTGAGGGCCGCTCGGTGGCCAAAACCCCGGTGCGATTCAAAATACCGGAGGGACAGACCCTTGAAGTGGTATTGAACAAAGAAGGAAGGAGGCTCAAGATCGAACAACTGAAAGCGCCAGGCGATCAAGGAAGAATGCTCAAGGTTTTTCTTCCCAATGTCAGAAAGAAAGCCGTCAAGGCGGAAACCGGGCAAACCGCTGTCGAGGTAAGGTGCAAAACCCCGGAGATCTATCGGATTTACCTGAACGGATGGGATACCGGCTTTAATTGCCCGGTGACCATCAGAGTGGATCCCGGCAATAACAACGTGGCAAGACGCATTGAGCCTGAAGCCCGCCTCGACTACAAGGATTTTCGCGTTCACACCGGCCATACGGCGATAGTCGATTGGGATGAATGACCGGGTTCGTCAGTCCGATTGGGATTGCACCCTTTGTTTTTTTGCTTTCAGGTGAACAAGAATGATGGAAAGCGCAGCAGGGGTGACACCCGGGATTCTTCCGGCTTGGCCGATTGAGGTCGGCCTTACCCGCTCCATTTTTTCTTGGATTTCCCGGCTCAGACCGGGAAGATTTTGGAAACTGAAATCTGAGGGAATCACTGTTTTACTACTCCGGTGAAGTTTTTCCGCTTCCGCTTGCTGCCGCTTCAGGTATCCTTCATACTTGATTTTCGTTTCGAGCCGAGTCACAAGTTCAGGATCCAAGCCTTCTTCAAGGAAACCCATTTCTACGAGGTCGCTGTAACGGACTTCAGGACGCCTGAGAAGATTTTCCAGTGTGACGTGGTTTTTGAGTTTCTTGGAGCCCAGGGCTGCAAGCCGTTCGTTCATGGATGGAGAAGGACCGATGCGCCTAGACTTCAACTTCTCCATTTCCTCTTCAACGGATCGTTTCCTTTTTTCGTAAACGTTATAGGCGTTGTCATTCAAAAGCCCCAATTGCTTGGATCGAGGACAGAGCCGCTCATCAGCATTGTCTGCACGCAACAACAAGCGGAATTCAGCGCGCGATGTAAACATTCGATAGGGTTCCGATGTTCCCTTTGTCACCAGGTCATCGATCAACACACCGATATAAGCTTCATCTCGATGCAGCACAAATGGTTCCCGGCCCAGTATTTTACCAGCTGCGTTTATACCCGCCAACAATCCCTGAGCAGCGGCTTCTTCATAACCGGAAGTGCCGTTTATCTGCCCGGCAAAGAAAAGCCCCCTAATTTCACGTGCCTCCAGGGTGGCTTCCAGTTGTGTCGGCTGGATGAAGTCATATTCAACAGCATAACCGAAAACACCTATTTCAGCCTGTTCAAGACCTGGAATAGTCTTCAAAATTTCTCTTTGAACATCTTTGGGCATGCTGGTTGAAATCCCGTTCGGATAAACCAGGTCACTGTCCAAAGATTCCGGCTCCACGAAAACCTGGTGCTCAAGGCGATGGGGAAAGCGAACGATCTTGTCTTCAATCGATGGACAATACCTTGGCCCCGTTCCTGATATTTTCCCGGTGTATAGTGGAGATCGATCAAGGTTTTTCCGAATCACTTCTGCTGTGGCTGCATTTGTCCGGGTTACATGGCAGGCAATCTGGGCGAGAGCCGAGCGCGGCCCGTAGAATGAAAAACAGGGAGGCGGTTTGATGCCTTCCTGCTTTTGCATGGCGGAAAAATCCACGGTGGATCGTACCAGCCGAGCTGGAGTGCCGGTTTTCAAGCGCCCCATTTCAAATCCCAGCTTTTCGATGGAAGAGGAAAGTCCTGAAACGGCTTTTTCCCCCATTCTACCTCCGGATTTTTTTGCAAATCCGATATGCATCACACCGCGAAGAGACGTGCCTGTCGTGACGACACAGCAATTCGAGCGGTAAAAAACTCCCGCCTTATCCTTGACTCCGGCAAACCTTCTTTTTCGACCTGATCCCCGTTTGTCTCCGCTTTCTTCCACAAAAAGGTCTGCTACTTCCGTCTGGATGACCCTTACCCCTCTTTCTCGCAGAGCGTTCTTCATGAATTCCGCGTAAGAAGGTCGATCCTGCTGAGCCCGGATGGCTTGTACGGCGGGGCCCTTGCGGGTATTCAATCTGCGGAACTGAATACCTGCATGATCCGCTGCCAGGCCCATCCATCCTCCAAGAGCGTCTATTTCCTTAACAAGGTGCGCCTTGCCAAGTCCGCCTATCGAAGGATTGCAGGGCATGTGAGCCGTCATCTTTTCGTCAAGCGTCAAGATGATCGTATTCATGCCCAGTCCGGCGGCGGAGAGAGCGGCCTCACAGCCGGCGTGTCCGCCGCCGATGACGATTACATCCCATGTTTCGTTTGTGGATTTTTTTTCGGTCATCATCGGTGGGTTCTTTCATCTACACGAAAAAGAACGGCACTTTTTCATCATTTCAGCGGTCAAGCTAGCAAAAAACGGGAAAAAGACAAAAATGTTTTTCTTCAGCAACCTTTTTTTCTCAGGCGGCTATTTGCATCCTTGCAATCCGCTTACTACTTTCTCACAATGTATGTTGTAAAGACCGACTGAAAACTTCCAATCGCTATTGAAAGCCAGGCAAAGGGTTTTGCGTGGCAACAGGGTTCCGGGAGGGAACAAACGTGAGGAAAACAAATAAGAAGAAAAATGCTCTGATCCGCTCCAAAGGGTTTTTTGCTGTTTGGCTCGTGATCATGACGATGCAGGCATGTTCATCCAAGGACAGTGAGGTTCGCACAGGAAAAGACAAGCGTGATGCTCAAAAAAGCAATGACTCGAAAAAGGATGACGACAAAACTGTTGTGAATGACTCCTCCAACTTGACCGACCAATTCAACTTGTCCCTACGCTCTGCCATGGAATGTGTAGACACAATGAACCTAGAGAAAAAGAAGGGAGAAGATTGTCCGAGCCCCAGGATGCTGAAAAATCGATTTCACGACATGCTGAAAGAAAACAAGGGTAGAATTATTTCCGTGCAAGATTATGTTTTGGCAGCGGCTCGGTTCGTTGATCATTACGAAAAGATATTCAAACAGGAACACCCTCCAAGCGAAGAAGCACTGGGAACTATGGTGCAGCTCTTTAATCGAATAGCTGTCAGCCACAATACCGCGCGCATGGAAATATCAATCGAAACTCCTGGCGGGATTGATGACGACCGGGCATTGGATCCGAACAGCTTCATCCATCGATTAGACGCACTCGCCGGAGAAGCGGTTAAACTCTACGGCGCTTGGTATGGAAAACACGGTGGTCGGGCAGGAGTGCCTATTGACTTGAAGAAAGTGGAAGAGACCGGTTTTTTGGCTTCCGC
Source organism: Myxococcales bacterium (assembly GCA_007131745.1). The sequence goes on from SLPX01000204.1 coordinate 20,639, forward strand.
TGCTGTCTTGAAAGCCGGCTTTGTTGAAATAAAAGAGAAGGTTGAAAGACTGAAATGCAGAGAAGCCGGGGACCGATGCGGGTTCTTGCTGGAACAAAGAGACGCATTGTCCGCCGCCCTTGAAAAAACCGGAGCAATGGTCCAAGACATTGCCGGCAATTTGCCCGACATGGATGACAAGAAAAAGAAGAAAGGGGCTGTGGAACTGCGAAAAGCTTACAACGAACTCGTAGATGCAAGGAGCGCGGTGACTCGGAAGCAATAAAGGAAAAAACTTCATCTTCCGGGGGTGTTTTGGGAACCGGGCGTTTATGGGTCACCGGAATCGGTCTTTTGTTAAAGTGGGGTGAAATTCGGAGACAAAGCGGAACAGCTTTATTATTCAGGAACGCATTGGGAGTTTGCGCAGATCTCGCCGTCTCCACATTGCGCTGCTATCACACATTCGGGTACGGCTTCGTAGCAATATCCCATATGGCAAACCGGAAGTCCGCAGGCCGTACAATCCGGATCCGCCGTTGTGCAGGGAGTCCGGCAAACGCCTTCCACACAGTGTTGGCCGCCTGAGCAATCAGCAGGCACGGTACACTCGGGTTCGATGCCGATTTTGGCGACGCAAACGCCTTGTACGCATTCATCGCCTGAATTTGTGCAGTCATCATCCCCAGCGCATCCTTCATGGCAGACGCCGTCAACACATATTCTACCGTCTTCACAGTCGTTGTTGTTCACGCACGGATCCGCAGGATCTTCGTAGAAACAGAACCCGTTGTCACACACCTGGCCTGTTCCGCATTCGTCGTCATTGCTGCATTCCGGGAAACATTCACCGTTTATACAGCGCCCGAGGCCGTCGTAACATTGTTTGTCGAACTGGCACTGTTGTCCATCGGACGGCCAATCTTGGCAGAATCCGTCGACACACTTCTCGCCATCGCCGCAGTCGTCGGCGGATGTGCACGGTTGGTTGTCTCCTGCCGGAACACAGGTGGAGCGGTCATCACAAAACGGTAGATTGGGATCCGAGCAGTCTCCATGGCTTTCGCATGTTCCCGACTCCGCGCAAACACCCTCGTCATCGCAGAAAAATCCGGGTTCGCAATCAGTGTGGTCCGCGCAGGTATCCGAATCAATGCACTCCCCGGTCGATGTGTCGCAATATTGACCTTCGTCGCAATCAGAATGACTTAGACACCCCGGATCGTCCTCTTCGGGTAAGCAAACACCTTTTTCATTATCACAATTCCAGCCGATGGGACATTCCCAGTCGAAGCGGCACGGTTCTGTGGCCCAGCACTGCCCGTTGTTACAGAACTCGTCCCTCAAACAGTCTTCGTCTGTGCTACATGTTATTGGATCGTCATCGCACCAGCAGGGACCGAAAATCTCACAATATTCTATGCATTCGCCTTGATCCGGTTTTTTCTCAGAGTCGCAGTACATCCAATGGCAGCCGCCAAAGGTAAACAAAGCCGCCAGCAGGACCGTGATTTTTGCTTGCCACCTCATAGTGGACCTCCTATTTTTTTCAAACATTCAAATAAACGTTTTTCTGTTAAAAGTATACAAGCAAACAATATACCAAAAGGAACAAAAAAGCGTTCTTTTTCAAGATCTATGAGGTTTTCGCACCAAAAACAAGCGGATCCCCACAGTTTTTTTAACCATCCCTGTTTTGCTGTCAAAAACAGTTCACGATCCTTTGTGGGGTGTGTGAACATTCCGTCACGATCTTTTGGCAATGGTTGTGCCCGAATCGGAACGAACCGCCATTGGATCCGCAGGATGTTCGAGAACGGATCCAATAGTTTCCTTTATCGAATATTTGGGAGAAAATCCTAACTCTTTTCGAATCCTTGAGTCATCAATCATTGAAATAAATCTCAGGTGATCCATTTCCGGTCCTTCAATAGGGGAACTGCCGGTCAACCATAGGAATTTCATCAAGAACTTAGGACAAAAATGGGGTATCGGGAGGATGGGTTTGCCTAATTCTTCAAGAATCACCGAATACGGGATCTCACCCGGACCCGCAACATTGTAAACTCCTCCAGCCTTGGGAGAAAGAGACAAGATCAGGGATTCCACAACATCTTTTTCATGGATCAGCTGCATCATGGGATCGAAACCTACGAGTTTCGGTATTCTCTTCATCCTCAAAAGATTGGATATGGCATTTTGTACTCTTCCAAGCACATGCACGGGACGGAGGATGACCGTGCTTATTTCGCTGCATTTCCAGAAAAATGAGTTGGCCAACATGTCCGCTTCAACAAGATCCCTTAAACCAGGGGTGTCCTGTGCGCCGAGTAAAGGCGCTTCTTCAGACAAGAACTGTGGATTTTCAGGGCGTGCGCCGTAAACGTAATGCGACGAAAGAAACACCACCTTGGGAACATTATATCGACGGCAATATTCCAATAACCTTGAAGTCCCCACCACATTCCAGTCATGGTGTTCTTTCCTGGACTTCCTGGGATCATGCATAAGGCCGAGGTGTACGAGAGCAACCGGGCGTTCTTTTCTGAAGACGCCCCTTGTTTTCTTGGAGCGGAGATCCACTCGGCTGTGAACTATGTCGGGAGGACGATCGGAGAAAGATCGCCGATCGATTCCGACTATCCGGTACTTTCCCTCCCTGTGCAGTCTTTTAGCCAACAGGCGGCCGATACGTCCACTAATACCGGTGATCACTATTGTGGGCTTTTCCGTTTTATGGCCGCGCATGACGATTTCGTCTTCCTGCATTCATGTCTTTCCTACCAAAAAACATGCTTTCTTTTCTTCAGTCCCATGTGAACCATTGACTGTATTGTACGACGCACTTCCTCCACCAAGGGGGCTATTTCATCATCGTCGAGATCGGGATCCCCTTTAAACCGCATGGGCTGACCGAAATGGATTCTGTATTTTGTCGGCAAAGGAAGGAGTGGAAAGAAAGGTGGAAACGGCATCACCGGAAACGACGGCAGCTTAAACAACTTTGCAAGAGCCGCGGCATTTACTGCAGGCGCCTGTTCTTCCGCACCGATTACAGCCACCGGAACTATCGGACTCCCGGTTTCAAGCGCAAGTCTCATAAATCCGTTTCCGAATTCTTGTATCTTGTAACGTTCGGAAAAAGGCTTGGAAATGCCTTTTGCTCCCTCAGGAAAAACCAGCACTGCCTCATCGTCATGTAACAACCTCAAGCAGTTTTCGGGGGTTCCGACTATTTGACCCCAACGGCTGAAAAGGTAGCTCACGTAAGGAAGTCTTGGCACAAAATGCTCTATCATGGATCTTGCAATACGGGGAGGATCAAGGTCGAAAACAAGAGCGCCTCCGATGGCAACGCCGTCGAACGGAAGCTGTCCGGAATGATTGGATGCAATAATTACCCGGCCATTGGGAACATTCCGGATACCAAAGGTTTCCACCCTGAAATAATAGCGATAAAGCAATTGAGTAAAAACAACCACGGACATGGCTTTGTCCACGCTGAATCCGAACGGATCATATCCGTACTCGTTTTTTCTCGTGGGAACAGCTTTCAGCTTTTGTAAAAGAGACGGGTCAATTCTTGATTGGAGCCAACGGTTTATTTTTTTTTGCCAAGAAAGCATTGCTGTTCCCATAGCCGGACAAACAAAATGTGAACGTATCCGCTCAAGCGAACTTATTTCCACACGAAGGGCAGAAATTACCGCTTTCGGGTAGAGTTGCATTGCACTGGGGGCAATTTGATGGCCTGGCTTCTGTTTGCTGTGTTCCGCAGGCAGGGCAAAACTTGCTGCCCGTGGGAAGGGCAGCGTTGCACTTCACACATGCCACTGTCTGAGGGGCTTGTGCTGGTTGACCGCACGAAGGGCAGAACTTGTAACCTTCCGGCACCGGGGCTTTGCAGTTTGAGCATGGATTCGCGGAAGCAGTGGGCGCGGATGAAGGCGCTCCGGCCCCAGCACCCATGGCTGCACCTGCGGCAGCGGCTCCATGAGCTGGATGATGATGAGGGTTATTGGGCGGAGGGTGATATCCGCCCGGCTGGGGATGACCATGAGGATTTGCGGGCGGCTGCATGCCCGGTTGCATGCCCGGCATGGATCCTGCTACCATTCCCGGCATCATAAATCCCATGCCGAGACCCATTCCCATTCCCATTCCCGCGCCCGCTGTTCCACCCGAACCCGGGTTCTGGGCCATGTCCCGCAAGGCATAGCCCATCTGGAACTGCTGCATTCCCTGGAGATTATCTTCGAAAAGCCCCATGCCGGATCTTTCGTCGATTTTTTGTTGTACCTCAGGGGGTGGGGTGATGGCATTTATTACAAGGTCTTCCAATTCCACCCCGTATTTGGAAAAATCGTCATGAATCCGGGCTTTTGTCGCTATTCCTATCTCATCGTAAAGACCAGCGAGATCCAGCAATGTTTTAAGGTTTTCTCCCAGCACATCCGCCATTCGACCTATTATTACATTTCTTAGGAAATCCGTTATTCTGGCCGTGTCGTATCTTCCTTCGGTTCCCACGATTTTATTTACAAAGAGCTGGGGATCTACGACCTTGTAGCTCATGATTCCAAAGGATCGAAGTCTCACGACCTTGAGAACCTGGTCTCTGAATACAATCGGCTCCTTTGTTCCCCACTTTTGGTTTATGAATGTCTTTGTGTTTATGAAATAGACTTCCGCCTTGAACGGGGTCTTTCCGCCGAAAGGCAATCTCACCAATCTGTGAAGCAAAGGTAGATTTGCCGTGCTCAAGGTATGGCGGCCCGGCATGAAAGTATCGAGCGCCTGTCCACCTCTGTAAAAGATCGCCACCTGGCTTTCGCGAACAATAAGCTGCGCGCCCAGTTTGATGTCGGCGTCTCCGGATTCCGGGAACCTGATAACAATATTGTCGCCGGTTGGATCGGTAACATCGATAACTTCTATCATGGCCATAATATATTCTCCTGGTGTTTATTCCTGACCGCGTATCATGCGTTCCCTTGAATTCAGATGTTCGTCCATCACTCGAATCAGCCCCTGCAAGGTGCGAAACTCAGCCGCTGTTTCTCCTCCTTCATCCACAACACTGTAAATCTTGTCAACCTGGGCTCCAATTTTTTCCTGCTGCTCGACCATGTTTTTGTCGAATTCCTCTATACGTTCAAGCCGGGCATGGTCTACCTTGGTTTGTCCTTTGTCGAAAAGAGCTGAAAAACCGTAATTGGCAAAGCGCAACCTGTCTCTTACCCGGGTCAACTGTTTTGTGCACGAATCAGCCGGATTCAACGACGCCAGGTTTCCGGTTCTTGTTAAATCCATTTTCACGGTTTCCAGCTTCTGATGGTTTTCTGCCAGCCTCTTGGTGATAAAGTCACGAAAAAGCTTGTCTGTTTCACGACTTTCTGCCCGGAGTCTGTAACCTTTGTATCCTGGAATCACGTAATCAAGTATTGCCATGATCTTCTCCTGTAGAAATTGAGGCTCAACTATATTCCATGCTGAAACTTGTTCAACCTGTCCGGCGCTTTGTTTTCCTCCGTTTTTTCGGAGTCGAAAGAACTCCTTATTTAACCGTTGCGAACTGACCGGACGATCGGAAAAATCATTTTCTCACATCCGATTCAGGCCCCGGACCGCTGCCCGCCTTGGCTCGTAAATACCCCAACAGGACCGCAACAGGAATGACAGCAATCGTAAACGGCCAAGCCCGTCTGAGACTGTATATATTCAGGTTTCCCCCCAAAATCACTGCGAAAACGAAAACGGCTACAAGAGCGATTTCATAATAGCCGGCCACGGCCAGTACGATACCTATTCCTATAAAAAGAACGGGCCACGTGGAACGAATTCCGGGGCCATCAAAAGTGTATTTTACGAGTAAAATACCGGCCAAACTAGCCAAGATGACTACCGCTCCAACCATGCCTTTCAGGTTCGCCGGTTTTTTTTCTGTTTCAGCCATCCGGAACCTCCCGCTTCGTAGAATTCAAACCTTGATGTGTACTGTTTCAATCCCGTCTTTTTGCTCATGTGAAACAAGGGCCTATTTAAAACGGGCCTGAGCTCTTTTCAAGGTTTGCATTTGCTTTTCAAAATACAGCTTTGCTGGTCGCGCAAATTACGCAAAGGCACCTTCATTTCGGCCCTGAGTTTACACTATTAAGCAAGCTTGGAAAACAACCAAATGTCGATGGCCGGTTTATCGAAAAATGTATGCGAAACACCGGATAGTGTCTGAATCATTCCTTTTTTGCGGCTAAACGACCTTTTTAAGTTGACAGGTTTATCCTTAAATACCATTATCAACGGTAAAAATACCGATGGCGTTAAGTGCAATCGAAACAGAAACTCTTTGATGCGGCATTGATGACCGCCGAGAAGGAATGGGGACTTGAGAAAACGGGATTTGAAAAAATTTGAAAAAATTTTGAATGAAAAGAAGGCACAGCTATTGAGCAAGGCTCGACGCACTTTATCCGAAGACATGCAGCTTGATCCCAACGAACTTCCCGACGAAATGGATCTCGCGTCCACTGAATACCTTCAGTCTTTCACCTTCCGGTTGCGGGGAAGGGAAAAAACTTTCCTGAAAAAAATCGACATTGCGCTTGGAAAGATCGATGAAGGGTCATTCGGAATATGCGATGAATGCAACGAACCCATTTCGCTCAAGCGATTGGAAGCTCGTCCGGAAACCACCATGTGCATCAAGTGCAAGGAAGAACAGGAGCAAAAGGAAAAGGCCTTCGGTTAGAACCTTCCTCTTTTAATCACCCGTACATCAAGGATGGGGGACGCCGGGGTATATCCTTGTTTTTTCGGGTTTTCCTGGATCATTATCTTGGCTCGATGAAGAAATCCCCTTTTTAGATCCGCTGGTGCGGACCGTGGAAACATTGGAGGTCACAAATGGATTTTTTGGCAAACTATGGACTGTTCTTGCTCAAGACGGTAACGATAACGATTTGTGCGGTCCTGTTGTTGGTAGTTTTTGTGAAGGCACTGCGGAGTTGTCAGGAAACAAGGGAAGGAGAACTAAAGGTAAAAAACCTCAACAAACATTTCCGCTTGTTGAGCGAGGCCGTCGAAGAGCAGGTTCTTGAACCGGACCGGTTCAAAGAATTGCAAAAAAAGAGAAACAGGGAAGAAAAACTTCGTGGAAAGCACCGGGAGGAAAAAAAAGAAAGGAAAGATGGAAAAGAAGGAAAAAAAGAAAAGGTCTTTGTTATTGATTTCAACGGAGACCTTCGGGCGTCATCGGTGGATAGTCTGCGAGAAGAGATATCAGCTTTGGTTTCCGTTGCGAAAAAAGGGGACGAGGTTGTTTTGAGGCTGGAAAGCAGCGGCGGCCTCGTACATTCCTACGGGTTGGCGGCCGCGCAACTCGAGAGATTAAAGAATAAAGGGATAGAGCTCACGGCAGTTGTAGACAGGATTGCTGCAAGCGGCGGCTACATGATGGCCTGTGTAGCGGATCGCGTTGTGGCCGCCCCGTTCGCGTTGTTGGGGTCTATCGGCGTTGCTGCCGTTGTTCCAAATTTTCATCGGTTTTTGGAGAATCATCAAATCGACGTAGAACAGATCACCGCGGGCGAATACAAACGCACCTTGTCACTGGTTGGAAAAAACACGGACAAGGGACGTGCCAAGTTCACCGAACAGGTAGAAGAAGCCCATGAGCTGTTCAAGAGTTTTGTAGCTCGTCACAGAAAAACATTGGACATGGAAAAAGCGGCCACCGGTGAATTCTGGTATGGATTGCAAGCGAAGGAGATGGGACTCGTGGACGATCTGGCCACAAGCGATGATGTTTTGCTCGAAGCCTCGAAAAGGGCGCAGATTTACAAGATATGCTTTGATCGTCCGAAAAGATTCTCTGAACGCGTCGGTGGAATGATGTCCGTGGTTTTGCGTTCTCTTTTCAGGACAGGAGTGGAAGAGGCGCGTAACAAGACCGAAATATAACCATTCGCCTCGCGATTGCCTGCAAAATAACCGAAAAATGGGTTGCTTATATGGGCGGAGTGATTCATAAATGGAGGGTCATGAAGCATTTACCGCCTGAAATACTGGTAACTGCGCGCTTGAACTTGTTGGATCGCGTGAAAATTTTGTGTCCCGCATGCTCCGAAGTAATCATTCCACCCGGAGCATCAGGCGAGTATGATATTTTTCGATGCCGTGTTGCCCATGGAAAACACTGTGTTACAGCGATCAACACACGGCATTGTGTAAAAAGGAATGATGATCCCAAAAGCAAGGACGCGTAGCCATTTCGGACACAAAGATAAAGATGTGTGCCGAAAACATGATCGCCTTTGTTTCGAAAACCGGAGGATTGCGTGAGACCCACAGTGGAAATCGATGTAATGAAGCTCATCAAGGAAAATTGCCCCAACTGCGAGATGGCGATTGTTCCACCGGATTCAGAGGGAGAGTTGGACATCTACCGTTGTGAAGCAGCCGGCGGCAAGCATTGCCTTGTAGCCGTCACCACGCCGCAGTGCGTGAAAAAACCCTTGAACAAGGCATAGGTCTACGGGCAGAGAGACGGAGAAAGAATTCTAATCGGTTTTTTCCAAAAATGCTCTCAGCAATTCTTCCCCGTTCGCGCCGAACGAAAGAAACTTTACACCCATTCCCAGGTCTGAAGACCGGTCGTTTACCACTTCCGCCCACACCCTGACCACCGGTGCGTCTTTTTCTGTACCGAGGGGTATCTTGAGACAGAGACGTTTTCCCGGAAAATGGGGAAGTGCCCTGTCAAAATAAACACCGCCTGCGCTCAGGTTCCCGGTTCGCATGAAAACCTTGTTCTCACCTTCCTGTTCTTCGATCCACAGTTCCATGTTCACGCGTTTTTCTTTTCTTCTGTCTTCGCTCATGAAAGCGTTCTCCAAACGTAATGCGCTGGATTCTTTCAAAACCCGACCCGGCAAAGCTCCGAGTGTTTCTTTTCGATATAATCCTTAAAAAAAGATGAATCAAGAGAAGATCCGGTAGCCCTTCGGGTTATTTCATCGGTAGACCAGCGTCGACCGTGCACATGTATATTCCGCCTAAACCAGTCTTTTATCTCAAGAAAACCGCCGTTTTCAATCAATTCATCGAGAGTTCCGAGTTCCTTTTCCATCGCCCATGCCCATTGCGCGGCATACAAGTTTCCGAGAAGATACGTTGGAAAATATCCAAAGAGTCCCATGGACCAATGTATATCCTGCAAAACCCCTTGTCTTGGATCCGTCGGACGGATTCCAAGGAGTTTTTGCATTTCCTCATTCCAGGCGCCTTCAAGATCTTCCACTGCCAAAGCTCCATCCAACAGTCCCTTTTCCAGTTCATACCTAAGTGCGATGTGAAGATTATAGGTGACCTCATCGGCATTTATCCTCACGGGGGAAGCCTTCACCTTGTTTACTGCATTATAGAGGTGTTCAGGATTTACACCAACCAGAGCAGGGCCGAATATTTCCTTCAGATCGGCTTGAGCAAAACACCAGAAAGCCATCCGGCGGCCCACCTGATTTTCCCAAAAACGGGATTGCGATTCATGTATCCCCAAAGACAGCGATTGTCCAAGCGGAGTAGATGAATGTTCTCTGCACAATCCTTGTTCGTAGAGTCCGTGTCCACCCTCGTGAAGCGTGCTCAACGCCGCCCTTGTCAGACAATCGGGATCATAATGAGTGGTCAATCTTACGTCTCGGGTGTCAAAACTGCTTGTAAAGGGATGAACCGATTCATCCAGCCGACCTCCATTAAAATCGAAACCGATCCACTCGAGAATTCTGCGGCAAAAAATCTTCTGAGCTTTCAAACTATCTGAAGGAAATCTAAGGTCTGTATTCGGTTCTGATAGGCAAACACCCTCGTACAGCTTTTTGGCGTGATTGGCAGTCGATCCAATCAACTGATCAAGCTGGACAACTGTTGCTCCGGGTTCGTATTCATCCAGCAAAACGTCATAAACGAACTTTGCACCGGAATCGGACAAAGCATGGGCATGTTCTTTTTTCAGAAAAACTATTTCCTTCAGTGCAGGAACGAAATGGAGAAAATCATTTTTTTTTCGTGCCTCAATCCAGAACTTTTGTCCACGACCCACGGCTTCGGCCGTTTTTCTTACGAGGTCCGAAGATAGTCTAACAGCTCGATCCCTTTCCCTTCGGGCCTCCCTGACCAATGCTTCATCGTCCGAGCCCGACGAAACTTTTCCGGCTGCTTCATCTATCAGTTCTCCCAGTTCACTCGAACATAGTTCCCCGTGCCGAATAGAGGCCAGCAAACCCATGTGCCGCACCCGAGCTTCTGTTCCTCCCGGGGGCATGAAAACCTGCTGATCCCACCCCAATAACTCCTCGACACAAAGAAGATCTTGAATCCTCATAAGACGGTTCTTCAACGTTTGGATGGTCTTGGATCTCATTTCAGCAAAGTTTCTATCGAGGTCAGGTCAAAAGATTTCTGAAACCCGGCGTGCACGCCCAGGACAGGAGATCGGCTCGCTCGACGTGTTCTTTGATCTTTTCATCAAGTTCATCAATGCTTTCCACTTGACGGCCGATTTTCTCGCCTTCCATTCTTTCCATCGCTCTGATTGATAGGTGAAGCTCTCCCGCCATCAACAACCCGGTTCGCCGGGCGGTGCAGAGCACGCCGTTCCAGTATGATTCGATAAGTTTTTCCGGCTCCTCGTTTCTGAGAGAATCCAACTCTTTTTTCCAGCGATCCAGGGTTTCCGCGTCCACTTTTTCCACGATTGATCCTCGGATTTTTCCGGACAACCCTGAGCGGCTTCCATACCATCCGAGGGCCGAATAAAGCCCCTTTGCCAATGCCGTACGTCCTTGCCCGGAAGAGATTGCAAGTACGGTGTTGCCGGGACGAACGAGTTCCAGCGCAAAGCCGAATACGTATCGTACCTCGTTTTGAACCAGTTTGCGGGCAAAATCGGCCTGCAAAATTATCCCGGGAGCAGCATCTACTTTTGCGAAAGTGATTGGAACATCCAGGCTCTCCGCTCTATAAGCATCCTGTTGCAGAATTCCGAGGTTCGCGCACTGTTCTTTCAAAACCTTTCCCAACCCCGTGCTTTCGCCTATCTTGGCGAACTCACCTTCCACCAAATCTTCAATATCGTACTCTCCGAAAGGTCCGGCGATTGCCTCGGCTTCGGCCAAGACTCTTTCCAGTGCTTCAATGTGACGGGGATGGCGGACAAAGAGATTCCTGTCTTTTTCAGAGAGCACCGGAATACTTGCTCCGTCGAATTCCTTTCTCATTTCCCTCAGCGCGGATTTCAACTCTTTGTCCACCTTCCGGACCTCGCTGAGCGGCGACAGAAGGCACCACGCCCAACGACGATTCCCGCTTTCGAGGGCTTCTTTTCCAAGGGCGGTAACCGGTTCGAAAAAGGGAGGACCGAAAGCAACCAGCTTTCCAAGAATGTTTTTCGCATCTTCTTCCCGCGATGGATCCTGTGAGTAAATCTCGTGCAGCCGCTCCAGGATTTCTTTGGATGACTCAATTTCTGCTGCTAGGCGCAAATAAGACTCCTCCCTTTCCTTGTCTCCGAATTGCTTTGCGCATACCTCCGCCATTTTGACTAGTACTTCCGCTTGCTTTGTCGGCGGAAGCAGTTGCTGCGTAGCATCCAAAACATCCAACAATTGGCTCCACTCTCCTTTTCTCTCCAAAAGGTTTCCGAGGCCTTCCAGTGCTTCCCGGCAACCCGGGTCATAAGACAGAGCCATGTCAAATGCTTCCATGGCGTTGTCTTCCCCTTCCGGACGTTCGGAAAACATCTGTCCCCTGGCTACCCACAGACCGGCCATGTCTTCGGGGTTTTCCACTTTGTCCAACATGGCGTCTATCAAGTGTAGAGCCTCTCCGTGTCTTCCGGCTTTTTGGTTGTACTTCAAGCTTCTCCAAAGAGTGTCCAAATCATCGGCGCCGTCGTCCAGCGCCCTTTTGTAGCAGGCACCTGCTTCATCCGGTTTGCGGAGGTGATCTTCCAGCAAAGCGCCCAACCTGCTGTTGATCCTGGAGCGGAGTTGCGCGTCATCGGTAACCGGAACGGCGCGGATATACATTCTAGCCGCCTCGGCAAATCGTCGGGCTCCTACAAGTTCGCCTCCGACGGCTTCAAGAGCGCCGGCATGAAGCGGAATCTGCTCAAGTGTGTTTTTAAACGAGGCCACGGCTTTCTCGGGATCGCCAAGCCTGAGCGATATCGTTCCCAGCCGAAAAGTGATATGTGCCTTGATGTCACGGCCGAAACCCGCTGCTTCGGTCCGTTCCGCAAGCTCTTCGTAAATTTTCGCGGATCCTCTGAAATCTCCTTCATCGAACTTCTCATTCGCCACGGCAAGAGCCGCCCGTACATCTTTGGGATCCAGGTCAAAAGCCCTCTTTTCGAGGGAGGCGGATTCTTCCTGATCGCCGATTTCACGGAATGCTGAGCTGCATGCGTGAAACCTTTCCACCTCTTCCACCAAATCCACTCCAGGAACACATCTTAACAGGAAGGCATCCAGCGCTCTCATACGCGCCCCTGCGGAGGACTCCAAGTCCCCTATGTCCTTCATCATGTCGGCCAGCCGATCCCATGCTCTTTCATGGTTGGGGGATACAGCAAGCGCTCTCCGGAGGAATTGCAATTCGTCATCCCGGTTTTCTGTTTTTCGTCCGGCGTCAAACAGCTTTTCTCCCTTTTCCTGGATGGTACATCCTCCCCCGCCGGGATCGTCTTGCAGCAACGTGGCTTCTTTACGCCAATCCTTGACTCTCCTGCCCAGCGCTTTTAGCGCCTGCCTGGCCAGGTCGTTGGAATCGTCCAGCATTCTAGCTCTGCGGTAAAAACTCACCGTACGTTCGGGTTGAGCGCAGTGTTCATCATTCACCTCGGCTAGGTGACAGTACACCAGTGATGCCGACCGCTCGTCCAGCAGTTTGGCGTGTCGCTCCCGGTGCCTGATGTATTCACTCCAGTTCCCTTCCGCTGCAGCGATGTCCGCAGCTGCCGTCACTGCGGGAATTTTACCTCGCTTCGACTTTTCCATGAGCTGAAACACCCGGTTTGCTTCGTCCAGGTTTTTCATAACCAGTAACTGGATTCTGGCCAGATCAAAAAGTGCCCAATGCCGTTCCGTTTCATCGGTCTGGGAAGCTGCGCTTCGCTCCAGCAACTCTGCCATCTCTTCGTGTCGACCCTGTGTTCTGAGTGTGTGTAAAAGTAAAACACCGGCCTGCCTGTCTTCCGGCCTGATCTCCAGGATCTTGCGACACAATCTCTCCGTGTTTTCAGGATTTTCGTTGTCTACGTGTTCGAGCCTTACTTGCAAAGCTTCCTGGAGAGAGTCCAACCGATCTCCCTCATCTTCCAATTCCTCGCAGCGGAATTCCAAAAATTCGGCCAGGTCCAGGAACCGCCCCTCTTCTCTGAAGAGTTTTGCGAGCAAAACACCGCCCTCGCCACTCCGACCGGATTTTTCTACCAGTCGCATCAAAACCTCCACAGCACCTTCTTTGTCGTCCAAAACCTCCAACTGGTGCCGGGCCAGTTCCATGTGGAGTTTTACGGCCCGTTCTCCCTCGGCCGAGCGCAATTCCAGTTTCATCATTCGAAGCTTTTGTTCAGGAGAAAGCTTGTCCCCCATCGACGCGAGAGCGGCGCGGGCTTGCGGGTGATCGGGTTGAATTTCCAGGATTTGCGTATAAGCCAGTAAAGCTTTTTCAGGTTGGCCGCCCGCGGATGCAAGCTCGGCCAGTTCTTGGTATACATCCACCTTGTTTTCGGTTTCAGGAGCGGTTTGAATCCATTTCTGTAAGAGCTGTCTGAGAGCTTCTTGGTCACCTGACTCGCGCTCATGTTCAATGCACAATTCAAGAGAATCCATCGCATGTGGATAGATGGAGAGAATTCTTCTGTGTACCTCTACAGCGGCTTTTCGATCCTGCAATCTTGAATCCAGGATCTCCGCTGCTTTTCGGTACAATTCGATTTTTCTTTCTTTGTCTCCGATCAAGGCTGCAATGAAACGCAGACCGTCCGAGTACACCCCCCAGAGGTCGCCGGAGTCTACAAGGGACTCAAGCAGATCGTAATTATCAAAACCTTCGGGGTTGTTTTCCGCTGCTTCAACCAAAACAGAAACGCAATGTGCCTTTGCATTCAGGTTTTCTTTATAACAGCGGGCCAATTCCACCAGGGGTTCCGCTGTACCAGCGTCTTCGCTTTTTTCAACGCCGGCCTCCATAACTGGAAGCCAATATTCCCATTTCGACAACTGGCCGGCTGCTTTTGATATCAACTCTTCAAGATCTTTCTGAGTCGATAACCTATACATCAAAACCAGCTTAAAAAACGCCCCTTGTTTATTATCAAGCTTGTGCATCAACAGGTCGTGGATGGATCTGGCCAAATCCATGCGGCGTGCGGAAGACCCCACTGATTGCAGTAAATCCACGTATAGTCTTTCCAAAAGAGTCCAGATACCGGCCTTTTCCGCAACATCGGCCGCTCTTTCTACAAGTGTTTCGTCATCAGGATCGGCAAGAGCGGCGCGTCTGAAACAACCAAAAGCTCTCGACTCTTCGGAAAGTTTTTCATCCAAAATCCCACCGGCCTTGCACAACCATGAAACTCGTTTCTCTTTTTCATCAGCGGACAAGGCCAAAGACTCGTATATGGCGACGAGATCTTCATATCTGCCGGTTGATTCCGCTAGTTCCGCCAGATGTTCCAGCACCTCGGGATCGGCGGATCCTGCAAAAATGCGCCGTTCGGCCAACAGAAAAGCTCTTATGGGATCTCCAATCTCATCTCTGCAGAACCTCGAAGCCCGGTCACTGAATATCTTCCGCTTCTCCTCTTCGCATTCGGCCGAAAGCTCTTCCAATAAACAGAGAAAGTCTTCCTTCATGTCGGTTTCAGCGGCCAAGACATTTAATTCTTCGAGTACACTATCATCATCGACATCCAACAAAACCGATTCCCTCAAAAGGTGGTATTTCTCCCTTTTCCAATCGGAATCCAGTTTCTCGGCCGTCCATCTGAGTAGATCCGCTTTGATGGCTGAATCGTCGATACCTAGACACCCGTACTCCAGTACACTTAGTGCGCCTTGTACATCACCGCGGGCGATCCAAAGCTCTACGAGACCTTTCACAGAATCTACGCAACCGGGGTGAAGCGCCAGAACCCTCTCGAAAGCAGAGGCAGCCGGTAAAACCCCTTCACTTCCCATTTCCATCAAAGTTTTTCCCAGATCCAACCCGAGGCGAATTTTTTCGGAAACTTCATCCACAGAGTTTATCCACCTCTTAAGAAAACCGGCCCACCGTTCAGGATCGGGTTCTTTAGAGGAAGAACCGCTTGCAGCTTGGAGCGCTTCGATATCTTTTGGGTTCCTGTCTAAAACCCGCCACCACGCAGTGAGCGCCAGCCCTTTATCGGCTAGATTTACCTCCACGTTTCTGGCCGCCTCCCTGCACAACTCCAGGGCAGTATCCCCGTCTGCAAGATTGATTTCTCGTACAAGCGAACGATTCAGGGCCTCATACTCTCCCTTTCGCTTGTGAAGCTGCAGCAATTCGCGTCCGGCCTCTCCGTCTTCGGGATCCAGCACGAGCATGCGGCGCCATGTCTTTTCCGCCTTTTCGTCATCATGAAGGTTTTCGGAATAAATTCTTCCTAATCTGCTCAATATGTTCCGTTTTCCGGATGGATCCCTACGATGCTCCAGTTCGGCGCAAAGAACCTCGGCCAGATCTTCATATGCTTCTATTCGCTCGTAGAGCCGTGCGAGGCCTGCAAGCGCTACGGAATTGTTTTCTGGCAAAACCTCGAGGTGTTGTTTCCAGTAATCGATGGCTCTTTGAAAATCCCCCAACTTTTCATCCACCGTAACGGCAAGCTTTGCCAGAAGCTTGGCTTTGACTTCATCCCGGTCGGCCCGTTCCAACATGTTTTCAAGCAACTCCACCAATTCATCGAAACGCTCCGCCTCCATTAGAGCGGACTCTACAGCGCGGGCTGCGGAAGCATCATCAGGATGTTCTTCGAGAACTTTGCGGTATATTTCCAGCGCGGCTTGCTGTCGTCCGCCTTGGTAGAGTGCATCTGCAATCCACCGCTTCAACCCCATGGCGCCCGATGAATCCAATTCTTTTTCCGCACGTCCCAACATAGCCGTCAGGGAGTCCCAGTCTTTCCTTCGAGCAGACACTTCCGCGCTTGCAAGCAGCGCCATGGAATCTTCAGGTTCTTTTTCAATAAGACGATCCACGGTTTCTTTCGCCCGGTCCAGGTCACCGGCACCGTACAGACAAAGTTCCACTACTTCTCGCAGCTGAAGGTTTCCAGCAGCGGACTCCATGATTTGTGCGTCCTCGAACAAAAAATCGGCCAGATCCTTCCATCGGCCTCCCTCCCTGTAAAGCTGCGTCAACGCCAACCTAACCTGGTGCAGTCCTCCTACCAGTTTCCAGAGTCTCTCCCATGCTTCAACCGCCAGGCCGGGATCCTGTATCCGTTGCTGGGCGATTTCAGCAGCCATTCTTGTCCGCTCAAGCCTTTCATCGGGATCCCATGTTGTCTCCACGCTTCCCAAGTAGAGACGAAACAAAGCGTTCCATTGCGAATTCTTTTCGTAATAAGAAATCAGAAACTCAAGGGCTTTTCGGCTGGAGGGATCTTCGCGTAACAGCTCTTCAAAAACAATTCGAGCTTCGTTTTCCGAGCCGACGTGATCCCTATATATTTTACCCAGATCCAGAAGCAGGGCTGCACGCGCAGGCCCCTCTTGTGCCCACGCCGCATGTTCGAGTGCTTGTCTTGTCAGATCTGCAAGCGATCGCCACCGTTTTCTCAGCGCCAACCGGTGAGCCTGGTCTTGAAAAGACGACCTTTGGGCCAACCAGGACGCGCTGCCCTCAATGTCCATTGTTTGGGATACCTCGCCCAATTCTTCCAGTCCCTCGGAGCCCTTGCGTTTGCGTGATTCTTTAAGCTTGGGTTCGCCGGTGTCTTTTATCCCAACATCTACCTCACTGTGCTCATGGTCTGCCCGCTCTTCGGAAAAACCCGCTTTATCAGATTCCACACCATCAGCCGACACAGTAGTTAAAACATCTGTAATTTCGGTTGCTTCCGGGGTCTTAACATCCGCAATCTTTTTTCCAAAAACTTCTCTGGACTCCAGAATTTCGTTGTCGGAAATCTCCACATCCTCCCCTTCAATAGCGGCCTCTTGTTCTCCTGCTTCTTCTACCACCATCCTTGCATCCTGCTTCTTGTCTGAGATTTCGTCGATACCATCCTTTTCAGTGCTTTCCGTTTCGTGAGCTTTTTGTTCGCCGTCCAATGCTCCTTCAGAAACCTTTTCTTCAGCAATGTTGCTTTTTTTTCCAAGCAATTCTCCGGCTTCTTCAGGGGTTATCTCTTCAGCATCCAAAAGATCGTGTTCCATTGTTGTTTCCGGCGGAGCCGCTTCATGTTCGCCGGTCGAGGCCCATGACTCGTGCGTGTCGAAACCCTGTGCAATCCTGAGCGGTTCTCTTCTTTCTTCATCCATGAGGTCGGGTTCCTGCTTCAAATCTATTTGGGATGTAGGTCGATCCAGAAAGGACATGTCATCATCCCCGCCATCCATATCTTCCAAATCTTCCAGGTCCAGGCGTTGAATTCTCGACGAAGACTTGATATCCTCTTCTGCCCTTAACACGGTGGCTTCATCGTCCGCGCCGACTTCTCCGGAGTTCCAGACAGCGTCGCTTGATGAGTCGTTACCATCCCTATCCTTCCCGCCTTTCTCTTCTATTTCTCCAACACTCACGCCGCTGGTATTCTCCTCCACCAAGAGAGCTTCATCCAAAAACTCGACATCTTCCTCTAGATCCAGGTTTTCTACGGAATCATTTTCCGATCCACTCGGGTCATTGGAAATATCCTCATCCGAACCCGATGAATTCGTATTATCCATCTTTCGAAAACGCGGACTCTTCGCGGGGGCGGGCCGTGTTCTTTTCGAACGAGGTCCATTGTTTTTCGAGTTTTTGTCCCTGGAACTTGTCATTTATAGCGACCTCCCGTTGCCTGCCGTAAAAACAGGCAAATGATTAATTATCCTTGGCAAAATGCTCTGTAAGCAAAACAACCCGTTTTTCGCACACTAGCCAAACCCGTTCGGACCGTCAAGATGCAGAAACCGGTGTCCGAGCCCAAAGGTCCCGGTTCAACCTCTGTATTTCATGTTGCTGTTGGTTTTTTTTTGCACCCGGGCGTTCTTTTTTATGACGGGAGCGGATCTGCGTTCAGGGCATGGCTATCACATATAGTTTCGGAGACGCGTAGAATGCTGCTGTTATCTGAGCGGCCGCCGGTCCTCCGGATATGGAAAAAGGCGGGTAATCCCCAATGGGCATCACGTGGTGAAACTCCCAGCAATACCCGGCTTCGTACAGATGGAGGCTGTTTCCGAGGGTCAACATCGCTGCGTGAGGTCCGACCGTATCAGCAGAACCACCGGCTTCACAAATATTGCCGGGGCTTCCGGGCGTCCATCCCTGATTGTTTTCAAGGGCCAACCAGGAGGCCTTTACGTTATGAGGTTCGGGCGGATAGTCGCCGTCATCGCTCCAGTCAACCATTAATGGGTTGTTCTCCGATGGAGTGACTTCGCCGGTTGTGTTGTCAATGGAGAAGATTCTAAGCCACTCACCCTCGAACAAGGCAATGTCCGATGCACTTGAATGCCCCCAGCTTACGCCGTACGCAAAGGTAATATTAGCCCCGTTTGCACCGGGAAACTTTGATGGAATTGAACCGTGTTCGATCCATTCCATTCCGGGAACCGTCAAGACATGGTAGGTCGACTGGGTGAAAATATATGCTTCTCCGCGGGTTTGGGCATTGGCAGCCGCGATCACCGGGTGGGTCGGGGCGTGGGGTTTCCCGGCATAGGTAAGTGTCAAGGAAGACCATCCGGAGGTAGTGTTTTCAATGGAATACAATACCGGTAGTTTTTCGATTTTGCAGTCGGGTGAGCAACCGTCGCCTGCGATGTTGTTTCCATCGTCACATTCTTCGCCGCTGTCTACTACTCCGTCACCGCATCTCGGTAGAGTGCAATCCGTTCGGCAAGCGTTTGGAGTTGTGTCGGAATTGAGCGCTCCGTCGTCGCATTCTTCGACTCCTGTCCAGACATAACCGTCTCCGCATGTGGCCAGCTTGCAGTTGTTAAGGCAGGAATCATTGTTTGAAGTGTTTCCATCATCACATTCTTCCACTCCCTCCCACACGTATCCGTCTCCACATGTGGCCAGCTTGCAGTTCGGCAAAC
This sequence comes from Myxococcales bacterium, assembly GCA_007131745.1. Next base: position 39,955 of record SLPX01000204.1, read on the forward strand.
ATTCACCAGTGGTGGAGTTCTCTTCTCCATGGTCACACTCCTCCCCGGGGTCGAGGATCCCGTTTCCGCAACCCGGAAGGATGCATTCCGTGGTATCGAACAAGCACGCAGGGCTGCATTTGAGCGTTCCTCCAGTGTAATTGCCGGGAATTGTCGTGCAATCATTTCCCCCCAACAGATCACCGTCGCACTGTTCGCCGGGATCCAAGACGTTGTTTCCGCAAAGGTTTACACAAACACTGGGTTCGCCCGAACAGGACCATCCCGGTTCGACCTTACATTCGGGGCTGCAGCCGTCTCCATCCATGAGATTGCCATCATCGCACTCTTCTCCTTCCTCGATGATTCCGTTGCCGCATATCCCGACCCCGGTTCCTCCGTCACCATTCTCCGCACCTCCGTCGACGGTGGGCAAAGGCCGCGAGCCCGGTTCTTGTGCGCATGTAGCAAGGCAGAAAAGACATGCTCCTACGGTAAAGAAAGCTATTACAGGTAGGCAATCCAGGTGTTTGAAACACTTCATGTTTATTCTCTTTTGTTTTGGTCTGTCATTAATCTTCATGTTCTTTTGCATTCGTAAAAATCTAACATGCCCACTCTAAACTGTTTACAAAGGAATGTAAAAGGCTGATGGGTCACAAGTGTTGATTAAAGGGGTTTTTCTAACTGCCGGTTTTATGGTAAAGGGAGACCGAAAAACAGGATTTGGATCTAGTCGGAAACATATCAACCAAAACGGCGCGTTCGGCAGACGGACCCGCCGGGAGAAAACACATGAGAAGGAATCGGTTTGAGTCTTATGGATCTGATTTGATGAAAATGTTTGGATCTTTTGGGGTTTTTCTTTTTGGGGTAGCCGTTGCTCTGGTGTTTGCCGGGTGTCCCGCCGGAAAGAAGACGACCGAACCTCGTCCGGTTGACGAAAGCCCCGAACCCGAATACAGCGTCGAGCATGTGCAAGAGGAGGAACCGGGTGACGGCTTGCAGATAGAGGGCATGCTCGGGACGATAGACGAACGGGTGGTAAGCCGGGAGTTTGCAAGAAAAAACTATGATATTGAACAATGTATCCTGGGCAACGTACGAGCGATGCCCTATGTAAATGGAAATATGAACTTTCATTTCGACGTGGACGCTGAGGGGGTAGTGACCGTAAAGGTTCTCGAAAATACGATAGGCAACCACCTGGTGGAAGAGTGTTTGTTGAAAGTGGCGGAATCGCTTGATTTCGGAAAACCCAAAGGCGGAAGCGCAAAGGTGGATTATCCTCTTTCGATTCCGGCAAGGGGCGATGCACCCGAAACATGGGCGGCTTCAAGAGTGAGAAAAGAGATAAAGAGGAACATGCGGGCGATAAACAAATGCAAGAAAAACGGCGAACCAAATGATTTCACCCTTTATTTCTACATCTTGCCGGGAGGCCGCATGACATCCCTGGGTGTGTTCGCCCGAAACGGTGTTCCGGACGGCTTCGCTTCCTGTGTTTTTGATGCACTCAAGGATGTAACCTTTCCAGACACTTTCGGCAACGTGGCAAAGGTGGAGTATAAATTCTGATTGTACGGAAGGAATTTTGAGTCATGAATCTTGATTTCACCGAGGAACAAATCCTGATCCGGAAGACAGCCGGAGACTTCGCCAAAAATGAACTGGCTCCCAAAGCTCAGGAGAGAGATGAAAAGGGAGTTTTCCCATCCGAAGAGCTAATCAAGCTTGCCGAGTTGGGTCTCATGGGTGTAAATGTTCCCGAAGAATATGGCGGCACCGAGGCTGGTGTAGTGGCGTATTCGCTTGCTATTACCGAGCTGGCCAAAGGCTGTGCTTCCACAACCGTGGCCCTTGCGGTTTCAAACATGGTGGCCGAGGTGATATGCAAGTTCGGCAATAAGGAGCAAAAAGAGCGATACGTCACAGCGATTACAGGGGGAGAATTCGAAGCCGCGGCATTCGCGTTGAGTGAACCGCAGGCCGGAAGCGATGCGTCCGCGCTCAAAACAAAAGCGGAAAAAAAAGGCGACAAGTGGATCATAAACGGCACAAAACAGTGGATTACTTCCGGTGATCACGCGGGGGTTTCGATTGTATGGGCCAAGACGAACCCGGACGAGGGAACAAGGGGAATATCGGCTTTTCTCGTTCCTAAGGGTGCGCCCGGGTTTTCGGTGGGACGGCACGAAGACAAGATGGGTCTTCGGGGTTCTTCCACCGTGTCGATGAATTTCGAGGATTGCGAAGTGGGCACGGATGCTCTTCTGGGAAAAGAGGGTGAAGGTTTCAAGATCGCCATGACCGCTCTCGACGGGGGACGAATCGGCGTGGCGTCTCAGGCTCTGGGGATCGGTTTGGCCGCTTGCGAGGAAGGAAGCCGCTATGCACTGGAAAGGCAGGCTTTCGGGAATAAGCTCGCAGACATGCAGGCAATCCAATGGATGCTCGCCGATAGTGCCGTTGAACTGGAAGCCGCTCGTTTGTTGATTTTACAGGCAGCGTATCTGAAGGAAAACGGGCGGCCGTTTACAGAGCAGGCTTCTATGGCAAAAGTGTTTTCAACTGAGGCGGCATGGCGGGCCGCGGACCGAATGCTCCAGGTACACGGGGGTTACGGGTATGTAAAAGAATACCCGGTGGAGCGTTATCTGCGGGACGTGAGAGTCACGCGGATATACGAAGGAACGAGCGAAATACAGCGGCTTGTAATAGCGAGATGTGTTTTGGAGAAAGCCAAGAGAATGATGTAATGGAGCCGGAAGCAATGAAATCGGAAGAAAATGCGAAAGAGAAAAATTGCGGTTGCGGCTGCGAAAAACGGCTTAAAAAGGGCTATATCCATGTCTACACCGGAGACGGAAAGGGCAAGACCACCGCTGCACTGGGTTTAGCCGCCAGAGCGGTGGGACACGGCATGAAAGCTTTCGTGATCCATTTCATGAAGGGTAACATTGAATACGGTGAACTTGAAACAGCCCGAAGGCTTGCTCCGAACCTGCAAATCAAGCAAATGGGCCGCGAGTGTTTTGTGGATCGAAAAAACCCTGATCCCATAGATGTGAAAATGGCTTCAGACGCTCTCGATCTTGCCGGAAAAGCTATCATGGAGGGTGATTTCGACTTGGTGGTGCTGGATGAAATAAATGTTGCAACGGATTTCGGACTCGTTTCAGCGGATGATGTTTTGGACTTGATTCGGAAAAAACCGGACCATGTTGAGATTGTCATGACAGGACGATACGCGCACAAAGAATTCATCGAGGCGGCTGATCTGGTCACCGAAATGAAATGCGTAAAACATTATTTTGACAAAGGAGTTCAAGCTCGGGTCGGAATCGAGCGATGACATGGAGGATGAAATGTCCGATCATATTGGTAGAATTCGTGTTCTTATTGCAAAACCGGGGCTTGATGGTCACGACAGGGGAGCAAAAGTCGTAGCAAGGGCGCTCAGTGACGCCGGGTTCGAGGTTATTTATACCGGGTTACACCAAACTCCGGACATGATTGCCGCGGCTGCATTGCAGGAAGCCGTCGACGTGGTGGGTCTCTCCATAATGTCTGGAGCGCACATGACGCTTTTTCCAGCGACCATGGAAGCGCTGAAAAAGAGGGGTGTAGAAGACGTGGTGGTCTTCGGAGGCGGAATTATCCCTGAAGAAGACATAGTGGAACTCAAAAAACAAGGTGTAGCTGAATTGTTCACTCCCGGAACCTCCACAGAAGACATCGTTAAGTGGATAAATGAGAACGTAAAGGACCGCGAGGAAAAGGGATCGTGACGAAACCGGACTGTAACCGCATAGAAAAGAAATTCAGAGCCGTACTGGATGGAAACGACGCTGTTTCCGCCCGCCTGATCAGGGATCTTGAAGACGAAAAACCCGAAGCTATCGAAGTATTGAAGCGCCTTCACAACCACACGGGACGGGCGCATGTGGTGGGAATAACCGGAAGCCCCGGCGCTGGGAAAAGCACGGTCGTCGACACCCTCATTACCAAATACCGCGGCGAAGGAAAGACGGTGGGGGTGGTAGCTATTGACCCGACGAGTCCGTTTTCGGGAGGAGCTATTTTGGGCGACAGGATCAGGATGCAAAAACACGCAACCGACACCGGTGTTTTCATCAGGTCGATGGCCACGCGGGGCCACTTGGGGGGGTTGAGTCGAGCGGCAGTGGATGCTGTGGCCGTGCTTGACGCCATGGGGCGGGACGTTGTTATTGTTGAAACAGTGGGCGTGGGTCAGGGTGAAGTGGACATCGTGACATCGGCAGACACGATCATCGTGGTCGTTGTGCCGGGACTGGGAGATGAAATACAGGCGATCAAGGCCGGCATCCTTGAAATTGCCGATATCCTGGCCATAAACAAGGCGGACCGCAGCGGAGTAGAACGCACCGAGGCGGACCTGAACCTGATGCTCGACCTTTCCGCAAAAGTAGGCAAGCACCGCGTTGCTATCGTGAAAACAGTGGCGACACATAACAAGGGAATACAAGACCTTGCATCCGCAGTGGAAGCACACCGCCGGCTGCTGGATGAGACCCACGAGGGATTCAAGCGGGCTGTTCGAAGATCGGAAGTGCGGCTCGTTGAATTGCTGAAAGAGCGAATGATACGTGCGGCGGAAAAGAACCTTGAAGATTTTGGGGGATTGGAGTCATTCGCCGGGCGCATAGCCCGAAAGGAAACAGATCCATATTCCGCTGTCGAAGACATAGTTAAAAGACTCACGGGCGGGGTTTGATTTTCGTCTGTTTGCGGCTCTAACAATGCATTCTGCGCCACTCGAAAAGAGAAGGAAGTGTAGACGACCCTTTTTAGTTGACCATGTCACGTCTTCCCTGGGAGCAGTGGTCGCAGCATCGTCATTGGCGTGCCTTCTCCTGGCTTCGGTCGATCTGGTAGCGCTCCATGTTCATCCTTACCATGATGGACGACCCGCTCTTTTTGTTTTGCCCGCTCTTGCGCTTTTTGCAGGGGTGTTCCTGGGGGCAATCGTCTGGCTGACAGGGGCACTGGTTTACAGCGTTTCGGGAAAACAAGATTTTCTGCTGTCTTCCGCTCTTGTATCCGCAATGGCAGCCTCACCTTGTTGTTTTCTCTTGGCCCGTGGTCTGTTTTCCGGTGCGGGAGTTTCAAGAATTATTTCCCCGGCAATTTCAATCCCGGCGGCGACCCTTCTTTTGATTTTGATCTTCGGCTCGGCCGTTTTTCTGGGAGGGTGGCTTTACTTGCGAGCGCTCTACGGCAAACTCGATCTCGTGTCATGGGTGCTGGCAATCATGGGTTTGTTCGGCTTCGTCGTTTCCCTTCACTGGATAAACGGCCACGTGTTTGTGAGGCTTTATCCCCAAATTCACAAGGCTCAGTCTTGGACTGCTTGGGGAGCGGGAACCTTTCTTTTTGGAATCCTGCTTGCTCCTGCATTCCGCGAAGGGCGCGGTAAACACATACTCAAAGCGGCTGGAGCGACGGTTGCCCTGGGTGGAGTCGTCGGCCTTTTCATAGCGCGTCCGGCCTGGATGAATCACGAAACCCGTTTTATTCTTGTGGACGGAACAGTAACTGGAAGGGAAATAGTGGAAATCCTGACCCGACGAAAATTCCGCCCGGATCATTTCCACGTGAAAAAAACCAACGCAGAGGTTTGGAGACAGGAAATCGGGGGGCTGCCCCTTCGCCACGGGACCAGTGTTTTGCTGATAACCGTCGACGCTCTCAGGGCAGACATGATGGGAACGTACTCTCCGCAAAGTCGCCTCACGCCTAACCTTGACCGGTGGGCGGAAAAGTCGACGGTATTTGAACGGTCATATTGTCAGAGCCCGCACAGCAGTTACTCCATTGCTGCGCTTCTGACCGGCGAACCGGTCCGGTCTCTGGCGGCACTCAAACACCCTATGCCTATGACTCTTGCAGACCTCATGAATGAGAAAGGTTATTCAACGAGCGCATATTGTACTGACGGCGTTTTTTACACCGGCAGAGGAAGACTTGGGGTTTACAGACAGAACCGTTTCGGATTCAGAGACTTTGACCCCAACGGCTACGATGGAGGTAGACTTACCCGGTTGGCTAAAGAGGAATTGAAAAGACTCCAAGGGGCAGGCAATCCGTTTTTCCTCTGGGTTCACTATTTTGATTTGCATGAGCCTTATCGTCGGCACGAGGAGTTCGACTTTGGGCCGGCTCCCTTGGACCGTTACAAATCGGAGATAGCATACACCGAGCGATACATCGCCGATTTAATCTCAAAAGCCGATTCATTGGAAAAGGAAGTCATTGTGGTCCTGACAGCGGACCACGGAGAGGAATTCGGTGAACACGGCGGATTCTATCACGGAAGCAGCTTGTATGACGAACAGGTTAGGGTGCCCCTGATCATCAATATACCGGGAGTTGATCCACGGATGGTACGTGCACCGGTAAGTCTGGTTGACCTGGCGCCCACCCTGCTCGATGTTTTGGGTGTCGACATTCCCCATAACTTGGAGGGAAGAAGCCTTGTTCCTTACATCGCAGGCAAAGATCCTCCTCCCCGCCCGGTATTCGCAGAGGTGTCCACCAAGAGAATGGTCCTGTTCGAGGGGGTAAAGCTCATCAAAGATACTTGGCGAAAAACGATGGAGCTTTACGACCTGGAACAGGATCCGATGGAACGGCGTAATCTCGTTGAAAGCCGCCCTGAACAAGCCGCCAAACTGCAAAATATGCTCTACGAATACATGGCAAGACTCGCGGCTCGAAACAGAGGTCTTCCCGAGGCGCTGGCTGCAGCCCGCCTGGGAACCGATCGAGCAAGGGACGGTCTTTGCGCGCTGGTGGAAAACGAGTCGGCTGAACCGGACCACAGGTTGGAAGCAGTGCAGAGGTTGTCAAGGATGAAAGGCGGCTGTTCTTTTCCGGTGCTTTCTAAAATGATGCAAACCCGTCAGCCCGGACTCTGGGAGGAAGCGGCGATATCGATCGGTGAGCTGGAGCATCCGGAAGCCGTCGACGCTTTGAAAGACATTATGATTAAAGCGGATTCACCGGATTTGAGGCACCGAGCAGCCATAGCTGCAGGACGGCTTAAAATGAAGGCAGCGGCGCCCTTTTTGCTTGAAGCACTCTTTTCTTCGAATGGACGTACCAGGTATCGATCCGCGCATTATCTCGGCCAGGTAGGTGGAGATGAAGCGGTCCGGCCCTTGATGCATGCTGCTGGCAGCGTTGATAACGTAGGTCACTTGATAGCCGTATCTTTAGGCCGGATAGGGTACCGAATCGAAGGAAACACCTCAGAAGAAATCCTGGATTTTCTTTCGGATTGGGCCGCTAGAGAAAAAAGCAACCATGTTCTTGCCTCAATCATGAAGGGAATCGGCTACCTGGGAAAAAAGCGCTCTGCGAAAACGCTTATGCATTTCTTGGAAGACGAAAACATACAAGAAGCCCGCGAAGCTCTCGTGAGAACCCGAGCTTGGGGGCCGGAATACGGTTTTTGGGGAACCGACTTTCCGCCCGGCGATGAGCTGTCTATAGCCGGAGCGAAAAGAAAAGATTTCGATCCCGGCGCTCGTATAATCCCCGAAGCAGTAGTGCTTTCGGAAAAATTGAAATGTGGAAAGAATAGAACATGGAAAGCGTTCTCGTTTCTTAATAGGAGTTCCTGCCTCTTATCGCCCCGGTTCAGGGTCAGGTTCTTTTATGATCCGGCCGAACGGAACACAGATCCCAAACACCTTCTTTTTACCATCCGCCCCAAGAAGGATCGGAATAAGAGTCCGATGTTTTTGAATCTTCAAATCAACACGCGGCGACTTGAAAGAAAACCTCTGCAAAACGGCTGGCAGGAACTTAGATGGACGTTGGAAGATGGGTCTCTACAACCTGGGTGGAATACGGTAAAAGCTGAATCTCAAGGAACACTCGCTCTGGAGGCGGATCATTTGATTGCCTGGTAAATTCCAAGAGAGGACGTATGACCCGATGGGTCGGATTATTTCGTCTTCGCCCAGTGCTCTTCTCGGAAGTGAATTTTATCGGTAACGTTGAACAATCCAAAATTCACGACCAGCGTCCATTCCGCCAAGATACGAATGGATGTTTCCTCTTTGCGCACCGATATAATTACTTCTTCAGCGGGAAGATTCAGAATTTCGGGAAGTTTTTTTCTTAGCGTGTTTTCAATGGCGGCTTCTATTTCCAGCCATGAACGGCTTTCGTTGCGGCGCTGATAGGTCTGTGAAGCTACCTTGCGTATTTCTGCAACGGCTCGGCGTCCCCTTTGGTATGTGCTCAGGTACTTATATCCCGCGTAAACACCTACTGCAGAGAAAAGTACAACAAAAATCACTATGGGCTTTGTCCACCCGGCCTGTCTTGAGGGCCTGTTCACTATTGGCTCTCGTTTCATGCACACTTGTTGTATGTGACACCGCAAAGAATTTCTTTTACAAAGAATATTATTGCTTGTTTACAAGGCAAGTCAAGGTCGGTTGAAAAACGAGTTGAAAAGACGATCAGGCTATACCTACCCGTTTGACAACAGTTTCGTGCCTTCATAGCATAGGATACTTTCAGTTTTCAACGAAGTCGCCCGGTACGAGAGAAGAAAAAAGTAAATTAAATGAAAAAACCCCCTGTAAAAAATCACCAAACAAAAATTTCTCCAGACGTTGTATCAAACACGACGCAATCAACCAGGCTGAAAGCACCGGGGCTTCAAGTGTCGGGTTTGGACACCGATCTTTATCAACTTACCATGCTGGCAGCGTACCTCAAGTCCGGCAAGGCGGAAAAGAAAGCTTCGTTCGAGCTTTTCGTGAGGAACCTGCCGGCCGATTGGGGCTATCTTACCGCATGCGGAATTGAAGGAGCGCTGGATTTTCTTGAACAGGTTTGTTTTGATGAACAACAGGTGGAATGGCTTTCGAGCCTGGACGTGTTTGCCGGGGTGGACCCACATGTTTTCGATTATTTAAAAAACTATCGTTTCAGGGGTGATGTATGGGCGATGGAAGAGGGAACCCCTGTTTTTGCAGAACAACCCATTTTGAGGATAACCTCGGGCATAGGGGACGCCCAGATTGTGGAAACAGCGCTGTTGTCCAGGATCAACTATGAAACACTTGTAGCAACAAAGGCCTCCAGAGTAGTTCATGCAGCTGCCGGGAGGCCGGTGGCGGACTTTGGAAGCCGCCGGGCTCACGGACCACAGGCGGCTTTTCTGGCGGCGCGAGCGGGTTTCGTTGGTGGTTGCAGTGCCACTTCGAATCTTTCGGCCGGATATAGACTTGGAATACCCGTGACGGGAACGTCCGCGCACGCTTTTATTATGGCATTTGAAAAAGAAAAAAGCGCGTTCAAGGCTTTTGTGGAAACCTATCCTCACGGTACTGCGCTCGTGATAGATACATACGATCCTCTCTTGGGTGCCAGGCGCGCAGCTGATTTCGGTAAAAGTGTAAACGCTGTTCGAATAGACGGTGGGGATCTTGTGTCTTTGAGCAGGAAAGTTCGCACTCTCTTGGACTCCCTTGATTGTTCTGATATCAGGATTTTTCTTTCCGGGGATCTGGATGAATACCGGATCGCGGAGATCGTTACAGCATCCGCTCCGGCGGACGCTTTCGGGGTGGGAACGAAATTGGTTACGTCCTGGGATCATCCCGCGCTTGGGGGCATATACAAGCTGGTGGAAATCGATGATCGGCCGGTGATGAAGAGAGGCGGTGAAAAAGCGACGTGGCCGGGAAGTAAACAAGTTTTCCGCGAGGTGAACGAAGAAGGAACATTTGTCTCCGATACCGTAGGACTTGCCTCTGAAGTAGATCTACCCGGAATGCCTTTGCTGCAAAAGGTCATGGAAGACGGCCGGAGAATCCGGCCCGCCCGCGATGTAAACGATGCAAGGAGAAAGTGGCTTCAAAACAAAGAGAAGCTCTCTCCGGATGTCTTGCAGCTAAAAGCTCCCTCCCGGTATGATGTGCGCTGGTCTGCAATGATCAAGAAAATCAGACGAAACCTGGAAAAAAGACGGGTAGAACACTGAGCCGCTGCAACGAAAAAAGATTTCTTATCCTTTGATGACTGCCAGGGGAACTAATTTTGCGACAACTTTTGCTATGCCAAGATTTTCCACCACGTCGATGACCGCATCGACGTTTTTGTAAGCTTCCGGCATTTCTTCAGCCAGGGTACGCTTGCCGGCTGCCTGTACTGTGATTCCCTTGTCTGAGAGTTCCTTGAAAAGTGACCGTCCCCCTGCTCTCCTCAATGCTTGCTTGCGGCTGAGCATTCGCCCTGCTCCGTGGCAACAAGAAGAAAAAGTTGTCTTCGCAGCCTGCTCAAGTCCTGCAAGAACGTACGAACAGGTACCCAGATCCCCGGGCACAAGAACCGGTTGTCCGGCACAACTGTATGGCCCCGGCAGTTCTTCATGGAATGCGTGCAACGCTCGCACCGCGCCTTTGCGATGGACGCACAGTTTCACCGGTTGACCTTCCACTACATGCTTTTCGTATTTTGCAATGTTGTGACAAACATCATAGACCAGTCGGTAATCAAGGTCTCGCGGTGACAAGCGAAGAGCTTTTTGCATTATCTCTCCGATTTCGTGGCCCATGATCTGCCGATTTGCAAAAGCAAAGTTCGCCGCCGCACCCATTGCATCGAGGTATTTTTTTCCTTCCGGCGAATCCAGTGGAGCGCAGCAAAGCTGGCGATCCGGAAGTTCGATGGAATACTTCTGCACAGCGCGGTACATAACCCTGATGTAGTCGTCGCACACCTGGTGGCCCAACCCTCTGGATCCGCTGTGCAACAAAACGGTCAACATGCCCTCGAAAATGCCGAATGCGCCCGCTGCCGCAACGTCTCGAATCTCGGACACTTTTCCCAATTCAATAAAATGGTTTCCTGAACCCAGAGTGCCCAATTGTCCCATGCCCCTCTCTATTGCACGGGGTGAAACAGCGTCGATGTCCGCGTCTAATACGCCCCTGTTTTCAATGTAGTCGAGATCCCCCCTTTCGCCGAACCCTTCTTTTATCGCCCACGCTGCACCTTCCGCCATGGCTCCGCTGAGGCTCTGTTTTTTACACCCGATATCTTTTCTGCGGCTTCCGACTCCCGCTGGAATTTCCTTGAAAAGACATGAAAGCAAATCTTCCAGGTTTTTACGAATATCTTCCGCCCGGATCCCGGTTGTATAAAGTCTTACGCCGCAATTTATGTCATAACCTACTCCACCCGGAGAAATCACCCCTCCTTTCCGAGGGTCGAACGCTGCGACTCCGCCGATGGGAAACCCATAACCCCAGTGAACATCCGGCATGGCCATTGACGGGCCGGTTATACCGGGTAAACAGGCGACATTGGCTACTTGTTGCGTTGCTCCATCCCCAGCGTCAAGCAAATCCCGGGTCGCAAAAATCATTCCGTCGGTGCGCATTGGTCCCTCACGGGGAATCCGGACCCTGTAAGGATCGATTCTTTGCGTCTTTAACTGCATTGTCGTCTTATTTCTTGTGAAACGAACTCAAATCCTTGAGTTGAAACCGAAAATAACAACTCGGTTCCGCCCGCTCTCTTTGGCTTCGTAGAGACCTTTGTCCGCTGCGGAAATGAGTTCGGTCGGGGTTTTGATGGATTCATCGGGCAATCCCGCTACTCCAACGCTCATGGTAACGACCAGGGGTTGGCCATGCCAGATGAACGGCTTGTCGGCCAACAAACAGCGCAGACGTTCTCCTACGATTGCTCCGTGAGAGAGGGAAATTCCCCTGCAAATCAACGCGAATTCTTCGCCCCCGTATCTTGCAAACACATCCTCGGTTCGAATGGACTCTTTGACCCTTTTGGTCATCTCTTTCAAAACGTAGTCTCCGGCCAAATGTCCGTAGGTATCATTGAACTTCTTGAAATGATCGATATCCATGATCAAAAGTGTCAAATCCGAATTGTGTCTCTTGGAATATGCGTACTCCGAATCCAACCGATCATGGAAATACTTGCGGTTATATGCCTTAGTCAATCCGTCGCAAAGCGCAGCTTCGAGCATCTGTCGCTGGAAAGTTTCATCCAGGTCATCCGTGTAGGTAAATTTCAAGATAGTGGTCGAACCCATCTGTATCTTGTCGCCGTCCTGCAAAAGGTGGGTTCTTATCGGTATACCGTTGATGAAAGTACCGTTCGCTGACTTCAGATCCTCAATCATCACATCGCCCGTGCCCAGCAAACGCACCATGCAGTGCTTCCTGCTGATACCCTCTTCCGTAATGCGAACGTTGGCGTCGCGTCCGCGCCCCAAAACCAGCTCATCCTTATCGAGCTTGTACATTTCACCTACATTAGACCCAGCCAGCACAATGAAATATGCCCTGTTCCTCGCTCGTTCCGTTTGTTGTGTGTTGGGCAGACTGATGATCGAAGTCGCCTGATCTTCTTCGAAATCACTCACTGTTGACTTTCTCCTGCTTGTCCTGTTGTACTGTTTGGCCGAGTTTCTTCTTCGCTTTTACTTTTTCAAAGGTTAAATAGTATACCCAAGAAAACCTGAACCTTTTATGCCCCAAAGTAGGGTTATCTTCAATATCGACTATAACCGACCCATAACTTGCCGATTTACACCTCATATCCGCTTAAAATCAAGAAATTTACCATGAAAAAGCCGGGTTTTCACGAGACAAAAAAGAAAGAGATCAAAAAACTTAATGATTCTCGGTATGAAAAAATCGCCGCATGCCGGCTGGATCCGGAAGGATCCGGAAGAAAGGAATACGTTTCTTTGGAATGATGCTGGACAACGGTCCACTGTTGTTCTATCTCTGGCTGACCCCAAGCACTAAATGACACGAAAATTGAAATGACGAGCCGTTTAAGAAATAATATTGAAAAACCACCTAGGCAAGAGATCGATCATTCATCGGCATCGAAGAGTATTTTCAGTATTGAGGGTCTTCGGAGTCGCTACCCAGCCTACGTGGAGTTCGTGTTGTTTTGCATTATCGGCGGAACCGGCGTAATCGTTGACTACGCGGTGCTCATTCCTCTCACCGAGCTGGGTGGGCTGGATCCCAGATTAGCAGCGGTGGGCGCCTTTGCCGCAGCGGTCACGTGGAACTATGTATTGAACCGGCGGATTACTTTCCAGTCGGGAAAAAACGTCAAGGTATCCAAATCATATTCGGTTTTTGTCGGAGTTTGCCTCGTAGGACTGGCCGTTCGAATAGGAGTGATGCACGCTTTGATGGAATGGCTCGGCATGGGAAAAGGTCGGTGGTACCTGTTGGCATCACTTGTTGGTATAGCGGCCGCCACCATGGTGAATTTCCTGGGAAGTAAATATTTTGCTTTTAAAGATAAAAGCACGCCGGATCCACAGCCCTCCAATTCTTCATCGCCCCGCCCTTAGGACCGAATCGAAGACCCGTTTCCGGGCAGAGCTGTATTCTGTTTCCATTTTGCCGGAACAATTTTCTCCGATCATTTTTCGAACAACAATACCGCGTTCATCAGGTTTCCATGATCAACCTTGCGTGGAATTACGCATCCCTGCTCTCCAAAGGAAAAGCCCGCCAGCCAAGGTGCCGGAGACACCTTATCTCCAAACTTCGACAACATTTCCTGCATTTCGTCCTGTATGGCCAACACACAGCCACCACAATACATCATTAACCCACCGGCCAGTTCATCTTTTGAAAAACCCTGGAGATTCATGGCCCACTGTGCAACATTTGCTCCTCGGCCGACCAGGGATTTTTTTGTTGAATGCATTAAAACCACTGTTTCCCCTTCCTTGACCTCTGCAAACGTTGTCAGAGACCTGTCTTCCGGGATGATTTTTTCAGGATGTACCAGAATATAAGCATCCAAACCGCCGAAGCTTCCTCTCACAACACCAAGAGGGGTTAATGTGCTTACTCCCAGAACCGTACCGCCGTGTTCGAGATACTTATCCAGCTTTCCTCCCATCCATTCGTTGTAGACCTCTGCCGCCGGTCTCTTGTCCAGTTTCTTGATCACGCGGCCTGAACTTTCTGTGACCACTGCCTTCTTTTCGGTCGCGAGATACCCTCCCCGATAGCTCACCGCCGTTCGTTTCGGCCAGTGTCCAACTGCAAGGGCGACCCCGGTTCCGGTTGAAAAATCATCACTCCACACCCTCCATTTTCCGGTGAGATCATTATCCGCGGCAGTTCCTCCTACGATGATCGTGTCTTCGCTAAACCGCTCGTAACAACCCCTGAGCACGGCCTCTTCATGGCCGGGAGTCGGGAGAAGTATAGCAAAGTCGGCTTCGTCCGGAGACAATCCGGCCTTAGAAAGTGCTTTATCAACGAGCGATCGACCTGTTTTTTCCGGGGCTGACCCGATAGGCGCTGAATGTGCACCGAAGCCGACTCCGTCACCTGCAAACCACAGTCCAGCGACTGCACCATCCCCCGATAGCAGCTTTCCGTCGACTCCCACTCCCAAACATGAAGTAAATCCGGCAAACGGGATTTTCGGCATCGCTTCGGCAAGAGATTCCCTGAAACGTTCCACGTCTGTTTGGGCCGTAGCGAAAAGAATACCCCCAGCAACGAGGATATTCTCGGCCTTTCCACGTAACTCGATCGCTGTTTTGCGTCCAAGTTCTCTTGGATCAGAATCGCATGCCGATGTAGTGATAATCCGAACCGTCATTTCGATTCACCTCTTCATCCTGAAATCATGCCTGTTTAAGTTCGACTTCAGGCGAAATGGTTGTCAGTTCAGTTGAAAGCCCGGCCGAAAGAATCCAACGTTATACCCGCCGCATTTCACGTCGACCGACAACAGAAGCTAAATATGCTAACTCCCAATCTCTCCAGGGAGGGTAGAATAACACGGATTGTCCTTGTTTCAAACCCATGTGCGTTTGTCGGCCAGGGCAATCTAGTTCTATCTATTGGTCCGTCGGTGGGCCATAATAAAGTTCGTTGATGGGGCCGATAGATTCACATCTTTTTTCGCGGTTCAGGACGAGCCGCAGATGAACCTCCGTCAAGGAGGTTCTCACAAGGCGCTCGGCGGCTTGGACGCTGCCGTAAAATCACAGGCTCGTCCGTTCATCCGGCGCGAATTTCACACAAAATGATATGGACTTTTTTCCTGTAAGGTTCCGGCTGCGCCGGGATAGGCAAACGGAAGAAATTTGATGCTGTTCGGGCGACGAACTGCAATAGTGCCCACCGGCAACTGTTCGATTAGAACGCGATTGCCCTGGTTTGTAGGCCATGGTGTTTGTGAATCCCTATGTGAGTGGAAGCCGGCGAACGCAGAAAAAAGATTCAGAGATTTATTCTTGACCCATTGATGCCCGGCAGGTTTTTTCGTACAGGTTTCTAAAAATGTTGTCGGGATCTGTAATGGATTTTACCTTTTCAAAATTGGGACGGTTGAAAATCGTCCAAAATTCTTCCTCGGTGTAATAGTTGTATGAAATCAAGGTCTTGATTCCGCCTAGTTCTTTAAGTTTTTCTTCCATGAGCCGATAGTAGTTGGTTTGGCCTTTTTGTTTCATGCCGTATATGGCGATATCAATCAAAAGGTCGTCGGTCATGGTTTTCCAGAAATCCTCGGTCAACCATTCGTAGTCGTGTACACGACGGTACGGAACGCACCACAGGGGAAAGTGCCCGA
Source organism: Myxococcales bacterium (assembly GCA_007131745.1). The sequence continues at coordinate 55,600 of SLPX01000204.1, forward strand.
AATCTTTTTCATACCATTCCAGGAACTCTTTCAGCCTGGAAAAAGGAAGAAAGGTGTCTACTGTTACGTCGGGTCGATCGTCGTTTAGCAAGAACCAGCGAAACTTTTCCGCGATGCGAAGGATTTCGGAAGATCCCAGGAACTTTCCTAGAAACAACCGGCCCAGAAAGGATTTTGGGTGAACATTGGTGACTCCTTGATCGTAGCGGTAGAAATAATGAGGAGTCCGAAGATAATCCTCCCGGCGGGAAGCGGTGCTTTTGTAATAAACCTGAAGCCAATCGTAACGATTAGCGTAAGGCGCTGAATCGACGAAATTACCTACGCAAAGAACGAGTTTGTCCAGCGAGTGAATTATGCCGTCCATGAAATCTACATCCTGTCTTTCGTAATGAGACCGGATGGACTCCATGTAACTATCTATGGATTCATGCATTTCATGTTTCAAATGTACAAAGGGTTTTGCTTCAACAAGACGAAAAACAAGACGGGATAAGATCCCCACGGTGCCGAATGACCCGTGCATCATCTGGAATACCAGGGAGTGTTCATTGTCCGGTGTACAGGTTAGAACATCTCCTTTTCCAGTGATGATTTCATACTCCAAGCAAGTATCGTGAAAACCGCCGTATCGATAGGACATGGATTCTATAGAACACCCGGCGACTGCTCCTCCGATGGTGATGGTTTTGAGTTCCGGCACTACGATGGGAACAAGGCCGAACGGCAAAGTGTGATCTACAATTTTACAAAAAGGAACTCCCGGTTCTGCTATACAGATACGTCTTTCGGGATCAATCTCGATAATCTCGTCGAAGTCCAGGAGATCGATTTTCTCGTCGGAGTATTTTTTGTCGTGCACCTTGGGAACTTGGTGGGATACCGCTTTTTTTTTCCGGGACAGAGGAGCCGTGCTTTTACGCTGTTTAAGCTGTCGCGCCACCCGCATTACCTTGCGTCCATGGGAAGCGTTCGCCTCTGCGCCTTTTGACGTGTGGGTTGCAATGGGGTGATGAATTGATGAATATGTTTTCATGTAAGTACCTTTCAATAATAGCGGAATGACATTACGGGTTGGAGCATGCCGACTTTGATGGCGGTTCCATCCCGACCTGGTGTTTTTTTCCGGTACTTTTCCTTTTCTCAGCGGAAGAACTGTTTATGGGTTATTCACGTTTTCCCGGGTTGAAAATTTTTGAAGCCGGGCTGCCTGCGCCAAACGTCGCCAAGAGATCTTTCTTTGATCCGAGCTTTCAAAACGTTCGACGTTGTGGGCAAAAACTTCGATCCTGGAAGTGATGTTAGGCGGATAAATCTGCCCATCGTTTTCAAGCGCCAATACAGGGTAATCACGCGCTTTGGCCCATGGGGCGTAAACCCCTTCGATAAGTCGACCGGGAAGACAGCCGAACGGCGCAATGATTGCAACACCCGAGTAGCCTTCTTTCATGGCGGCTGCTCCGACGGCCGGAGATACCGTGGCTTCGCTTTCCAGTTCGGGATCAACGAAATCCTTGTGCCCCTTGCCTATAATCTCGCTCATGTTGTGGGGTACGTGGGGGATGAGTCCCGTTGGACGCAGGATGGAGGATATCTTTTTTTCCACTGTGTCCTTCCAGACTTTCTCAACTATGTATACGGCTTCATCCTTCAATCCGCCGTTCAGGAGTGAGCGCAGCCAGCCTTCCCGCCGTCTTCGCCCTTCCATGATGAACTTACGGGCGAAGTCGGTGTAATGGAACCATTCGGTTACTCCGGTTACCTTGGGATAAATCCCCTTGGATATAAGCATTTCAGAAATTTCATGGACGGAAAAGTTGTCCCGTCGGACGTAAATCTCTCCGACCACCAGCACTTTCTTGAGTTCTTCGAGTTTCTTTTTGCGGGGGATTGCTTTAAGGCGGGCGGCAGCTATTCTGAGCGCCTGATCCAGTGCTTTCGGGCCTTGGCTTAAACCGACAAGAACATCGTTCCAGACATCTCCAAAGATGTCCAACGCGGAAGATGAATCTTTAGCCAGTAGACGAAGGGAGGTTCGAACGTCCGCAAAATAGTCTCCCAGTACAAGGGCACGCCAAACATCCCTGTTAAAAGTCGCACCCATTTCCCGGTAGGAATTTTCTGAATTGGCCACCAGCAGCACGACATTTTCCCACCCCATTTCCTCGAAAAGTCGGTCAAAAAACACGTAATACTGACCGGTGCGACAAGGACCAAGGGTGGAAGGCACGAATACAAGGTAGATTTGATCTCCGGACGTGGGATCGCGTTGGGCGAAGAACTTGAGAACCGAACCCAGTACCAGAAGAGCCGGAATGCACTCTTTTCCCGACGCCACATTTCGAGCAAGCTGTGTGGAGTGTACATCAGGCAATGGAAGATGTTGCGAATTAATCCCCTGGCGACGAGCGGCTACATCCATGGCTTCTGTGGAAAGATCTCCCATGGAAGGCCAGATGAGATTGACCCGGGGGTCTCGGATATCAAGCCGCGCGCCTGTACGCCGGTCCACGATATCGCAAAATTCTTCCTTCAACTCGACATGGTAACGTCGCAGGAAAGGCTTTTCTTCTGCAGGGGCCATGTGACGACGATAGCTTTCCACTATATCAAGAAATGCTTCCACCCGGGTGTCCAGTCCCGCGTCCGCTGTGTGGGAATCGATTTCAAGCACGAGATAGGGCTTTTGACCCATGAGCCAACGTACATAGTGCAGAAGAAAAGAGTCCGGCGCGCAGGAAAAATTCGATATGAATGCAGGGTAAAGGTTGTCAATAGCTCGCGTCTGCCTTATGGCTTTCATGTTTTGTTGGCCGTAATACCAGTAGTTGTTCGGAGGTATTTCAGCATCATCGTCGAAGATCATGTCAAAGGGAATTACCGTAACGCCCTGGGATGTGAACTTGCGGGGAATCCCCATGTTGGCATCCCGAGTGAAGGCATTGTACGGGCGGCCGAGTATGGTGACATAGACCCTGTCCGGATTTCGACGAACTTCGGCGAGCACTTCGCGTCCGAGTGCCCGATAGGCGTGTAGGAACCTCTTGTAGTGGAGAATTCCAGTGTCATATGCGCGGCCGCCTTCTTCCCTGGAAAACCCCAATTTCACGCCTACATCCTCGAAATATCTTCTTGAAGCATCAAAGCTCGGGCCGAAAGACACGAGAGGTCTCAAATTCTGGTTGTCCAAAAGTCCGAAAGCGTGTTTTGAGAAAAACGGCAGACCTTGAGTCAACGGACAAACGCACGCGTGCACATCTTCAAGGCTGGGCATATCCCTGAAGTGGGGCAGGAAAACATAGTCTACACCTCTGTGGAGAACATCTTCTATTGCACCGTGAGCTATTTCAGCAGGGAAGCAGTAGTTGCTTTCCTGCTTTGCAATTCCTTTTGGAAGGATTTTTTTAGATACTTCGACCGGCACTCCCAGTTCATGGAAAAACCAGGAGTAAAAAGGCCACAGGGAATGGACTGAAAAGGCCATCGGGATTCCGACCTTTTTTGTAGTCCTTGGACTGAATTCGTCTTTAGGCGGAGCGAATTCCTCGAAAAGCATTCGGCTTCGTTCTTCGGAGTAGTCCTTAATATCACCTGCGCGGATGTTTCGTTTTTTTCGTTGGTTTGTATACAGAGAGCAGCGTCCTCCGAAGGGATAGCGCCGGCCGCCTACTTCCAAACGTTTGATTACGCAAAGATTTTCACAAGCCTTGCATGTGAATTCGCTTTTGTATTTGATTTCCTTGTCCACAATGTTTTGGAGATCAAAGAGGCTTTTATCCAGGAGTCCTTCCATGTGCTTGTCTAATGCAAGTTTTGCAACGCCGAAGCACCCCATGAGTTCCGGGTCCGGCGGAACCGTGATATGTCTGCCGGTCATTCGGGCAAAAGCCGGGGGAACAGCCGGGTTTTTTGCTACGCCGCCTTGAAGTACGACGTGATCTCCGATTGACCGGTTTCCAACCACCCGGTTAAGATAATTCGCAACTATGGAAAAAACCAGGCCGGCCACGATGTCTTCCCGCTCGGCACCCTGACTGATGGCCTTGCGGATATCTGAGTTTATAAAAGCGGAGCAGTGTTCACCAAACTTGAGCGGCGCTTGGGCTCGGCATGCGATGGGACCGATTTCGGCAGCGGTTTCAATATTCAAATCCCCTGCTGCCGATTCTTCCAGAAAAGAACCCGTGCCGGCCGAACAGGCTTCGTTCATAGCGTAGTCAATTGGAACTCCGTTGTTGATATAAACGTACTTGGCGTCTTGCCCGCCTATTTCAAATATTGTGTCGACCGACTTTTGGAAGTAAGTAGTGCCGACGGTATGAGCAATGATTTCATTGTAAACACCGGCGGTTTCGAGAAATACTCCCAAAAGCTCGCGCGAAGAACCCGTAGTGGCAGCAAGGGTGATGCGAGGGTTTTGATTTCCGATTTGTTTAAGGATTTCACCCATGCAATGTTTCAAAGCAGCTACGGGATCTCCATGGGTGCGGCCATAGTGTTCGGCCGCGATTTCCAGTGTCTCGGCGTTGATCAAAGCCGCCTTGGTTGTGGTTGAGCCCCCGTCCACACCCAGGACATATTCGGCTTCAGGATCAAACTCGGCTCGCCGGGATGGAGCGTACTCGACCATTTCATCAGAGTCTGCAAGCGGGGGAAATGTCTTGAAATGAAGAGCCGTGTTTCGACCGACCAAGCCCCCTTCCGGTAGTACGACTCCTTTGGTGCGAGCGATGTGTGCGGCTCCGAACGCTTCGAAAAAGGAAGCTTCCTCCGGTAATATGAAGTTTATGCCGGGATTGCCCTTAAAAACAAAGTCCACCAAGTGCTTATTTTGCGTGACCCCACCGATCAAGACTACTTCACCTTCTGATATCTTCGCTTTTGTGAGAAACTCCGAAACCTTGTCGGCCATCACTTTTGAGAGAGAAAGAGCAATGTCTCCTTTTTCGGCTTCGCCCTTGTTCAGGCGGTGGGTGCAGTCGGATTTCATGAAAACCGAACATCGGGAAGAGAGGCGATGGAGGGAAGCCTCTTCACAAGCGCATTCAATATCTTTTAGCTGCATGTTCATGCGGCCGAGTTGCTGGCGAAAAAACTCCCCTGTGCCGGATGCACACTTGTTTCCGGAATAGTTGTTTACAATCTGCCCCCGGCGGTTGAGTACGTAGACGACAAGATCTTCACCTCCCATGGAAACTACAGCCCTTGGTTTAAGGCCGAGTGCGTTTAAACCCGCTTCAACCGCGGTTGCAGCTATGACCTCGGGGAGAGCGACCCGGTGACGTCCCTCGGTTCCCGTGACAACGGCAGATGGGGGAGATGGGTGTTCAACAAGGCCCAAATCCCCAAGAAGTTTGCCTACAGCGCCGGGGAGATCTCCTTCATGGGCCAACACCTTACCGTTACATGTTCCGTCCGTTGACAGAAGGCAGAGTTTTACTGTTGTGGATCCGATATCTATTCCAAGAGATTTTTTCGTCATGGTAACTATGTCCCGGGGTATAGACCCCATTGCTATTAGGGAAATCAAAGAACCGATTTTTTTGGGAAACTACTTTAACCGAAGAGACCGGTCAAGTGCGGGCTTTTAAACACATGTCTTTTCAAGAGCTGAATGTAAAAAGAATGCCCGCCCATGTAGCACTGATACAAGAAACAATTGCACCGGCTGCCATGGCTCTCAATCCCAGTTTCGCCAGATCTCCCCTGCGCGATGGAGCTATTCCTCCAATGCCGCCGATCTGGATTCCTATCGAGGCCAGGTTCGCGAATCCACACAACGCGTATGACGCTATGATGGAGGTTCTGACATCAATAGAAGCCTGGATTGTCTGCAATTCAGCGTAGGCCAGCAATTCGGTCAAAACCAGTTTTTTGCCGAGCAATTGGCCCAGCTTGGGGGCATCGGCCCAACTTACGCCGAGACACCAGGAAAGAGGAGAAAGAATCCATCCCAATATCCGCTCCAGGCTGAGATCAATGCCGAAAGGCCGGCCCATCAAGTGCAGAATAAAGTTAAAAAGCGCTACCATGGCTACAAATGCGATCAGCATCGCTACTACGTTTAATACAAGGGTAATGCCTTCCGATGCGCCCCTTGCAAGGGCTTCGATTGAATTTGCATCGGGTTTCTCTATTTCCACTTTTACTGTTCCGGCTGTTACAGGGGAGCCGTCTTCAGGGAAAATGATCTTAGCCACGGCCAGAGCCCCGGGAGCCGCCATCAAGGATGCGGTGACAAGATGGCCGGCAATGCCCGGAATGTCCCGGAGCATAGACACATAGACGGCCAAAACACCTCCTGCCACGGTTGCAAAACCGCCTGTCATGACGGCCATGAGTTCGCTTTGAGTCATGTCTTTTACGAAAGGCTTAATCAGAAGCGGTGCTTCGGTTTGGCCTACAAAAACATTAGCAGTACAGGAAAGAGTTTCCGCTCCCGAAGTTCCGAGTACAGACTGGACGGCTTTGGCCACGCCCTTTACGATCCATTGCATTACACCAAGATGATAAAGAACCGTCATCAAAGCGGAGAAAAAAATTATGGTGGGAAGAACCCAGAAAGCCAGGTTTTTTACGGCGGGACTGACTTTTCCCGTCATCAGATCATGGATGACCCATTGACCTGAAGTATCCACAAAAGTCGCTTGATGCGGTTCCACGCTCGACATCACAAACGCTGTGCCGGCTTCAGCGAATGAAAGCAGTTTTCGCACCCCCGTGTCCACTACGGAGAAAAATCTTTCTCCAACGACCGGATTCAAGACAAGAACAGCGAACAATGCCTGCAAACCCAAACCTCCGGCCACGGCCCTCCATTTTATGGCCCTTCGGTTCACTGATAAGAGAACACAAAGGCCAAGCAGGACGACAAAGCCCAGAAGGCTTTGAAGAATGTTGAGAAAACCCGTATCAATCGCCCGTGGTTCGCCGAATTTCGGCTTGGTGCTTTTTTCAAGGGATATGCGAACATCTTCTTTCCATTGGCTGTATCGTTCTTCTGAAGGCGATGGATCGACCCGGTTTTCTTTAATGGAGTTGTTTGGGTTTTTGGATGCAGTGTCTGCAAAAGCGTGGTTTGCAGTTACGACAAGCAGAAACATGATGATCTTTAAAAAATGTTTCATGATCCGTGGTTTTCCGCCGGGGTTAAACAGGCCGGCCCTCAAAGACCTTTGATAACATCGATAACAAGGGAACCGCCGACTACAGGGGAGGATCCTGTTTCGAAAGCAGATTCAATGGTTTTTTTCGCCTGTTCGACTTGGTTGCCACCGTTGTGGTGTAAGACGGCAAGGGGTTCCCCTGTGGTTACCGTGTCTCCTGTTTTTTTATTTACCGTTATGCCTACCGCCGGATCAATGGAATCTTCCGAGCGCCGGCGGCCCGCTCCCACTATCATCGCGGCACGGGCGATTTTCAGCGAATCCTGGAAGTGAATGATTCCCGACCAGGGTGAAGGGATTTCTTCATGGTTTACAGCTTGCGGAAAAATATTGGAATCTTCGCAAACATCAGGATTTCCGCCCTGGGCTTTGATTAACTCTTTCATTTTTGTGAGCGCTGACCTTGATGAAATAGTTTCTTCAAGCATTTCACGAGCTTGATCATCGCTTTCAGCCTTTCCCGCCAAAATGAGCATTTCCATCCCCAGGCGTAGGGTGAGTTCTTTTACGTCTTCAGGACCCCTGCCTTTCAGTACATCCAGCGCTTCGATTGTTTCCAGAGCGTTCCCGACTTCTTTGCCTAGGACATCATCCATTTTCGTCAAAAACGCGGTCACCTTCTTTTTCGCCCGTACTCCGATCGAGATGAGGGTTTCCGCCAGTTTCCTGGCGTCTTCTTCGGTCTTCATGAAAGCGCCCCGACCCACTTTTACATCCAGGACCAGCCCGTCTATTCCTTCGGCAAGTTTCTTGCTCATTATCGATGAAGCGATAAGCGGGATCGACTCAACCGTTGCGGTGACATCCCTGAGAGCGTACAGCTTTCGATCTGCAGGCGCCAGATCTTCGGTTTGTCCGATAAGACAAAAACCGGTGGACCTCACCAGTTCGATGAATTTGTTTGTAGATAGGCGAACATTGAATCCGGGAATGGCTTCCAGTTTGTCCAGTGTTCCGCCGGTATGGCCCAAGCCTCTTCCGGAAATCATGGGAACCGCGACACCGCACGCTGCCACCATGGGAGCCAGGCATATGCTTATCTTGTCGCCTACGCCGCCGGTGGAGTGCTTATCCATCTTCATCGCGGGAATAGAAGAAAGGTCCAGCACTTTACCTGAATGCAGCATGGCATCGGTCCATGTGCTGAGTTCATCCTGGGACATTCCCCGAATGGCCACGGCCATTATAAGTGCGGCCGCCTGATAGTCAGGGATTCTTCCAGCCGCGTATTCTTTGATGAAATATCGAATCTGTTCGGATGAAAGTGGTTTTCCATATCTTTTTGTTGCTATGATATCTCTGACATCCATGGATTTCTCCTACCGGGTTTTCTAAATAATGCTTGGTTAAAGCCCGGTGACAGCCGGGAAGACATATTCATATCCACAGGATGAGGCCAATTACAAGTTCAAAGGAGCAAAAGCATCTTTGCCTTGGTGAAAGACTCTTTCAGGCTACTTCATTTGTTTGAATGAGTGTTCTTTCCGTTGCGTGCTTCATTCCATCAGGCCAGCCGATCTCCCATGCGAGCTGGTAAGCTTCTTCTCTGTATGCTTCGGAGTCTCCGCTGTTCTTTCGGGATGCTGCAAGAAGAAGACAGCGGACCTGGCCTTTTCTGTCTCCGATGGTTCTGAGAGTCTTTAGTGCCTGGCTGATGTGATGATCAATTTTTTCATCTATACTAGCCTTGCGGTGAAGCTCGGCAAGCAAGATGTGAGCGCCGGCTATTCCGGTAGAATCGGAAATCCTTTCCGCCTGAATCAAAGCAGCCGATGCTGTTTCCATGGCGGTTTTTAAATTCGACAAATCCGAGGATTGGGAAGATCGGAGTTCAGAGATTTTGACTAGCAGAAGCCATAGGTTTTTCGGGGCTTTCGAAACCATGGGACCTTCACCAGCGGTTACGAGATCTTGGCCTTCGTTGAGTTCTTCCAGCGCCTGAACCGTGTCACCTGAAAGAACAAGCAATTCTCCCAGTTCGAGATAAAGGTCTGTCAAAACCTCGGCGTCGCCGTGCATAATGGCATCGCCTATGGCTTGCCTGAGAGCGGCGATGGCTTTTGCCGGGTAACCTTGAGACATAAGAACCTTTGCAAGGCTGCGAGTGATATCGATCTTTATTTCAGGATAAAAACTGGAATTGCCGGCTCCATGTTTCAATACTATCAACGCCCCGTTCAGATCACCGGCTGCACTCATCGCTTTTCCCAGTTTGGCATTCAGCGTTATGTAGCGGATGTCGTCTTCGCTTAGAAGAAGCCGCCACCTGGCGATATCCAAGGCTTGCCTGTAAAAGCTGATAGCACCCTGTGCGTCGAAGTGATCGAAAGCGTCGTCACCCGCGGTTTCATAACATTGAAACGCGTCCTGTTCCATGCCGGCGCTTAGAAAATGGTATGCCTTGCATACAGCAGGAACAGATCTTGAGTCAAAAAGCTGTACAAATCTTCGGTTGTAAAATGACCTTACCTCGGCTGGAAGGGATTCTCTGATTATGGAAACAATGAAAGGGTGGGAGAATCTCAACTTCAACACGGGTAAAACCTTGTGCCCGGGGAGTTCTTTCGGGCCTGTTTTATCCGGCTTGGCAGTCGATGGATCTATATCATCTTCCTGGACAAGGAATCCCCGCAGGGAAAGAAGCTGAACAGCGGTTTCGTTAAGCGATTCCTTTTCCAGTAGAAAAGCTACATCTTTAGCTTTCCCTTCCATTCCAATTACAGCCAAGGCCTGAAGAATTTGTTGTGCGTCCGACGGGAGTCTGGACAAGCGGGTCAATATAAGATCCGGCAACTCCTGATTGCTTTCGGTTCCGGATTCGGTTGCGAGGGCGAGAGCTTGTTCCAGCCAAAGCGGATGGCCTTTTGATGAAGCCGCCATGTTGGACATCATTCCCCCCCATGAATCCGTGGGGCGGTTAAACAACTCGTTGACGAGGATATCCACAGTCTGCCGGTCGAGCGGTTTCAAATCGATTGTTTTCATGGATGGAATAGATTCCAGCAGTGGAACGGTGGATGTGATCACAATCAAAAGACGTGACCCCTGCCCCCGGGTTTTTGCCAGTCGTTCTACAAAAAGACGCGATGGTTCATCATAAAGATCGATGTCTTCAAAAACGATAAGCTGTGGAGTATCGGTTTTGTGAAGAATAGTCTTCCATGCAGAGGCTATAGTTTCATCTCTTCTGGTTAGCGGGGATGTTTTCCTGAGCGGGTTTTGATAACCGAACAATTCGGACAAACCTTGATATTCACGGATCAGACCTTCATTGGAAGCTATGGTGTCCCTTAATTCCGCTTCTGTCGGCGAGCGTGAAATGGACAGGACGGAAGCAACCGCTTGACGCACCGGCTCCCAGGAAACCGGCAGGTTGCTGCTATGCGGCTCTACCCAGTGAACTTGAAAACCTAACGAGGCAGCTTCGCGTGCTGTGTTCGCAGCAAGAGCTGTTTTACCCATTCCCACGGTACCCACGAGCTGAACGGCCGACAATTTTTCTTCAATAAGAGATCTGAGGATTTTGCGCTCTTCTTTTCTGTTCATCAAGGGCAGTTTTACCGCCAAACTGCTCCATAGTCGGTCGAGTGTGGGTTGACTGTCCGATGGGACGCTCTTTTTTTGATCGTCTACTGCATATTGTGTATCCGCGGTCGCCAGGGATTTTTTTCCTTCTTTAGGCGCGTGCAGCCTGTGTCCGCAATGAGAGCAAAACTGAACCGACGTTTCCACCGATTGATTGCATTTCGGACATGCCTTGGTTCCAATGGTTGTTAAGCGGGCTGCTTTTCGCAGTGCCCGGCGGAAATCTCCAGCGCACGCAAACCGGTTTTGCGGATCTTTTTCAAGGGCTTTGTCAATAAGAGTTTGAAGTTGTTCGGAATAATTCAATTCCGGAACAACCTCGGCCAGCCGCGGCGGAGAGGAGTAAAGATGAGCTTTCAAGACATCGAACAAGTTCTCGGCTTGAAACGGTAATCGGCCGGTCAACATTTCGAAAAGAATAATCCCCGCAGCGTATATGTCCGCGGCTGCCGTGATTTCCTGAGTGCGAACCTGTTCGGGAGCCATGTAATCCGGCGTTCCGAAAAGCTGTCCTTGTTGAGTCAGTTTCTGAGAATCCTGGTCTAGTATCTGGGCGATTCCGAAATCCAGCACTTTTACGAAGTCCTCTCCTCCTCGCAACTGCGACACCATTATGTTGTCCGGTTTCAGGTCCCTGTGCACGACGTTGCCATTGTGAGATTCTTCGAGTGCTGACAGAATCTGGCTCATGATTCTGACGGCTCTTTTGAAATTGATCGGCTCTTCATGATGCAAAAGTTCGGTGAGCGGGACTCCCCGCAGAAACTCCGTTACGATATAAAGAAGACCGCTTGGAGTTTCCCCGAAATCTATGACGGAAATGATATGGGGATGATTTAACCTGCTGGCGGCTTTTGCTTCTCTTTTAAACCTTGCGGCCCTGTTTTCATCAGGACGAACCTGCGGTTTCATGATTTTTACCGCGACTGAATTCTCCAGGGTCATGTGGGTTCCTTTATAAACCCACCCCATGGCTCCTTCTCCCAGATACTCTGCAAGCTCGTATTTGTCGGCCAACCGGAGGCCCACCAGGTTATCCCCGTCTACGAGATTTGTAGATGTAACCTCGTGTCCGCACCCGGAGCAAACCATCGCGGCGTCTCTACAAACACCCTTGCATTTTGGGCAAATCTTCATCTTGAGAAGCCTGTAAAAAAAGCCATGATCAGGTCTTACAAAAACAACCTTAATAATTTATAGCAGTCCTTTAGGGGACTAACAAGGCCTTTATCAGCCAAAAAGGCTCCGTTTTTTCTTAATAATCACAATAGTCACTAAGCCTGAGAATGTTTTGTCCACCACTGATCCTTTGGTCGACCGGATCCTGCCGGATCGAAGGGAAAAACTATTGCGACTAATACCCCGGAGAAATGGAATTCTTGTGTGTTCTTGTCTTGAGAAAGTTTCCTATCATGGATTGCATCGGAGGAGTTTGATTTCCTTGACACCGCGATCTGTAAAAGTACTTAATAAACCGCTTGTAACGGTTCTTTGGAAACGGACACAGTAAAGTTTCTTTCTTCAGCCAACGAGAAATTTGGAGATGTTCATGGTAAAAGATGGAATAGCAGTTCTGGATTTCGGTGGTCAATATGCGCATCTTATCGCTGCAAAACTAAGAGAATTGAAAGTTTTTGCCGAGTTGAAGGATTCCACGACTCCCGCGAAACGGTTAGCTGAATACAAAGGGGTGATACTTTCAGGAAGTCCCTCTTTGGCCTCCAAGAATGAAGGTATAGATTATGATGCGGAATTGTTTGACCTGAAAATTCCATTATTGGGATTGTGTTTTGGACACCAGGAAATAGCAAAACATTATGGGGGCAAGGTGGCGCATACAGGGAAGGAATATGGACCCGCGGTTTTTTATAAAACGACTGAAACCCCCCTTTTCAACGACTTGGCCGGTGAGGAACAAGTTTGGATGAGTCACATGGACAGCGTGGTAGAGGTGCCTCCGGGATTTATGGAGCTGGGGTATACGGTGTCCGGAGATGGAAAAACCCATCGGAATTCAGCAATCGGATCAAATGCGCTTCGGCGGTACGGGTTTCAGTTTCATCCGGAGGTAGACGACACGGTTCACGGCAAAGAAATGCTGGAAGCCTTTGCAAAGGAAATATGCGGGTGTGGTGAGTCATGGACCATGGAAGATTATATCGACCGAATAACGGCTGAAATTCGTGAGAAAACAGATGGAAAACAAGTTCTTCTGCTTGTTTCCGGGGGCGTGGATTCGACAGTTTGCGCTTGGCTTTTGGGCAGGGCCGTGGGACCGGAGAAACTGCATCTTTTGCATATCGACAACGGCCTGATGCGGATGAATGAAAGCAGGGAAGTGGTAAAATGGTTTCAAGATAACGATGTAAGCCGGAATATCCACTTCGTGGACGCATCGAATGAATTCATTCGTTCGCTTGAAGGGGTGGTGGATCCTGAAAAAAAGCGCGGTTCAATAGGAAATACGTTCATAGATGTACTTGAAAGAGAGGCCGAGAAGCTGGATCTCAGGAATTTTGTGATGGCCCAAGGAACGATTTACCCGGATACCGTGGAGACCGGGGGAACCCGCAGATCTACAGTGATAAAAACTCATCACAACAGGGTGCCTGTCGTAGAAAAAATGCTGGCGGCAGGAAAAATGATAGAACCCCTGGCAGAATTGTACAAAAACGAGGTCAGGGAGTTGGGTAAAAAACTCGGCATTGTGGATCAGGCATTGGAAAGACATCCCTTTCCGGGTCCGGGCTTAGGTGTTCGAGTTTTGGCATCCCGATTGGATATTCCAAAAACTCATACGGAAGATATGGAGAGCAGGGTTGAAAAAGCAGCGCGGAACGCAGGTTTTCGTGGTTGGTTAATGCCGATTCGATCCGTGGGGGTGAAGGCGGATCTTCGAAGTTATGAGCAGCCCGTTATGCTTTGGAGCGAGAGTTTTGAGTGGGAAAAAGCCCGACAGCTGGTTGTTGACATGGTAAATGATATCCCCGGAATCAATCGAGGTGTTTTGTTATGGGGAAAAGATCCGGGGAACGTGTCTTTAACATGTTTTGGGGCGGAGGTTACGCGGAAAAGGCTGGAAGTGTTGCGGAAAGCCGATGAAGAGGTAAAAAACGCACTGGAGCAAAGCGGTTCTTGGAAGAATATATGGCAATGCCCTGTTATTCTGGTTCCGATAGGAATAGAAGGAAGGCGAGAGGAACTCTTGGTTATCCGCCCGGTTTATTCACAAAGGGCAATGACCGCCAGCCCGGCCCCGATAGAGAATGAAGTTTTGGAAAAGATATGGAGCAGGGTGTCTCAGATTGGATGTGTTTGGGGTATGGCTCTAGATGTTACGGGGAAACCTCCGTCCACAATAGAGTGGGAATGATCAGGGTATCGTAAAAGAACATTGCAAGAAACCGGAGATTCTTTTCAGTGCATTGATTGCTGAATTTCGTCCATGATGTTCGGAGAACCCGAGGGATTTTAGTATGTTTATTGTAGGGGGCGTATCTGATGTACAAAGCTCAGCGATTTCTTCAAGGGCTCGACAAAGAGATTTGCCACCGGATGCTGAAAGAAATTTTCGGGATCGGGCAAAATGATGCCCGGTAATATCGGCGATGATTGCCGCGTGAATTAGATCACCGGAACATCCGGTGATCCTCGCTCTTTCCAGCAATGCTGAAACAAAAGTATCGAGATTGCCATTGGTGACAGCGCTATTGGCGGCTTCGGTCAAGAGGGGGAGAGCTTTTTCCTGCAAAATATCGGCCAGGAGCCACAATATGTCGGGAGGCGGAGTGGGTAAAGAAACTGCTTTTTCCCGGATTCGACCGATCATGGCAAGACCCAGGAGTCGGCGACTTGGTTTGTCGGCTTCAAGATAAGCGGCCTTGAGGTCTTTGGCGGCTTTTTCTTCCATGTGTTGTACATCCAGGTTTTTCAGCGCGGTTTTTACTTTGTCATGCGGGTTTTTCGTGGAACGCTCAGGGACAGGAGGATCAAAACAACCGAAAAAAAAGAAGCAACAAAGGAAGCAACAAAAGAAGACCGGTTTCTTTTCGACCGAAATGCTCATATCTATGCAGGATCTCATTGAGAGCCGACCAAACACGCTTACATTCCATGGCGAGACAGCTTTTTATGAAGGCCTTCTCTTGTAATTCCTAGGGCCTTGGCCGTGCGCGTCTTGTTTTGTTCGTGTTTTTCAAGGGCCTCTTTCAAGATCCATCTTTCAACAGCGTCCATACGTTCTTTCAAAGTACCTGAAGAGGGTTTCATTTGATCCACTATCCCGGGGCCTTGAATCTGCGGTGAGAGATGGTCCGGCTGAATGAAACTTTCAGGATCACACTGGATTACCAAACGTTGCACTTCATTTTCCAGTTCACGAATATTGCCGGGCCACTTGTATGCGAACATCAAGTCGAGGGCTTCTTGTGAAAAACCCAGGACGGTTTTTTGAAGTTCTTTTGTGTATCGTTCCAGAAAATGATGTGCGAGCGCGGGGATATCTTCTCTTCGCTCTCTGAGAGGGGGAAGGGTGATTGGAAAAACGTGAAGGCGGTAATACAAATCCTCCCGGAACTTGCTGTTTTTGACCTCGTCTTTAAGGCTCTTGTTTGTTGCGCATATTATCCGAACATCGACGGTTTTAGTGTGTGCCGATCCCACCGGGCGGATTTCACCTTCTTGAAGCACCCGCAAAATGCGAGCTTGCAGGCTTATGGACATTTCACCGATCTCATCCAGGAAAAGGGTTCCGCCGTCGGCTACTTCGAACAGCCCTTTCTTGTCCCGATCCGCACCGGTAAACGCTCCCTTTGTATGTCCGAACAACTCACTTTCTAGAAGGTTTTCCGGTAGAGCCGCGCAATTTGCGGCTACGAAAAGCTTGGTGGATCGCTGCCCCTGGTCATGAATGGCGTTGGCTATCAATTCCTTGCCGGTTCCGGTTTCTCCTTCGATCAAGATTGTGGCCCGTGTGTTTATAACCTTTTCGAGTTGTGAAAAGATGTCACGCATTGCCGGACTTTCTCCGACCATTTCATCAAAAGATATCTTGGAATTCTTCTTCTTGAGGTATGCGGCCTCGGATCGAGCTTGCTCTTCCGATGTTTTGAGTTTCTGATAGAGCCGAGCGGTTTCAATGGTAGATGCGGCATGAGAACCCAGTATTGCAAGCAGTTCAAGATCTCTTTCCCTGAACATCCCGCTTGATGTCCGGTTGTCGACTTGCAAAACACCCCTGATTTCCTCGCCGGTCCAGAGAGGAACACCGAGTGAAGACATGATGTTGGCCGCCATGACACTTTCAGTGGAGCCCAGCTCTTTTTCCGCATTGGCGACCAAAACAGCGGCTCGGCCTTCCAGAACCCTGCGAAGAACCGCCCTCGACATTCTGACGGATTTTCCTTCTTCCGAGTTTCTTGCCCTTGCCAGCACGGGAGTGTAGCGATCGCCTTCCCTGTCTGACAGGAGAACCGTGACGTGTGTCGCATTGTCTAAAAGGTCAAACACCACATCGGCCAAAGTGATTAAAACAGTGTTGAGATCAACGCCTGACTGGCTGAGGCGTGAAGAACAGCGGTAAAGCTTGGCGAGATCGTCCGGTATGGTTCCGAGTTCGCCGGCAAGTTTCTTAAGGTCTTCTCTGGATTTTTTGGCAACGAGCGTTTCAGGAGGATCTTCTTCGGCCGGCTTAAAGGAACATTGAAGAACAACCGGGGACGAAGGATCGCCCAGGAGAAGACTGTCACCGTTTTGAAGACGGGTTTCCCACTGTTGTGGACCGTTGAGGATCAAGCGTTCCTTGTTCCTCAGAACCATTGTGCCGTTGGTGGAGCGAAGATCTCTTACAATGTAAGTATCGCCGTCGAGGTATATTTGCAGGTGTTCAGCGGAAAGATGATAATCAGCAAGGGTTACGTCGCAAGAGGGGCTTCTGCCCACCACGATCCGAGGAGAACCGGATGTAAAAAGACGGCCTTTGTCTTGGCCCTGGATAACTTCTATTTCCAGCATGGTTTGAAACGGTCATCCGCCGGTGGTTTCCTCGATGGAGACGCGCAGCGCAAGATCAGCCGGAAGGCTTTCTACGGCTCATGCGGCCGAGGCAGGCTTGAGCGTCCCTGTTGATCTGCCAGACGCCTCTTACCCGACGGGATGTTTCGTCATCGATAACCTTTTGTATTGCCTGTCCCATTTCTTCATTGTCTATGTGTCTTGAATCCGCGATGCGGTCAAGAGAGCGGAGAATGGCTTGTCTTACACTTACAGGGGCACCCTCATAGGCTCCGCTGAGGGTTCTTATCGCCATGTCTCTGTTGGCTGATTCTCTTCCGAGTATCCCAAGCATGTGAGCTGCTTTTTCCTGCCGCCGCCAATCCATTTCTTTCAATTCAACAGTTGGAAAACCTTCCTGGGCGCAATCCTGATCCGTGAAGCTGGAGAGGTTGTCGCCCTTAAGAGTAGCTATATAACAGTTGATGTCGTGCTTGCAGGTCTCCAGCACGGTAAGGCGCTTGGTCATTTGGCAAAGACGGCGCTCAATGGTCTCAATGGCTTTTTTACGCCGGGCTTTGACCATGTTTTCCGTCATGATCAGGTGTGGGTTTTTCAATATTTCGAGATCCATAGGATCATAGTAAGTCGTGCCTTCCTTCGGCATGGATTCCTCGGTTCTGTTCGGAGGCGTCAGGAAAATCTCGGGCTTGAGATTTTGCAGAAGGGGGAGCTCTTTCATGGTAGCTGCACGCATTGCTTCCGATGCAAAATTCAATCTCATTTCCTGATCTCCATCCAGGCAGGTGTAAAACGTTTCCGCGTTACAAACACCCCATTCGTAGCATTTAGGTACACCAAGCCTTCGTTCTTCTTCTGTTGGAGATTCTTTGCACGCAGGCTCCTTGCTTTTGGTTTCCGGATCGGCACAGTACTCGTGCTGGTAATCCTTTACATCGTTGGGTTCAAAATAGCCGACGAGTTTTTTGACTTCAGGCAGCCAGAAATTCTCCCTGAAACGCTTGAAACATTCTTCCGCGGAATTGCCTTCGGCCTGGCATTCCTGCCATCGTTGATCCAGCTCGGGTTTTGCGGCAGGGCATTGCTTTTGTGCCGCCGCCCAGCCGGCGTGTTGGAACATTCGGTATTTGAAAGAATGGCCGATCCAACTCTGTACGGTTCCGATTCGGTCTATAAGGGTTCTCAGAAGCTCTTCATCGTGTGGTGCACGACCAATGGCTTCCGCAGCTTTCATCATGCTGCCTGGATCCCCGCTCCAGTTCAGGCTTCTTATCAACTCCGCCTTGAGACCTTCAACTTCGTCGATGTGGCCGAGATGGCCGACAGCGAACAAAAACTCCATCCGGATGTTCATGTCGCGGCCGTAACCTTCGATTTGCATTCTTTGGTTTTGCACCCGCGGCAGCCATCGATCTTCCCTATCCATTTTTCGAAACCATTTTCTTTCGAGTGCCCTGCTACCGTAGTGTGCCAGCATTTCGGTCAATACCATGTTGTCTTTGCCGGGGTCTCCTATTTCCCTGAGGGCGATAATGGAGTTCAGCTCCACCACGCCTGGTTCCTGTTCTTCCCACCTTTCGACCCGGCTCTCCCAGAATATGTCACAGATAAAAGAAACATCCGAAGGAACGTCGTCGGGACACGGGGGCATCTCTTTCAGTGCGCTCAGTCTTTCGTTCAAAGCGTCGATGGTGGATTGGTTCGCTTCTTTAGCTTTGTCATCCTCTTCGAGTTTCGCCAGAACGCGTGTCCATGGGTCACCTTTGACCAGCCATACAAGCGGTTTTACAGCCGGATGAGATCCATCGGCGGCTGCGGGAAGCTGGGCCAGAGCGACCACGGAATATGGATGGAAAGCGCGGCCTCGCCCCTTTCGAAAAAGAGAGGCGATGAGAGCCTGGACGGTTCTGGGGCTGTTGTCGCCAACATTTCCCAGAGAGCGCGCCGCGAAAATATTGACCATTGGATCCTGGATTTGCCCCTGTTGGAATCCGAAATCCAGAATCGTGGCGAGCAGTCGCCCTGCAACGGTTTTCTTTTCAGGCAGAGCTTCTATCAAGGGCGGCATAGCGTTGACCACCGCGTTTCTGATGAAGCTGCGTTGGTCCAGAGCTTCCAATACACCCGAGCCCTTTCCGGTTCGACAAATGCGATCTATCAATGCGCCGATGACGTTCATTGCTTCGCCTGGAACTTTTTTATCCTCGGCCAGTGCTCCAAGTCCACCGAGAGCCTTTGCGACCAGTCCTTCCTGTAAATCCACGTCGCCGTACTTATCCATGGTGTCATCTACATATTCCTGGATAATCCTTATATAGAGAGGAACGGCTTCTTCCGCTTCAAACATCATGAGATGTTCGAGGATCTCTTGGGTAGCTTCGTACCGGTCATTGATCTTGACATCAAAGGCCTTTACAAGGACGGGATTAACCTTTTTGCGAAAAGCCTCCAGGCTCTTTGCCGACTCTTCACCAGCTGCACCCGGTCTTTCGGCGAGAGCCTTTGTCGTTTCATGAATGCGGTAGAGGTTAACCAGTGATTCTCTTCTCTTAAAGGAACTGCTGTTAATTTGGGCAAGCCAAGTGTCTGGAGAGTCGGGGTCTGTCCAACAGCCGCCCAGCATGGTGCTGAGAATTGTCGCTATGGATGCGATAGCCACCAAGGGTCTAGTCATTTCCTTGCTCCTTACTGTTTATTCCAATGAAGGAATTTTTGTCGCAGTATAGATTTTCCAAGTCCCTTGTGTCAAGGAATCGCGACCGGTATTTTATTATGCACCAAAAGGTGGAAAATTCTCAGAAAATCAGGGATTCTGGACAGGAAAGATCAGGAGACGAAAAGGGCTATGTGCGATAAAAAAACAGGACGGGTAGTTCGGGGAGTGGTTTTGAAGAACAAGACCGCAATGATTTCCCGAAGAATTTTTCAGGCGGAATTGGATGGGCGGCGGATAATTGAAAACGCTGAAGAAAAGGCAAAACAAATAATTGCCGATGCCCTTGAAAAAAAAGAAGAAATAGAAAAACAGGGCCGGCTTGAAGGGATTGAGGCAGGGAAAGCGGAAATGGTAGGAGTTCTTTCCCGCGTCGCCGCGGAAGCTGAAAAACTGAGACAAAACGCGGCCGATCGGATGATAGAACTTGCAGTGCAGATAGCCCGGAAAATACTTGAAGAGGAATTGACAACCAGCCCGGAAAAAATCCGTTTGTTGGCGCGAAAAGCGCTGAAGGGGGCAAAATGGGCGCAAAGTGTCAAGATAAAGGCGAATCCGAAAGATCTCGAAATGCTTGAAAATTCAAGAGGCGAATTCATGTCTTTGTTATCGAGCGTGAATGAATTGTCCATTGTGGGGGACTCCGAAGTGCCTATCGGGGGGTGTGTTGTCGAAACGGAAGAAGGTGAAATGGACGCCACCCTTGAGACACAGGTTTCCGCTATGTACCAAGCATTGAAAAAGGAGCTGAATAATGAATGAGGGAGATCCATTCGATCGCGTTGCAAGGGCGGCGACGTTTTTGAAGGAAACGGATACATTGAAGACCAAGGGGAGGATCGTGGAGATCTTGGGGCTAATGCTCAAAGCGACTGTTCCGGGTGTGAAAACCGGGGATCTTGTAGAGGTCCGGCGCGGCGATGGCGCTTTTCTCACAGCGGAAATCGTAGGTTTCAGGGGAGGCAGCGCAGTATTGGCGCCCTTGGGGGAAGTGACGGGAGTCGGACCCGACAGCGAAGTGGTTCCGGTTAACCGAAAGCTTAGCCTGCGTTGCGGGTTCGGCTTGATTGGCAGGGTGTTGGATGGATTGGGGAAACCGGTGGATGGAAAGGGAACCATTCAAGGTCCGACGGAGGTTTGGGATGTAGATCGTGCTGCACCGGATCCTCTCAGCCGCCCCCGGATTACCAAGCCTCTGTCCATGGGGGTTCGCGCTTTGGATGGTTTGTTGACGGTCGGCGAAGGACAGCGCGTGGGTCTTTTTGCCGGATCGGGGGTTGGAAAATCAACCTTGCTCGGACAAATAGCGAGAAACACGGAAGCCGAAGTAAATGTTATTTGCTTGGTGGGGGAGCGGGGAAGGGAGGTAAGAGAATTTTTGGAAGATTCTTTGGAAGATGAGGGAATGCAAAGATCGGTTGTTGTATGCGCAACCAGCGATACGCCCGGTCAAATAAGGCTCAAATGTCCGTTGGTGGCCACGGCTGTGGCCGAATATTTCAGGGCTAAAGGCAAAAAGGTTCTTTTTTTACTGGATTCGGTGACTCGTTACGCCCGTGCACTTCGGGAAGTTGGACTTGCTGCAGGAGAGCCGCCCGCGAGGAGAGGATATCCTCCCAGTGTTTTTGCCGCTTTGCCGCGGCTTTTGGAACGCACCGGTATGGCCCGCGAGGGATCTGTAACCGCTATTTATACCGTTTTGGTTGAGGGCGGAGACATGGAAGAGCCGATAGCCGACGAGGTGAGAGGCATTTTGGACGGACATGTCGTTTTGAGCAGGGAGTTGGCCGCGCGGAATCATTATCCTGCAATAGATGTTCTTAACAGTCTCTCCCGGGTAATGAATGCTGTTGCGGATGAGCGGCATGTCAGAAACGCCGGCGTATTCCGATCTCTTCTGGCTGCTTATGAGTCCAACCGCGACCTGATCACTCTGGGTGCCTACAAGAAGGGAAGCGATCCGTCGGTGGACGAAGCCTTGGAAAAGCTGCAAGATATAACAGCTTTTTTGCAACAGTCCACCGGGGAGGAGGCTTTGATGAGTGACACAGTCAACCGGTTATCCGCCATTGTCGGTTGATTCCGGGTTTTCATCATCAGTTAACCGGCCTTTCATCCACCACGGTAAAGCCATCAAAATTCCGATGGCCGTACCCGTGATAGCGAAGACAACGAAAGTTCTGGTGTTGGGAAAAAGGGGTCCAAGAAGCCCCGATGCTAGAAAAGTCATCCCGAGTCCGGCCAGAAACCAAATCAGAGAGGGCCGGTAATCCTGGTTCTTTTCTTCTTGCGGGCGATCATCTGTTTGGGGATATGACGGGAGGATCATATCGGCGTCATCAGGCATGGCGCTTATCCTGATTCTTTGAGTGCGTTTCTTTTTCATGTAGCCGAGCACCAAGAGAAGGGCTGCAAGAATCCAGAGAATGAGTCCTGAGGTAACCAGGGGAACCACCAATGTTCTGTACCGCCAGTCTCTGCGCCATCGATTTTCCATGGAGTCCAGTGAAACACCGTAGATCCGTTTGACCGCCGCGTGGAAAGGGGC
Organism: Myxococcales bacterium; assembly: GCA_007131745.1. The sequence continues at coordinate 77,624 of SLPX01000204.1, forward strand.
GCCCCGGCTTAGAAGTTTTATAAGGGAATGGAAATCCTCGGGTGAGCCGCTCGAATACAGAAAAGAAACAAATGAGCGACTTTGGCTGTATGCGGCGGATGCTTGCCTGTGATTGCGGGGAAACCTTTGTTCAAGTTCGCCCAGGGGAAGGGTGGAAGGACTGAAATCAACGGAGAGAGGATCGGTGCGGCCGGCCGTAAGGTCCGCAACACCCTCGACAAACCATTTGGGCAATCGCCGATACCCGGTTGCGTGTGCCAGAGATACATGTGAATACTCGTGAGACAGCAAGGCGAAACGCGCGGACAGAGAATGGGTTTCCGAAGGACCCATCACAATGTATTGAATTCGCGGAAACGCCACTGCAGCGGCCCAGTATGGGATTTTTACACCTTGGGGCAACAGAGAATGAAACCGGGAACGCGTTGCGCTCAGGGATACAGTGGTTTTCGGAGGAGGCTCGGTTCCAAGAATGCGGACTGTTTCGGCCTCAAGCAGATGACCTTTTTTTGCGAGTGCATGGGCCTGATCCTCTAAAGAATGGGGATAACGAAAACAAAACCGACCTCTGCATTCTTCAGTGTAATCAGGTGGAAGGACCGGAATTTTTCCCGGCTTTCGATCTGAAACAGGATCTACGTGAACGCTTTGAGTTTTCTTATCGTGTGGTGAGTGAATCCTTTGGTTTGACGCAAAGGCGCAAACAGCCTGTAAAAGACAATATAAAAAGAGAGTTTTCGGAAGAATAAAAAACATTTGGCTCAAGGCCGTTGAACCTTGATTTCAACCCGGCTTTCGGGGTCTTTTCTGACTGCAAACACGACGGTGACGATTCCGACAACGCCCAGTGCAGTCCAGAAATACCAGCGCTTCCACACCGGAACGGGTTTCTTTTTTTTCGGAGGCAGGGTTTTCTTTTCGGTTACCTTTACTGCTGCTTTGCGTTTGCTTTTTTTCAAATCGATGGGTTTAGGAGCAAGACTTTTTGCAACCGCGGTCGCCCAAAGGGAAAGGTTTTCGCTGTGTTCGACACTGACGGAGGGAATAACTTCAAACGACAAAGGCAGAAGTTTTTTCTTTTTGGCTTCAAATATTTGAAGAATAATCGTCTCTTTTTTTCTTCTTGCCAGTATAAGCCTGTCAGCGCCGGTTTTTTCCGCCAATGACAACATGTCTTTTTCTCCGGGAACAGTGGGTTTTGACAACCATTCGCCCACGGTGTTGCGGACATCTTGATGCGGATCTTCGGCCAAAGGAGACATGCCTGCAACGATGTAGACTTCGTCCCGACCAGGTTGAATTTTTGTATAAAACTTTTTGTGGCCGGGCGCTTCCACGACAACGTGTAAAAGACCGGTATGAGAAATCAGTGTCCATAATGCATTGTTGTCATCGACCGTTTGGGCGTCGTCTTCAAGAAGCTTGAAGTTTACGTAAACCGACGCTTCTTTTGGGGCGCGGATTTTTAGAGGTCGTTTTTGTGGCCTTTTCTTCGGCAAGATTTTTTTCCAAAGCGAAGACGGGATAGTCTGGGGGTAGGCGCCTGCCACAACGTAATGAAGAATCTCAGCGTACTCCCGCATTTGTTCCTCTTGCCCAATCGAATTCATGGAGAGGATCAGGTATGATAAGGTGGAGGCAAGGCCTTCGCTGCCTTTTTCTTGGCCTACATGTTCGAGAAAAATCGATTTAGCGCGTTTCAATACGTCTATCGCTTCCTCGAATTTGAGTTCTCCATAAAGAGCCCGGCCTTTTGTAAGCTTGTTATCAGCTTTTTCGAAACTACCGTCAAAAGGAGCGGACAAGAGAGCATTCCTCAAATCTTCTTTGTCGAGACCTTTTCCAAGAGAAGTTTTGTCCAGAATTTCATATAGAAGGTGAAGATTTTTTCTCGTCGAGGAATCCGGCGAAACAGTGTTTATAATTGCAAAAGTCCCCGGCAAAGTCGCTTTGCGGCAAGGCGGCTTTTCTTCTTTGCTCATTGTGCCGGACGGAGAGGTTTTTTTTGTGGATGGTTTTGCTTCTGTTTTCTCCAGGGGGAGGTTTTCGGCCGAAGCCTGAATAGGTCTCCAAAAAACCAAAGCGGCCATTACAATGAAAACTTTTTTAAATTCACGCAAGATGCTTCATGCCTTTCCTGCCATAAAAGGTTACATGTTCCGGGCTCGTATCTTTTTTACCCCCGACGGCCGCCCGTGTAAATGGAAGATCTGTCCTTGTGTATCGTCCATCTTTCAAAGATAGGTTTCACCGATTCTTCGTCTTCAGCGAGATGTCTAAAAAGAATGTCCAGGATTCCTTTTTGGATTAAGCAACGATTGCACTGCGGAACGTGAGGAAACAAATCTCCCTGCGTAATGTAGGAATAAACGGGACATACTCCACAATAAGGCTGATACGCGCAATCCGTGCATCCGGGTAATCCTTCAAGACAGGATGCCAAGCAGACGGATCGCACTCCCGGGTGACGTATAATTTCTTCGTAGCTTGATTCGTATACATTGCCGATGCAAAACATGTCATCGCCCATCGATCCGACCATTCTGCCTTCATCACATATATAAACTTTGCCGTCGTAGTTGTACGCAAGCTGGCCTATTCCAGCCCCGCACGGTGAGCGAAGGTCCATGTAATTGGAATCCCTGTCGGTAAGGATTGCGGTCAGAAACAGAGAGGCTGTTTTTTCAAGGATTTCAACGCCTTTTCGGTTCAGATCAAGAATGTGCTCAAACGCTTCTTCATAAAAATCAAGAAACTGTTCCGCCGAATAGTTTTGTTTTTTCCAAGCTTTTTCGGCAAAACCGAAGGGCTGAAGTGGCCGTAAATGAATGACTTTTTGACCTCGCTTGACATATTCATCCACAACATCTCGGCCCCGTTTAAGGGTATCTTTGGTCACGGTCAAAATTGTCCCGACATTGGCCAGGTCCGGATCCAATCCCTGGCTTGCGTATGCTTCATTTATCTTATCCATCCAGCGAATGGCATGTTCGTAACTTCCGGGCTTTTTTCGGGGGCGGTTTGCATCATGAAGATCCCTTGGGCCGTCAAGGGATGTGCATATCTGTACTCGGTTGTCCAACAGGAAACGCAGCTTTTTTTCATCCATGAGCGAAAGGCTGGTTACGATTGTAAAATAAACGGTTTTTCCCGACCCGATCGCCCGGGCTTCTTTTACGATCTGCTCCACCCTTTCAAAATTGGCCAGTGGTTCACCTCCCTGAAACTCTATTGTCAAAGATGGGGAGGGGGAGGAAACCGCTGTTTTTAGGGCCAGGGAGGCTGTTTCCGGCGACATGTCAAAGCCGTCTGCATTCATGGGTCGCCTGCCGGCTTGGCAATAAATGCAACGGTGATCGCATCGGAGCGTTAAGACAAAAATGTGGAGCAAAGGACCCTTGAAAAGGTGCAGATTTCTACTCCGGTAGACATCTTCCCATTTGTCTCTTTCACCCTGATTTTCTATGAATCCCTTGTCCTTTAATTGAGCATGCAAGAGATGGGAGGGATCGAGACGTGATGATTGCAGATGCTCAAAGTCTTTTTTTGAGACAAACAGGTATCGACCCCAGTCGTTTGTCAGTAGGTACTGGTCTTTTATCTTCCGAAATCTGAAGTGACCAAGTCCGGAAAGAGAAAATGCTGACTTTTTGATTCGTGAAACCGGCATGGATAAAGTTTTTTTACACGCGGGCATTGTCACTTCCGTTTTTGTTGGATCGAAAAGAAAAGCGCGTGGTTTACGAAAGATCCTGTGATTTCTTTCAATAACTCGGGATCGGAATCCGGATCCGTGCAGGAAACGGTGACCGCATGATAAGGATTTCCGGATTTTACAACAATATCGGCGGTGGATCTGAAGGCCTCAATCGCTTGTTTCAATGCCTTAAGTCGGTAGATCCGCCGATGAAAGGAGATCTGACAAACCCTTGGGCAAGTTTCCATCAACCAAGGCAATGTTCCTCTTTTTAGCTCGTAGAATCCCTTGTTTTTAAATTGAAACGATAAGCTCATGGGGATTCTTCCTCTGATGACTCCTTTGAAGAAGCCGCGTCGTCATTTTGCCCGGAAAATTTTTCTTCCCAGGGAACCGCTATGCCCAAAGGATCATCAAGATAGTCGGGATCAAAAGCAGCTTCTCCCCCATTGGTTTTACGATCTGACAACTCTTGGCCGCACAACTCTTCATCATTCTGGACGGGTTCGGCCGAAAGCAAAGCCCGGCCCAAGATCATCTCTCGAACAGCAGAAGTCTTGTTTGCAATTCTTAATCGAAGAGACTGGTGTAGAAGTTCGTTGGCGAATTCTCCGGCGCAACTTTTCAGATCGGTATCGTTCATGGATGCTTTGGGTACAAGGTTGACTTCAATGCGTCCGCCGGTCGGCTTGTCCAGGAACAGATAGAACTTGTCTATGAAACGATGGCATGCACCGTATACAGCGTCCATGGGATAAACCCGGAGAGACAATTCAATGGAAATATGTTTGATGTTGTCTTTGTCCATTGTTGTTTTTTAACCGTTTCAAAGAAATAGCAAAACCTTGTTTTTCACAATCAGGATATTGTAGTATATCGAATCCTGGGTTCGCAATGAAAGGATAATTTGTCTTGGAAAAATTGAAATGGAAAACGATCTTGAACTGTGTATGTCGTGCGAGACAACCCGGTCGGGACCAAAGGCGTCGATTGTGCGACGGGAGATTGGTTCGGCGTACGAACTCCGAAGTTGTTTTTTCGTCGGCTCCAAGAATATTCGGAGGGGAGTTTAATGGATCCTGAAACAATGGATGTGATCTCATCAGAGGAAAGGCGGGAATTTCCAAGATTGGATGCCAGGGTTAAAGTGGATCTGGTTTTCATGCCGCCCGGAAGCAGGGAAGCTACGAGCCGCGAATTCCGCTCTATGGACGTAAGTTCGGGAGGTATGCGGATTTTGATAGATACCCCGGTATCCAAAGGCTCTTTTGTGGCGTTGAGAGTTCGGCTTCCTGAGGAAAAGGAAACGGTGGATTTGTTCGCCAAAGTGGTTTGGCAGCGACCTGCTTCACAGAAGACCGAACAATATTTGGTGGGCCTTAAGTTTTTATCCAGCTCTCAGGAGAGTGTGGAGACCTTGAAAAAATTTTTACAACCTCGCCTGGAATAAACTTCGCCGGTCGGAGGAAGAAAGAGCATGTATCAATTAAGGGATCGGCTGGGACGGTGGGGGGTTGGTGAAATATACGAAGCCGTGCACAAGGAAAACGGGGAAATGCGCATTTTGAAGATAGTGCGCGGGCGGAAAGCGGAAGATTCCCTTATAAGAGCGAAGTTGACCCGGGAGTTGCAAGTTGCCGAAAAGATAGACCATCCTAACGTCTTAAAGATCGAAACACTGGAAGAAGATTCTGGAACCGGGGTTTTTCTCGTTATTTTGCCGATGAACGGAGAAACTCTGGCGGCTCGATTGTCCAGAGGAGTGACTTTTCCGGCTGAAAACTCGGCCGCTTTGGTAAAAGATGTAGCCGAAGGTTTGGCTGCCGCTCACAGACAAGATTTTATACACGGTGAATTGAGCCCGGATTCCATTTTTCTGAAAGATGAATCCAATGTCACGGTGCCGCTGCTTGGAGGATTCGGCCTTCCGCCGTCGGGTACCAAGGTGGGACAGCCGCCGATTTTGCCTCTTGAAGCCATGCCGTATGCCGCTCCTGAACGCAGGCAGAGTGGAGAGTGGAGTGTTTTCTGTGATGTTTACTCTATATGTTCTATTTTTGCACAGTTGCTCATAGGGCGACCTCCTCCCCTGCAAGGTTGGGCGGACCAGCCTGTTCTTCCCGATAATGCATCGAAAGAAAGCAAGGGTTTTTTGGAGCTGGCGTTCAGGGGCATGAGCAAAGAACCCTCCCAAAGATATCCGACCGTGGAAGCGTTTACTACGGCCGTTGGTTTTCTGTTGGGAGGAAGGGATGGTGTTGGAACGGTTGCAACCAGAAGGAAAGGGAAAGTAAAAAGGCCTACGCCACCACCACCCTTGCCTTCAGGGGCAACCGGCATGCCCGGCCAAGTTCATGCGAAAACCATTTTGGGAGTGCCCGCTGTGAAAACAGGAAAGATTCTTCGGAAAAGAACATCCGGAAAATCTGAGGGATTGAAAATATCAGTTACGCAACCGCGCTTTGTAGATCCCATACAACAGCCGCCGGCAGACCCACCACCACCTCCTCCGGTTGACGGCTCGGCAGGTGGGATGTCGCCTCCGGGACCGCCCCCAGGGTACCAAATAGATGAAACTCAAAAAAGGAAGATGGATCTTGTGATGTCGGAAGCGGCAAAAGACGCAGTCGGCATCATGCCCCTGGAGCCGGAGGTTTTTAATGGCCGAACAGGGTCTGTGCCGGATGTTGATTCAGAGGTGATAAGATGCATGGACACACCGGCCGTGGTGTCACCTCAGCGAAAAAGGAATTTTTTGTGGATTTTTGCTGTAGCCGGGGTGTTGGCTGTTTGTTTGGCTGTGTTATTCGTGTGGAAACCCTGGAAAAAGGCGGATTTGGAGAGAGTGGACAAATCCGAAAAGATTGCAGTCGGGGAAAGGGAAGCAGAGAAAACGGTTCATTCGGAGGAGCCCGATCGGCAAGAAAAAGACGAAGACAAATCAACGGATTCCACCCATGAAGGGATAACTCAAGCAGATTCAGGAGTTGAAGATGTGAAGAGTGGTGCGGATGAGGTGGATGGAGAGAAAGAGGACGAAGAAGATTTAGCGTTGGATGAAGATCCGGTCGTCAGCGAGGAGTTCGACGTTGCGATAGAAGAGGGGGAAACGGCCGAAGATGTGAAACCGGGAAAAGAACAGCAGATGTCTTCTACGGATCAGTATAATCTTTATCTTCGACAGGGTTTGAGAGCAATGAGGCAGAAGCGCTATGAACTTGCGCGCAGGCAATTCAATCGGGCTATCAAGATAAAAAGGACCAGCTTCAGGGCGAGGTCATATATGGGGCAGACTTATCAGAGAACCGGACAGCACCGGGAAGCGTTAGTGTGGTTTAACAGAGCTTTGAAGGTAAGCCCTAAAAGTGCTTCCACCCATTTATCGATTGCTCAAGTCTATTTGAGAATGAAAAGAAGGAAAGAAGCCTGTCGTCATTTCAACAGGGCTTTTGAATTGAGGCCGAATTCCAGAAAATATAGAAGTTACGTTGAGAATCATTCCTGCCGATGAAGGGGTGTCTTTCGTTTGACGGATTGCCTTGAGTGAACGTCCTTTTCTTTCCGAGACCCATTAGGCTATCCTAATATTTTGATTTTTGTACATGTTTCTGCCGGGCATGTTTATTGCAAAAAACAGCGTGTCGGTAAAACTCCGGTTTGCTGAAGGGAACAAATGACAGCTTAGACGGTCTGAGACAGGAGTACAACATGTCCAAAGAAAGCAAGGAGATCTGCAAGGACACGGCCAAGGCGCTTCAAAAAGCCGTGTCCCTAATCGAAAAACAGTTTGGAAAAGGTTCCATAATGTGCATGGGAGATCCTGTGCATGGAAATATACCTGTTATTTCAACCGGGTCGCTGACACTTGATTTTGCTTTGGGTGTCGGCGGTTTGCCTAGAGGACGAGTGTGTGAAATTTTCGGCCCGGAATCCTCCGGAAAAACTACGTTGGCCCTATCCGCCATTGCCCGGGAGCAATCTCAGGGAGGCGTGTGCGCATTTATAGATGCAGAACATGCACTGGATATCCGCTATGCTGAAAATTTGGGCGTCAAACTTGAAAACTTGTTAGTGGCTCAACCTGATTGTGGAGAACAGGCACTCGAGATAGTGGAAATTCTGACCAGAAGCGGGGAGGTCGGACTTCTTGTTGTAGATTCTGTTGCTGCCCTTGTTCCTCGTGCGGAAATAGAGGGGGATATGGGGGATAGTCACATGGGTCTTCAGGCGCGGCTGATGAGCCAGGCGATGCGAAAACTCACAGCGGTGGCTGCTCGTACCCAAGCGTGTGTGCTTTTCATCAATCAACTTAGAATGAAGATAGGCGTCTCTTTCGGTAACCCGGAAACGACCACCGGTGGAAATGCTTTGAGGTTTTATTCTTCAGTGAGACTGGACATTCGCCGCATAGGAGCCCTGAAAAACGACGAGGAAGTTTGCGGTAATCGAACACGGGTAAAAGTAGTGAAAAACAAGGTAGCACCGCCTTTCAGGCAGGCCGAATTCGACATCATATTCGGGAAGGGAATAAGAAACAGTGGAGAACTCCTTGATCTTGGAGAAGAAATGGGGTTGGTTCAACGCTCGGGGTCTTGGTTCAGTTTCGGCGACAGGGCGTTGGCCCAGGGTCGCCAGAAATGTTGTGATCTTCTGGAACAAGAAGAAACCTTGTTTGTGGAATTGAGAGAAAGCATATTGAAAGCCGGAGGAAGAGAAGGAATTATTTTACCCGTGCATCAATGTGCTAAGGCGGCCTGAATACTTGGGCAAGATAACAAACAGGATATTGTCGAAACGGTAATTGCCGGAAATAATCATGCAGAGTTGTGATGAAGCAGGAACCGGAATCTGAAAAAGCGACTGCAGCGGATCTTGTCAAATTGATCAGGCCCCATCAATGGGTGAAAAACTTCTTCGTAATAGCTCCACTGGTTTTTTCAAAGAATCTGACAAATCCGGTTTTGGTGCTCACTTCCCTAGGGGCGTTTGTTCTGTTTTCTTTGGCCAGTGGTTTTGTTTATGTCTACAACGATATCATGGACATGGATGCCGACAGGCTTCACCCGGTCAAGAAGAATCGACCTTTAGCTTCCGGGCGAATTGGTGTTCGGACTGGAAAAATATATGCATTAATATTAGCGGGCGCAGCCTTGGCCGGGGGATGGTGCTTGGGATGGGAATTCGGATTGTTTTTGAGCGGGTATCTTTTACTGAACCTATTTTACACTGTTTTGTTTAAAAAGGTTCCGTATCTGGATGTAGCTTCAATAGCCACTGGTTTTTTGTTCAGGGTTTTGGCAGGTGCAGCCGTGGTGAAAGTGGAACCTTCCGTATGGCTCATGGTATGTACGGTTTTGTTGGCGGCTTATTTGGGTCTTGGAAAAAGAGCGTTCGAGATCAGACTTTTAGGGGATAAAGCACCCGAACATCGTAAGGTGCTCAGTGGGTATAATCCCAAGCACTTGAAGGCTGCTTTAATATTGTTGGGTGTGACCACTCTTGTGGCATATTTTTTCTACACAATGGCGCCTCATACCGTCCGATTTTTCGGAACCCGGGATCTTGTCTGGACAACACCGTTTCCTGCAATAGGATTGTTTCGTTTCGGACAACTTCTTCAAACCGGAAACAGCAAGGATGGTCCGACGGAAGAAATGTTAAAGGATCCAATATTCTTGATCAACATGGCAGCCTGGTTTTTGTCCGTATCCGCGATAATCTACTTTTTCTGAACGGATTCTTTTTGTGGGCGATCTTTTCTCCGGTGTGCACGAAGGAGTTTCCGGAAAGTGTCCGGATCTGTTCTTTCAGCTCTTTTCATCAACGCTGTTGCTTCATCGACAGCGCCCATACGGCCTTTTATCATTGCCATGTAAAAAAGAGCGTGAACGTTGTCATGGTCTATTTTTAGAGCCCTTTCAAACCAGACGGCCGCAGAATCCAGCCGGTTTTGCATGGCTTTGAGCCTTCCCATGGCAATGAGATTTTCCAGCCGTTCGGGTTCATTTCTCACCGCGTATTCAAGATGTACGGCGGCTTGTACATATCTTTTCTCCTTCATGTGTATCCGGGCTGAAAGAACAAAAGGTTCTGATGTCGTGCATAAAAAAGACCCCGCGTTTTTCCATCTGGGTGGAGGAGGATTTGCCAGATGGGGTTTGAGCTGCTGAAGAGCTTTATCATATTCGCCCCGGCCGGCTAGAAAGCGGGCTCTTGAAACAGCTACGTTGCAATGAACCATGCGCCCTGATTCGGGCTCACGTATAAGCGGGAATTCTTCATAAGAAGCGCAAATTTTGTTTTCAGAATGGAACAATCCGGAAGTTTCACTCCCGGATGCTATGGAATGGGTTTTGTCGTTAGGCACGACTCCGTATACAATTCCGCAATCTTCGACATTCAGAGGTGGTTTGGGCTCTAAAGGGGATTCAACATAAACCTGGAAACGTTCGGCGTTTATGGAAATGAATCGGCGGCGGATTTGTTTTGTGTTTCCTCCATCGTCTACGAGAGGGACGAAGAGCCAGGGCCACTGTTTCTTAACAAGATGCCTGTACCAGTGCGCCGTTGAACCGATCATCCACGAATTCGACACAGCTATGTCCGGGCGCCAATCCTCAGCGGCCTTGGCATAAAGCAGAGGGAAAAGAAAATGATCGCTTCCGGCCGAGACAAGTGCAGGTCCAGGCATAACGGCTTTCGACACTCTGAGGGTCATTTCATGGGCTTCTGCTCCCCGGGCTGTTTCTTCGGAAAGCCTTCCGAAGTGGGTAAGCGCCAGCGGCGCAAGGAGAGCGGACACCAGTACTGCCTGCGTGGTGCTGTTTAGCCTCGACCGGTTGAATGCTTTTTGAGGAAACTTTACCGCTGTCCATGCAGCCAGCAATGCTAATGCACAAAGAGCGGGCAACATGTAACCACGGAGATCCGGATTGTGAGGGAGGAAGCTGCCCACTGTGATCAATGGGATGACTGTTGAGAACAGCAAGGAAAAAGGAAGAAAAATTGAAAGGCGGCCCCCTATTTTTTTTGACCAGCATAAAAGCAAGGCAATGGCGGCTGCGATGAGGACAAATGGGCCGCTGACATAGGAAAAGACTTTCAGTAAATCCAATAGACGCGGCAAAAAACCGCTTGCGGGAGCGCCCAGGTTTTCAGCATAGGCCCTCCCGGTGATCATAAACAAAAAACCTTCAATGGAACTCGGATCTCCCATGTGAACAGGTGTTTCCCGGTGAGCTACAATGGGCAGATAAAGCCACAAAAAAGATCCGAGCATCACTCCACCCATTCCCCAAGCCACCGAGGAAAAAGAACGTCTTTTGAAAACGGGAATCAGAGCGGCAAAACCCAACGCAAGGCCTGCAGCGAATGCAATTAATGGGTGAGCTGCCGCTGCCAAAGAAAGCGAAAAGCCGGCTATGACAACAGGTCGGCGAACAGGTAGCCGTGTCATGGCGTATACGCGTATTGTCCGCCTGGGAGCAAGTGAGTCCGCAGGCCGTCTTTTGCGGGCTTCTTCCGAAAGTTTTAAGGTTGTCGCCAGGTCTCCCTTGTCTAAAAGGGTTTGGGTTGAAAAATGAGGGGAGATCGACCAGTAAGCCAGCAAAACAAATAAAAGCGACAATGTATAAACTTCGGTTCTTACGGATTGTTCAGTTAGAGCCCAGCTTAAAGCCATGACTGCAACACAAACCAGGACAGGTTTGCCGTTTTTGTCGGGCCACAAAGTGTTTGCCAGTTTTCCCAGGTAGAGTATTGACAGCCCTGCAGATACGGCGCTCAACAGGTTGCATCTGAATCCTATGGTTCCCAGTGGAATAAAGGTAAACAATTTAGCGGCCAGAGTGTGAAGGGGTTGTCCCGGAGGATGGGAAATCCCAAGAGCAAAACCCGCGCCTGCAAGCTCTCCTGTGTCAAACCATGTAATCTCGGGTGCAGCCGCCCACACGAAAAAAGCGGAAAGCGAAAGACTCAAAACAAAAGGCAGGCGGGAGGTTTCACGAGGAAGGATGCGCAAGGTGTTTTTTCCGAACCGGGACAAACCGCTTCGAAGACCAGATTCCAGACCGGGGTTGCTTAATAACGAGCTCAGCTCGGTAAGCTTTTGTGTAAAGCGTTTTGTGTATCGTCTGGGTCTTCTCAAGACAAAAACCTTGCTTTGTGTGGTGAAAGCTTACTCGAGTTCGGATGCAAAAAATTTTGCTGAAAGAGGAAACCCGGTAGATGCTTCAACGAAATCCGGCCAGTGGAGTTTTCTGCCGGGTCTGAAAACCTTTTCTTTCAAATACTCTCCGAATGCCTCAGTCAAGATTGATTCGCCGGAAGACGCCTTCGCTTCTTTCAGATACCCTGCGCGGAGCTGGGCTGCGAAAAGTTCGCCAAGCATGTAGTTGTGATAATAGACGGGAGCGATTGTGAAGTGAGGTTTTGACGCCCAATCGGCAGCATTGCGTTTTTTTGGGGGGGTTAGGTGCTGATACTTTGCCACCATGTCCCACCAAAGAGAGTTCAATTCCGTGAGTTCTCTGTCCGGGTTTTCATAGAGTGCTTTTTCGAAATGCAGCATTACGAGAGTCCATCGGGTGAAAATGAGTTGTTCGCGACGTCTTTGTTCCAAAATATGGGGTTCAAGCTTTTTCACTTGTACCGGGTCCGCTCCTGCGTACTTTA
>SLPX01000037.1 GCA_007131745.1 Myxococcales bacterium
GCCCCCGGCGCACTCCGGGTTCAATGTCATCTTCGAGCGAATATATCGTCTGCACATGCCATCCGGGATCCTGAAGATCCAGCGCATGGGCGGTTAATCTCATCTCCTCGCCTTCACCATCTATGAGCCATAGTCTGCGGCTCATCCGGTCCAGCGCCAACACAGGCCTGCTTTCCGCTCCTCCTTCCATGCCTTCGTGAATCAAGGTCATCGCCCCCGTGAATCCGTTCATCTCCCACAGATCCTTCAAAGATTCCCCTTGAGCGTTTTTGCCGCCGTATATGAACAATTTTCGCTGCACTCCGTCCACTGCCAGAACAGCGCGTTTTCTCCCGGCCGGTCCGGCTTCTCCGCCGGCGATGAGACGAAACCCTTCATTTTGGAGGTCATAGGACCACACCTCGAACACGGTTTCTTCTGCACCCGGCGCTGCATATCCACCCCCTTCGCTTATCCTCGTTCCTCCCACGATGTATGCCTTTTCATTCCATTGATCCGTTACAGTGCCATAATCGGACAGTCCGTTCAGCCACGTCAGCGGCCTGGTTTCACGCACAGATCCGTCTTCCAGGCTGAGCGAATAGACCACGTTTTGATGCACCTCGTCTTCTTCAACCAAACGCCTGTCACCCACCAGCAACAACCTGTTCCCCTTTTCATGGTAAATCAGGCTAGGGTTCTCAAGCGCGGGGATTTCTCCATCCCCGAATACCTCGCTCCAGTAAAGCCACACATTGTCTGGTTGCTCCACAAAACCCAACAAGAGATCTCCGCGTTCTGCGGGCGCGGGCGCGGGCCCCATCCCGGGTTGCCCGCCCATGTACGCAACGGTCACCGACTCGAATCCGTCTCCGATCCCCGTAATCGCAGCGTCAACGGCCGCACCTGTCCATACGGCGCCATCCAATTCTTCTTTAGACGGCAGTTCCGCGCCTGAAACGGTCACAGGCGCAAACGACACCGGCTGGAGAACATCGCCCCTGATTCCTATTGTCGCCACATCATGCGTCACAGGATCCCACACCATCTGCCAAATCAAGGGGCCGGGACCCATAGTTTGTGGCTTCTTCGGGTAATCATGCAACACGACCACAAAGGATTGAAATAGATCCCAAGGATATGATGTTTTGCATTCGCCTTGATCCGGCACATCCAATTCGCCCGCGGTGATATAACCCTGCCACACGGTGAACTTGTTTTCCGATGCATACCATGAGTCACTGTCCACATCATCGCCCGGCACGGGTACAGGGTGAGTGGCACGGAGCCTCAGATTCCTGTTTTCCAATGCAATTCGGTCACTTTCGGGATCAGGTTCGTATTTGCAAAGTGATTCCTCCAGTGTGGGAGGTTCGAATTTCTTGTGCCCGGTCCAGCTCCACCGGGAAGAAAACCGAGTGGGCGAAGGGTGGCTGAACCTTGCATCCTTGTATCGGCATCGGTCTCCCTGACCGCATCCAGGGCGCCATTCGGAGAAATCCCCTGCCTGCGCTCTCGCCTTTACGAAATCTTCTTTTCTTCCCCAGCAGCCGTCGGTGGGTATCCAACGAAAAGAAAAAAGATTTTCCCCTTGATCAAATTTATGGTCATTGATGCAAAAGTATTGTCTACAATCCGTCTCTGTCATTTCAGGATCGCAATCACAACCTTCAACTACAATGGGCCTGGTGACATCCGGACCCATTGTTCCAAGATAGGTGTCCAGATCTATCGCCAACGTGGGCACCGGGCAGGTGCGCCAGACGGAAACAACCGGGCCCCCGGGTATTGCTTCTTCAGCTTGACGGGAAGTCTCCCACTGTGTTTGATGCCTAACCGAGGTGAACCCGGCGATGGCCCGGCCTTCGCACTTGTCTCCCACTCCGTCTCCAGTGGTGTCGGGCTGGTACAACCCGTAATAATAGTCCTCGGCTACGTTATGAAACAATTCACGACATTCATCATATTTTTCAAGATTATCGACATCGAGCGTTCCCGACCTCAGATCGCTCACCAGTTCTGCACAGGCAGGGTGATTGTGGTCTATGCAATTGTCCGGCCTGTCGGATGTACACTGGTCCACGCAGTGATCCCTTGCCCGACCTGTTCGATGTCGATCACAATACAGGATGCATTCATCCCTTAAATGAAACGGCACAGGTTCATCACAAAAACCATCCTGGTCCGCGTCTATCCCCAGTATGGGATTCAAGTCGTCGCAGTCGAACATCTTGGGTATCCCGTCGCCGTCTTCATCAATCATTTCTTCCCATTCGCAATATGTTGGTGGGAGCGCAGCCGAAACCTCCAACTCCATTAGTTTCGACCACACGCCGTCTGCACAATAGGTGCATGTGGTTTTGTGACAAAGCCGGCACCAATGCAGACTATTTCCAGCCGCCTTGCAGCATTCTCCATACATGCCGGATCTGCCTTTGCCACCGCAGAAGCATTTGTTTTGCGCGTCCCATATCCATTCATTGTTAAAGCCGTGATCCCAGCCCTTCCATACTCCCTGGGAATCAAATCCCGACCATATTCCCCACCTGTACCCGTGCCAATAAGGAGACGTAGGGTTAACCCAAGCACGTCCCAAATAACCTACTGATTTATATATATCTCCACCGTCGGGAGAGGGAAAAAAAACGAAACGACGGTTCGGATAAACTCCCGAAATAGATGGAAACATGTCTTTTATCTCTCCGATGTTTCCGGAGTATTTCTTCTGATACGGTGTCAAGGAATGGTATTCATCGATGACCGCCTGTGCATCCCACCCTTCACCGCCCGCGCCGGTTTCGGCGTTGTCGCGCAGAGAAATCCCCAACAACGGCAACCCTTCCCACCCCCCGTCGCAGTACTCCACAAATCCTGCATGTTCACAACACTCACACTGTTCCTTACTTGCATACAATCCGTGCTTCCTTTTTGAAACGTGCAACCTATGGTGGTACATCCCTGTTTTTTCACTGTACTTCCATCTTATTCCCGGATGATTGCGGCCTTTCAGTATTGTCCATTCAGCATCCATGAACTCCCCGCTGCACTGTGGGTAGTCACAATCTCTGAAATCCACCGCCGCAAGCTTCCACAATCTTTTTTCCGGATCCGCGCTTTCTACAACCGCCTTTATTTTTTCGGAATCTCCATGATGTGTCCGATCAGCGCGAAACAAAAACAGCCACGTGATTTGAACACGAAGCTTTTCAGCGCCCTGCCAAAACGGTTGCACGGGTGTGGCCTGATAGAGAACCAAGGATCCCTTGGAAAGATTTTCGTCATTATCGTAGACAAGATAAGGTCTAAAAGCCCATGCCAGATCAGCTTCCACCCAATCATAAATCCGATCACAGTCTCGATCCCGGTAGCAACACGTACTTACGGGAAAGGAGGGAAGAAACCATGTGTAGCCGACATCCCATTCATTGATTCCATCACTTGCGTCAGCGGGTCTTCCATGGAATTCGTGCGCTCCGGCCTGGGTGGTAAAAAATGTCCCCATTATCGTGAACAAAAGAAAGAATTTCGTTTTTCCGCGGATGTTTTCGATGTGTTTCCCGCGAAAATTGCAAAGTCGTTTCGTTGAAGAAATGCATTCGGCACGGCCTTTACGGCTTGTTCTTCTCTTCTCTTCTCTTCTCTTCTCTTCTCTTCTCTTCTCTTCTCTTCTTCTACTCTCTGCGCTCTTTTCTCGGAAAGGGTGTTTTTTCGGAACGTATGAACGAAATGTGGATGGATGGTTTTTTTAGGCATTTTCCTCTCCCTCTTCAAAACATTTTTAGCCATATCATTTTGTCACCAAAACCAGTTTATTTTGACTGCAGGAGATCGGCAAGAAGAAAATGAGCGGCTGCAAGACAGACAAAAAGGCAAATATATTAGTTATGTTATTTCAGCCTTCAAATGCGGGATTTCGGCAAGTTCCACCAACCTTTGAATGATTTAAGTGTGATTCAACTCCGATAGCGCAAAAAACTCTTCTTCTTTCCTTTACACGCGCCCCGCTTTTTGATTCTAGTTGTGGATTATGTGCGGAATCGCGGGAATCATCAGACGAGATAAAGCCATACCCGATCGCGGTATTCTGGAATCCATGACCGGGATGTTGACTCATCGCGGGCCTGATTCGTCCGGGATACTCGTGAGCCCGGGCGCGGGGTTGGGCCAGCGCCGCCTGGAGGTCATAGACCTGGAAGGGGGCGTCCAGCCGATGACCGATCCTGCCGGCGGTTGCACCATCGTCTACAACGGCGAGGTATACAATTACCGGGAATTGCGAAGGTCGCTGAAAAAAAAAGGAGAGGTGTTTTCCACCCGCTCGGACACTGAAGTCGTCTTGAAAGCATACACCGTGTGGGGGCCGGAATGCTTGGACCGCCTGAACGGCATGTTTGCGTTCGCTATTTTGGACCCCCGGTTCGGCCGGGTTTTTCTGGCCAGAGACAGGATGGGGCAAAAGCCCCTTTTCTACTCTTTTACGAATGATTATTTCGCGTTTGCTTCCGAACCCAAAGCTCTTCTGGTTTACCCGGACATAAGCAGGGAGATCGATTACGAAGCGCTTGAATCTTACCTTCTTTGTGAATACGTCCCGTCTCCGCTTTCCATTTTCAAGCAAATAAGAAAACTGGAACCCGGGTGCCGGATGGTTTTGGACACCAACGAATGGAAACTGGAAAAAAAGA
>SLPX01000269.1 GCA_007131745.1 Myxococcales bacterium
GGCTTTTGGTATCCGGAAGTGGACCCCGATTTCTCTCTATCTCCTGTTCTGAGCCATTTCATTTTTTCGTTTTTGAGTAAACGACCACCATGCAAGAGGTTGACCACCCTCCATAAAACTGACGGCAGACATAAATACATCAATAATGCAAGGGTCAATTCTTTTACCTGTAACTGCGCACAAATCTTCATACATATCGAAAGGTTTCTTTCCGATCAGCTGCTTGGGGTGGTCGATGCCAATCAAATGAAGATCTGCTGCTATCGATTTCCCAATATTCGGGAGAGCGTCCAAACGCGATACTTTGTCTCTGTCCGGATTCTTCATGTTGCTCCTTAATCTCGACGAACCGTTTGATATTATCAGACCAACTTTCTCTGATAAGCAAAAAAAAAGATACCAAAAACAGGCAAATAAGCGATGCACTTGCACTCTATCAATGTGCTGCACCGGTAATGTGCAGTTGTGCATCAGCATTCTCGGTCCCGGGCCCATATTGAGCGATATTGACTGAATCTTTGTCTGGATGCATTTGCCCGATCTCTAATCGATCCATCCCGCGTTCTCCCCGACTTCAAAAGGTCTCTTGTCCTTGCACCCCTCAGCTACACTGTTTTATTTTGATGATTCCAATTCATAGTTTCCAAAAGTGCTGTCACCCATGCAATTACCGTGTATTTCAGCTTCAGTTATTTGTCAGCACCAATTGCCCCCCTAAAGACACTGCCATTTTTCAATCCACTTCTCCGGCTAATTTTTCCGGATCCTTCTCAACCCACTCTTTAGCCTTCTTAAAAAATGGAATCTTCATCAAATCACGTTGAATTTTCTTGCGGTTTTTACTTGGTGCAACAATAGTCACCGGCTCTTCGCTCCATTCCCATGGCTCAATCTTTTCTTCGTCCCCAAGCCAGATCTGTATTTCATCTCCCTCAACGGTAGACTTCCAAAAAGCGTCGCCTTCTTCAGAACAATGAAACTGCAGCTTTTTCCCACCCACCATGATATTGGAAGGCAGCAGGATCCAATCAGTAACACCTTTAAAAAACTCCAGCTGCTTAATTTCGTTTTTCACTGCTTCGGCTTCTTCAGCAACTACAGCTAACTCCTTACCATTCCAATATTCCACGTAACAATCTTCCCCCTCCCATAATGGAATTACATATTGGGATGCTTCAGAATCAACAGAATCAACCCAGCAATTATTTTCTGGTTCTCTCAAGTACGAAAACTCTACGTTGGCCACTTTCATTTTCATGGGCAATACAATTAACTTCTCCACATCTTTAAACCCGGCCTCTCTCAATTCATTAAGCATAATACCTTCTTGCAACCGTTCCGTACCGATAACAACCATGGCGAGTCCATCCCAATCTTTCCGGTAAACAGCCTCATGACCGTTGACCAGTAGCAATTCCAGTTTCTCTCTTTCATCAATCCAAACCTCCCTTTTTCTATCGTACTCCAACTTCCAACTGCAAATGTTAAAAGGTTTTTCAATGGGGAGGTCTGGATCCAACCCCATAAGTTCATTCAATTTTATCTCAATACTCTTTTGCCTCTCCTTCAGAGCCTTCTCGTCCCATTTTTTCTTACTGAACACTTCCTTTACAGATCTTGAATATGGCGATCCCTTTTTAGATCCGAGGTACGACTCTTTCTTTGCAGCAAAGTCCTTGTTGGATGCAGATCTATTGATTCCCGGCGGAAGGAGCACAAGATTTGCCAACCGATGTGTCCATTCCTCGCGTTTTTCAATGTCGAAAATTTTGGACCACCCTGAGCTCATTCCAGGTCCTTGAGGCAACACGTGTTCGATCTGTGGCTTCTTTCCACTCTCAAGCTCTGGAAGCCGAGATTTCGAATAATCCTCCTCTAACCAGCACAGCATGTAGTAAGCCATGCTTCTTTTTCTTTTGTAAAGAGGACCACTGATTCTTCTTTTTATCTTTTCTCTCTCTTCTAAATCAAGCCGCAAAGGCGAGTTTCTTCTCAACACCCGATTCACCTCTCCTACATCTGCTTCGCGAAGCTCTTTGATCACCTTTCCAAACCGAGCAAATCTTTTTTCAGAAGATATTTCTAAAATCGATAATCCTAAAACCAAACGTTCTACAAGCTCAATAAGAGTCGGCAATTCTTTGTAGTGTCGCAAACAGGCAAGTGCCACGGGAACCCATTCTTGGCTCTTGTAACGTTTAAGCCGATGAAAGACGCTATTGACCGTTTCGGTTTCTGTAGTGTGGTCAAAAAGATCTTTGTTTTTTCCATAATCAGCGTTTAATATTTCCCATACTGCGGCCGCATGAGGCCTGATGACTTCTTCAACCAACCTGCATGGTTCCTTGTGACTGGGCAATACACGACGCTCAAAATCAGTGACTACTCGTCTCACCCGTCGTCCATCGCCGTATAGTACCGCCAAATGCCGAAACAATGCCTCGAATTCATCTGCTCCCAAAAGTTTCTCGGCATCCTCCCATATGTTTGTGTAAAAATTACGACGATCTTGTGAGTTTATTCTTCCTATGACCATGGCCTTTAAAATGTCTGTAGACCGGAGTTCAAGGCCCCGGGCGTTCAATGTAACAAAAATGTGATACGCTGCATCCACATTCCTTGTACGAATGGCCACCATTGCACACCGTTTGTCTAAGACATCCAGCATCTTCTCCGATGCATTCTTATCCTCTTCCTTATCGTCATCCTCCTTAAGCCGTTTGATGAATATTCGAGCTGCATCTACCATAAGTTTCCAACTACTACTAAGACTGCGCTTTTCATCTTCAATAGTTTTGAGAAGCAATTCTTCTCCAAGGATATCCCTTTCGAAAAAAGCATTTTCCCTTTCTCTTATTCTAATCCTGGATCGTCTTGACCCCCCATTCTTAAAATCAGCGTACAACAGTGCATTGACTCGATCACGTAGTGTTGGTCTAACATGGCGAATGCAAGCAAGCAGGATTGCAATCGTCACCAAACGCTGCTGACCGTCAATAATCTCCAGTTTATCGGACTTTTCCTTCTCTAGAAAAACAGCGCTACCAAGAAAATATGGTTCGACTGAATCAATTCTTCCACTTGTTGATGAAAAAGCATCAGACAAATCGTCGTATAACTCAACTACTTCTTTTTCTTTCCACGAGTAGGGGCGCTGATAAACGGGCACTTCGAATAAAAACTGATTTAACAAACCGCCTATGGTAACAGCTTCACCTTGTATGTTCATGCCTTCCATCTATGAACCTCCACATCTTTTATAAAACCCAATGATTCAAATAGTAATATTCCGCATGTTGTCACACCAGAGTATAGGAAAACCAAAGATGCCCTTCAAGAAAATACGGGAATAATACGATATTTCCAAACTCGATATTCGTTCGGCTGCCTGAATGCGTCCTATGACAAAGCGATCATCCGGAAGCAGACATCATGGTTGGATGGGTGAACGATCACAAGCGTATGAGGATGTCAAGAGCCGTCCACTTCCAGAGGGCCAGGGGACTCCTGCTACTTAATGCCTGGGAACAGACCGAAAGCCAAGACGGCGACGATTAGGACAACAAAGACCAAGATGGCAAGCATGATGAGCAGCCTAACACGCCTTTGCCGTGCTTTGCACCGGGGGGAAGCACATCCGCATCCACAACTTCCAGCTCGAAGCGACAGCCGGCAACAACAACGACAACCCGGCTTTCAAGGTGGTCAACAGCGTTCCGGAGGACGTGACGCCGATCTGCGACATCCTGCCGGCCGGGTGCCGGCTGCCTTGTCCTCCGCCGGCTGCAGCATGCCCATTGCCGCCAGGTAATACTGGACAGCAACCGCGGAGTTTCGATCCAGGTCGATGTCCTCCTTTCCCTCGTGTTGCTTCTTGCGCCTGGTCCAGCCCTTCTCGGCCCAATTGCGACCCAAGCGGGCGTCTTTGCCAAGACCGAGCGTCAGCGACCGCCCTCCACTCGACAATCGCAAAAAGCTTCCAGTGGAAACTTTCCAGCTCGACCCGTGATACAATTTTCCCCCCCTCATCTTAGAAAAACTCTCAAGCCTATACTTTGATCCGCTCTCGAGAAGAGCCGGAAGGGTGATGGTGTGGGAGCTCAGACCAAAGCACCACCGAAGCTGTATCTCGTCGTCGACGATCCGTAGGCGCGCCCTGATCAATGCTTTGCCTCCCCAATACTGAAGCCATCCACAGAACAACCCACAAACACTGAACAAGCCAAAACCTCCGACTATAAATGGAACCAGGGTCTCGCCGTCCCCGAATGAGATCGCCCAGATTGTCAAAAGAGATGCTGCAGCCAAAAGCCCAAACATTATCCGCCAACAATGACGGGTGAGCCTGGCATCGCCTCCCGTCACAGACAGACTCAAGGGGGATCTAGGTTTCGATGGCGGTGGATTCACGTCGAGCTTGTGGACTTTCTCGAGATGCCGATCTAGGCGAGGGGTCTTCAGCACAGCCGCGCAAAGGGGGCAGGGCAGCTTGGCGGTTGGACTGTTGGCGGCAAGCCACCTGGCGGCTTCAATAACAGAAAACGAATGGTTCGTCATCGCGCTTATCTTGCTTATCTTGCTACCGAGAAGAGTAGAAAAAACAAAGATGCTTTTCAAGAAAAGAAGGAATGAAGAATAAGAGGGAATGATGTCTTTTA
>SLPX01000333.1 GCA_007131745.1 Myxococcales bacterium
CGGCTTCGGGTTCGATGGTCATGGAATACGGCAAGTCTTCTTCTATCCCACAGCCCCGATTAAGTGGCTCCGGGGTAGAAACCTTGCACAAGCTATTGTCGCCACCATTCAGCTCATACTGCTTTGGTCACTGGTGTTGACGTCAATGGATTCATCGACAACACAAAGAGCCACCTTGCCTATCGGCGGATTGGCTTTGACCCTGCCGGTACTCCTGGGCCTTGGAAATGAACTCTCCATCAAATATCCCCGTCGCTTTCATTTTTCGCTCTCCAGGAGAGACCGGCCTGTAGCCACTTCATTCTTTATCATAATGGCGGTGCTTGCTCTTTGCACAACGGTCGTCATAGGACTCTTTCATATTCACGAAACGTTCCTTGATTCTTTGGGGAGTAAACTCTTGCCTTGCGCAATTTTGCTTGCCTTTGGTGTGTTCTTCTACATTCTTCTAACGAAAAAGGCCGCTGAACGACTCTTAAGGGAAAGTGAGAATCTTGTCGGCTCCATAGCAAAATCGGCATAATTGTTGAACAGTGTTTTCCGGTATTTGGTTTGCAAGAGGAACCGATCATCCCCAGGGGCGCGACTCCAAATCGAGTTTCTTTTTCCGAGCGTCGATCCTGGTTCTGATATTCAAAAACGACAACAGTAACCGCCGTGGAAAAAATCCAAGATGCTTGCTCATGAGTTTCTCCGCCTTGATGCTGATCTCGCGCCCTTGCGAAAGGCAGAGCGCTGTTTCATCGAGTGCCGACCTGATCCATTTTCCCAGTCGCCCCAGATCCCCCAGAGGTTTTCCGTCTATGAGAGGGCTCGCCCCGAAATCTATCGAGCCGAGCCAGTTCATGGAGATTTCATTGCAGAAATTTCTGCAAATCTCCCGACTTGCCCGGCGTTGTACAGGTTCGATGTAGCCGCTGTGTATAACAGCCGCCGCGTTCTTCCCGGTCGGCTTCCTGCGGCTGTCCGCTGCTGCTTTCAAAACTTCGAGAAAAGGCCATGGCAGAGAATGTACATACACAGGCGAAAGCATGACAAAGAGATCGGATTCGCACAATTCATCAATAAAAGATGTTGTCTTTTCCTTGTCCTGGAAAAATTCATGAGCGCGCCGTTTTTCAAACTCGTATCCTTCGAGCCTCTCCCCGAGATAATTTGCCGTGGATTCTGTTCCCGTCTTTTTTCCCCTGGTGGAGCCGAGTAAAAACAACGCCCTCTTCATAACGGTATCCCTGCTTCTGTGCATGTGGTTCGCACTGCATCAACAGCGGTTTTGACATCCATGGTTCGATCCAGAAAAACAGCCCCAAACCGCCGCGAAAAAAACCCCTTAGCCAGCCTGCTTGAGACTGTTTTGAAGGTTTCTTCCTCATTTGCGTTTGGCTCTGCAAGCACACCTATGCCAACGAACGATTCGAGCGGTCGATACCGGGGAGGGTGGTGCATTTCGCCTCTGTGAATCGTGTAGGTCGGCAGGCAAAAAGGAGAGAAACGGTCTATCACCTTCTTGAGTTCTCCCCCGAAACCGCCGAAGCGGATCGGCGAAATGAACACAACCCGCCTCGCCCGGGCATAAGCCGGATATATCTCCTGCATCCGGTCTTTTTTTGCGCAGACACCCGGCTTTACATCGCTGCAGTAGCCGCAGCCGTTGCAGTATTTGATCTCCATTTCTGCAGTGTCGAACCAGGTGAGCGTTGCATTGCCCGAGACGTTTGCGAATTTTTCAAACTCTTCTCTGATCGCAACCGTCAGGGGGTTGTTCCGTTGGAGGCCGTTAAGAACCAGCATTGTTTCCTTTTGCTTTACTGCCCTGGACATTGTTTTTTCCATCTTCGTTCCATGTCATGAACTCTACTTGCAACCCCTAAAATGTGGAACAAATTTGATTCAATCTCTCACGCAGCGAAATCCGTTGTTGCCGGCTACGTTGGCAGGCGCCATAAATCCGCGATGTGTTGTCCGTACGCTCCATGCAGTGTTGTCAATCGCTCCGCCGCGAAGCACGCGTTGCGAGCCGGCAGGGTCTTCCCAGGCATTTCCATCGTCGGGCGCGCCTTCATAATCCGGATGATACCAGTCCTGGATCCACTCCCATACATTTCCCGCCATGTCGCACAATCCTTGTAGGGTGTTTCCCGAAGGCCTGGAACATACTTCCGATGTACGTCCTGTTTCGCAACCCGACCCTTCCCCTTCGTTCATTGCTGCATATTCACAGGTAGCGGTCGCATTCCCCCATGGATACGTTATGTCTTGTCCACCCGACCTGGCAGCGTACTCCCATTCAGCTTCGCTGGGAAGCCTGCCTCCTACCCATGCGCAGAAATCAGCAGCTTGAAACCAGGTAACGCAGTTTATGGGATGTTCTTCATAGCCCGGATCGTTCCAGTTGCATTGGTTCGTATGGGTGGACGGCTCTGTGCAAGCTCCTGCAATTACACAATCTTCATAGCGGGACGTGGTGATCTGGGTCTTGGTCATCATGAAAGAGGGCACTGTTACATCGTGAACCGGGCGTTCACGAATATTTCCGGATTCACTTCCCATTGCATAGGTGCCGCCTACAAGATGAATCCAGGTAAGATTCCAACACCCTGATCCATCAAAACCGGAACAATCGTCCATGCAAGCGATGATTCCCCCGTCAAATCCTATATCACTGCATGTCATGTTTCCCAGATTGTCTCCGTCGCACATCTCGTTTCCGTTGATGATCCCGTCTCCGCACCAACCCGAGCAGCCGGAAGTGTCGAAACCGGAGCAGTCTTCCATGCACGCCAGTTCCCCGGTATAAAACCCTTGGGTGACACAAGTCTCACCCATCAAGTCGGTTCCGTCGCACATCTCGTTTCCGTTGATGATCCCGTCTCCGCACCAACCCGAGCAGCCGGAAGTGTCGAAATCGGAGCAGTCTTCCATGCACGCCAGTTTCCCAGTGTAAAACCCTTGTGTTACACAAGTTTCACCCATCAAGTCGGTTCCGTCGCACAGCTCATCTTCTTCAGCGATATTGTTTCCGCACACCGTGGAGCCGGTGCAATCGCTTGTGTCAAAACCGGAACAATCCGCACGGCAACGAAGTGTTCCCGCTTCGAGACCCAGGCTTTCGCACGTCTGGCCTCTCAAATCGGTTCCGTCACACAGTTCACCTTCCTCAGCGATGTTGTTTCCGCACGCCGCAGAGCCGGTGCAACCGCTTGCA
Organism: Myxococcales bacterium; assembly: GCA_007131745.1. Next base: position 3,206 of record SLPX01000333.1, read on the forward strand.
TCAAAACCGGAACAATCCTCACGACAACGAAGTGTTCCCGTTTCGAGACCCAGGCTTTCGCACGTCTCGCCTCCAAGGTCTTCGCCGTCGCAAACTTCTCCCTGTTCCAATTTGTTGTTTCCGCATACCGGGTCGCCGGATCCGAAATCTACAGTACACCCCGCATTTTTCACGCACAACGCGGAAAATAGTAAGACACAAAGCAACGCAAAAACACGGAGCAAACACTTGCTTCGGCAGAAATGCTTCCATGTTAAGTCCTTGAAGATCGAATTCTTGGTTCTGCGAAGCTTCATCGATTCAGTCTGCTTTCATTTCTATTAAGCGGTTTATCGGAAAAAATACAAGATGTTCAGTCATGGGGTTCCGCGATGTATGAGCATACCAATAGATTTTGCAATTCCTGAACCGGTCCGTCGCAATACAAACCCTCCGGGCAATCCCTGTTTCCACGGCACATGATTTGGCAGGTTTTTGGTTTGTTTTGCAAAAGAGCAACGCTGGGCAAGTCCTCATTGTTGTTCTCGGCTTTGTTTTACGCACTTGTTTGATTCTATCAGTTCAGCCCCGAATAGCAATCCGCTTTAAAACTCGAGGTTGCTGGACACCGGTCGATTCTTCCGGTAACTCTTCAGGCTATCGAAAGTAAGGAGGTTTCAACAATGAAGGTTGCTATTTTTGCTTTTCAGGGAGAACTCATGTGTTTTGCCCACGCCATGATCAACGCAAAGGACATGCACGCGCGCGGCTGGGATGTAAAGTTGATTATCGAAGGCGCGGCCACTGCTCTTCTAGGCGAACTGAATGACCCGGAAAAACCTTTCGGGAAGCTGTATGGTGAACTCAAGGATCAATTTCTCATAGACTGCGTATGCAAGGCATGCTCTTCCAAAATGGGTTCCCTGGGGGAGGCGCAGGCGCAGGGGCTTTGTCTGTGCGATGAAATGAGCGGTCACCCGAGCCTGGCGCGTTTCATGGAACAAGGCTACCAGATCGTAACAATGTGATCGGTTTCGTCCAGTCGGAATGTTTCTGCTTCATATGGGGTGGCTTTTTTAATTAAATACATTAAGTTAGTGTAGTACTATTGTTGAAACGGACTGTGTATAGAGAGATAGGCCTTGGTCGAGCTTGGTGAAAAGCGAGATTTGGAGATGAAACGTTCCCCCGAATTAAACCTGACTGACATTGAAAACGTTGTATCGGGGGATGTCGGGAGCATGGATGCAGATGACCTGGTGGGAATCAAGCTGGGAGATCGCTACGAACTAATGGAACTCCTTGGCCAGGGTGCTATGGGTTGGATTTACCGGGGGCTGCACACGGGGTTGGGGAGTTCGGTGGCGGTGAAGCTCATGAAACCCCGTTTGCGTTCCGACAAGAGTGCGGTTCAAAGATTCATCCTCGAGGCCAGGGCTTCCAGCAAGCTGAACCACCCGAACA
>SLPX01000224.1 GCA_007131745.1 Myxococcales bacterium
GCCCGTGAGTGCCTCGGCAAGCCTGACGGTAAGCTGTTGTCTTTTTTCCACGGCCTCGGGAGTTCCCTCCTCGAAACCTTTTTCCAGAGTCTTTCCGTAAAGATCCGCTGCCCGGTCGAATGCAAGAAGCTCAAAAGCCTCCGTGGCTGCATCAGCGAAGTAACGAGCAGCCTCCTGGCGCTCACCCGCCTCCTCCAGGTGCATTGCCAACCTTTCCGGAGGCACTGAGCCCATCGCCCTCAGAGTTTGAAACAACTGAAGATGACGTTTTCTTAAAACTTCCGGATCCATCAGGCGGATCATCCATTCGCGTACCCTGTTATTGTAAGGCTCCACTGTATCTTCAGGGCGCGGACCCTGGCTACGCAACAAGTTCATCCACCTGAGTTGTGCAACACTGCGCGATATCTCGGCCATACCCGTATCCAGAATCCTGCGAATCAAGTCCTGTATCAAAGGCGCTCCGGATGTGCACACAAACTCAAGCACTTGCAGCGTTCGTTCGTCCAGAGCAGAGACTCTCTGTTGAAGGGCCTGGTCAAGTGTTAGGCTTTCGTCTGCAGCGCCGACCTCCTCCGCATACCTTACCAGTTCCTGGATGAAAAACGGATGCCCTTCCGATTCACGTCCGATCCTCTCTGCAAGCTTATCAATCAAATCGGCATCCATGGGCTTGGTGATCAACATTCGCGACAACGCCATCGCCTCATCCTCGGAAAACGGTTTCATGGGAATCTCCACCGTTTCAATCGGAACCGCCCTCCGCAAATCCGCCAGAATTGACGTTCCCCTTTCAGTATCAGTCGAAGTACGAACGGCCAAGACAAGGCAGATCGCCGGAGCTTCCGGTGGATGTAACAAGGAGCGCATAAGTCGAAGGCTGTCATCATCCGCCCACTGAAAATCGTCAATCAGAATAAGAACAGGATGTATGTCGGCAAGCCGGGCGAGTAAATCGCGCAATGCTTCAAACGCAAGGGTTCGGATCATCTGAACATCTTCCACAACCCGCCTGGGCGTGACCTGCGCCTCCAAAAAGCCGACGCGGCCCAGCACCGGAAAAACCCTGAGAAGCAACGCTGCGTCGCGCGGCACGAGACGCAGTCCATCTCTCTGCGGCATGTTCTGCAAGACGCGGCTCAACGAATCCACCACTCCGTCAAAAGCCTTGAAAGGCAATGATTCCCGCTCATAACAACGGCCGAACAATACCTTCGCTTCCTGCTCATCATGAACTTTTTGGGCAAAAACCCGGATAAGTTCGCTTTTTCCCAACCCGGAAGGTCCATGCACCAAAACAGCCGTTGGGCGATCTTTGGAATCGCGAGCGGCCTTGCTCAATGTTTCGAGTTCTTCTTTCCTCCCAAAAAACACCGGCGCTCTTGTCTTGTAGAGCGTTATGTCAGGTTTTTGTGGAACACCGGCGCTGAGCAGAGAAAGAATCTCGTTTCCATCAGGCCGCCGTTCGACATTCCTTTCCAGAAGTTTCATGCAGAGTTCGTCCAGGTCTTCGGGTGTACGGGGCGCATATTGACGCGGCCTCGGAGGTTCTTCGGTTTTCTTTGCAACGATGATATCGAAAAAACTACCTTCAAAGGGAAGACGGCCGGTAAGTGCCTGGAAAAGGACCACACCCACGCTGTACCAGTCCGCCTCGGGTCCTGATTGTCCGGAAGTTACCTGCTCAGGAGCCATGTATGCAGCGGTTCCAAGCGGCCCACAGCGATCCGAAGACAACTCACCCGGATCCAGGCTCATGGCAAGCCCGAAATCCATTACAACCAGCCTACCGTCATTTTTCATTAACAGGTTGGACGGTTTTATATCCCTGTGAACCAGTCCGTTTTCATGCAGTACCGTAAGTCCTTCGGCAAGCTGTACAAGCGCAGCGCGCAGCCTCCCTTCATCGAACGTTCTTTCTTCTCCATCGACTTTCGTGCTGGATGATTCTCTCACGTAGGTTACAAAATCGACCCCGTCCACGAGTTCCATGGTGAAATACCATCGACCGTCCGCCTCGAACATCTCCCCCAGGCTTACCAGGTTTCTGTGCTCAATATCCTGAAGCGAACGAAACTCGTTTTTCAACCGAAAAACAGCCTGTGGATCGAAAACCTCGATCGTCTTCAATGCCGCTTTTTCCCCTTTCTCGCGATCAAAAACTTCATATACCACACCCATACCGCCGGCGCCCAACATTGAAATCATTTCGAATCGATCGCTTTCAGGAAAACAACCCTTCACCCTTCACCTCGCTTCAGATTCTCGTCCTTCTCCGCACCCCCCGTCCCAGGCTTAGAGAAAAAACCGGGTGCAAGCAGGTTCACCATTCCCTCCGGGTTATTGATCTTTTGTCGTTTCATGAACTCATCAGCAATGATTTTGTTTTCAGTTCGTTCATCCCCTTGGCTGAGTTCGGCCAGTCTCCATCTGGCTGCAGCTGCGTAAAGTTTCATCTCCTGAGCGTCCAAGGCGCTGACCGCGGATCGCAACCGGTCGCAGGCGTTTTCGATGTCTCCCTGTTGAGCGCAAATCGCACCATCCAAAAGGAATGAAAGCGCTTTCATCCATCCCACCTTTTTGCGGGCCAGCCGTCTGGTTATCTTTTTCGCCCGATTAAGGTAACTCTTGCGCTCTCCCTTTTCCGACGATTCCGAAGCCGCCGCCAAAAACGCCCTGGCGCGCAAGTGGGCGCTTTCATTTGCAACGGCAGGCATCAGGAGAAGCAGGGATTTCTTCAAGGCGGGCATATCCGCTTCAAAAAGTGCTTCCGCCTCAAGTCCCGAGCCGGTATATAACGCTATATGCACTTTCGCCAGAAGCGCCCAATAATGTTGCAAATGGTAGCCCTCCGCGCTCCATCTGGATATCATGTCATCCACTTCGCTCCGGGCCGCCTCGGGTCCGTCTCGATTCAGATATGCAATGTTGGCGAGCCCTAAAAACATCCCCGATGCCGCGAATATGTCTCCCCGGTCCATTGCCATCCGTACCATCGGCATCAGGCGACGGGCCATTTCATCCAGTTCCCCCAGGTAAAATTGCGACCAAAGAATGACAAAGCGAACCGCTGCAAGCTCATTATCCGAGTCCGGGCTATCAAGCATGAGGCCTTCAACCATCTCGAAAGTCTCAGCCGCTATCCGCCACTCTCCGGCCATGAAAGCTCCGTATCCCTTTCCCGCTCCCAGATATGCCCGGACGACTCTGGAATCACGTTTATCCAGCAGCTGATTCACACTTTTCACCAGCCTCGTGAAATAACGAGTGTTCCTTTTTCCAAGACTCGCTACAAAAGCCGATTCCAGTGCAAGTGCCTGCATGACGCGATCCGACTCTCCGACCTGGAGGGCTTTCATGATCCACCTTGTGTTGAAGTCGGCTGCATGCATGTTGTCCGAAACCCCAAGACCCACGGCCACAGATCTCCAGAGATCCACGCGTTCGAGTTCTTCCGGTGTAACTTGGCTTGGATCCCTGAGACGGAAACGCAGACCGCGGACTCGAATGTGAATCCTGCGGCGGAAAAAGGACACCAAGGTTCTCCATGGAGTTCGAGGCAGTTTCACCCCCAGTCTCGTCGCCACCTTGTCGACTATTTCCAGCCCATGATCCAGTTTACCAGACAGCAAAAGCTGCGATGCAGCGAGGTGTTCGAGCCTGAGCTGCTCAGCGGCATTGGCGCCCTTTACCGCTTTCAAATAGACTTCCGCAGCTTCAGCGCGCCGACCCGCCATCACTAGAGCTTCCCCCAGGCCTATCATCAGGCGCCGCATCTCATCGACTTCAGCGCGGGTTTCCGGCCGTTCCATGTTTCCAAGTGCCTTACGATACTGGACGGCAGCGCGGTCGAATGCAAACATCCTGGATGCTTCCTTCGCTGCTTCCACGTTCAAACTCGCAGCCGCCCGAGGGTCTCCCGCTTTCTCGAGGTGCATTGCAAGTTCTTCGGAAGCGATTCCGGACTCGGTCTTTAACTCCCTGAACAACAATCCATGCAAACGACTCTTTTCAGCGAGATCCATTTTGCCGACCACCCACCTGCGTACACGATCATGATAAGGTTGAAAAAGATCATCACGAAGCGGACCGGCCATTCCGATCAGGCCCATCCAACGAAGCTGTGCCAACCGCCGCGAGGTTTTGGCAGCGTTTTCACCTAGAATAGCCGCAGCAGTGTAATGACCGATAGGCGAACCTGAAATACAAACAAGATTTAACAGCTCTCCCGTCCTACGCTCCAGCCCGGCCGTCCTGGCTTCCAGCACATCACTCAGTGTACGGACCCCGAGGTCATTCCCTCCTTCTTCAACATGCGCCACAAGCTGTTGAAGGAACAGAGGCCGCCCTCCGGATTTCAATCCGAGCCTTTCAGGAATCCGCTCATCGCCGGGATCATCCATAAACAACAAGCGGGCCGCTCTCACCGATTCTTCGGTGGACAAGGGTTCGATTTCCATTCCGTCCAATGCAACCGGAACAGCCAGTTCAGCATTTTCAACTCTTTTCAAAGCTTCCTTGGGGTTTCTCGGAGTGGACATGCTCAAAACAAGATAAATCTGCGGAACAGCGGGCGGCTGAAACAGGGCTCGCAATAACCGTAGGGAATCCTGATCCGCCCACTGAAAGTCATCTA
>SLPX01000239.1 GCA_007131745.1 Myxococcales bacterium
CTACTGCTCCGATCAAGGAACCTGAGGCGTACCAGACCGACTCGGGATCAGAATAACCTTTGGGGAGTGGGTGGTGGTCAAAGCGTTGATCTCTGAGGGGTCCAAAGTGCCGCCCGGAGTTCCAGTGCTGGTTGTTGGGGTTGTAGAAACGTACAAGTTTTTTCCCCTGCTTGAGAGAGTGAACCTTTGGTCTTGGAAGATGTGTCGATGGTCGGGCCATACTCATGGCATGTGACCATGATCTTCGGCAAACTCGATGATATCGTCGGTTTGCCCGGCACGGAGCAAATCCAACGGCGAACGATTTCCAAGTTCTTTAAAGACCGTGGTAAGCCATGCAGCCGACCCTGCCGGAGAAAGTTGGAGCAGGGCCAGAACCTTTCCCAGTCCCGGAAGCACACCGCCTGGATAATCCGGATCGAATTGCCATTGAGGATATCTCCAACAATTCTTTACGCGAAGCGCCAGGAGCCTGCCTTCGCGACGGAGGTGTTCCAACCGCTGACGAGTTCTTTCCGCAAGCTTTGCTGCTTGTTCGACACCAACGCAGTTTGCGAGAATCATCCTGCGCAGTTTTCCGGTTTCAAGCTCTGCTTCTATTTGACCGAAAAAAACATCCTTTTCGTCCGTTTCATCCACTTCGGCAAGGGGGTCTTCATCGGACGAAATTAATTGTATCAGCGCTTCGGAAATGTTCTTTGCCGCGATTCGGAGTTTGTCTCGATGCTCCTTGTTTTGGTCAAGCTGTACAAGAGTCTCGACAACACCGAATGTTTCCGGCTGAAGACAAGCGGCGGCAACAGCTACTTCGAGTCTTTGAACAGGAATCTGCAATCGATAAGAAACTTCACGGAGGACGTCGTGGACCGCATCCGGCAACTCAAATGCATCGGACGAGATTTTGGAGTTTCCGTATGCAAAGCCTTTTCCGGCAGAGTATGTATGACTTCCCGAGGTTTCCTTCGCTCCTTTGGAGGTGGCGGTTTGCCTTTCGTACCCAGGAGAAGCTTTCTTTTTTTTCATGAATAACCTCCTTGCCGGACCCTAGGTATAGGGTTGCATAAGTTGCATGTAGATGCAATAGTTTCAGACAATTATGATGTTTATCGGGGCGTGGGGGCGCATCTACGCGATAAGGTTTTTTCGGTTTTTTCCGGAAAGAGAAATGAGACGCACCGCCCGGAAAGTGATCCGGTCGCCGGTTAGAAAGTGATCCGGTTGGGATGGGGCTTTTGGGAAGGACGGGCGGCTTGGACCGCTGAATTATCTTTGTGTTTCACAGAATAACAACAAAGCGATTTGTGTCTCATTTATTTTGCTATGTGATTTACAAGCTGCCTTGTGTCGGACCAGTGAGACTCAAAATGCATTGTAGCCTTCTGCGATATTCACTGGGGCGGCGCCGGATTGCGCAATTTGTTTTGGGTGTTGTCCTTCAGTCATCAGTCATCATTATTTCAAACAGTATTCCTCTATTTTTTGCCGTTCCCGTTTCACTTCTTCTTCAAGCTCTCTTTCCGTGGGCAGGTATAGCATGTATTTGGAGGCGAACAGTTGCTTGCTGTTATTGAGTACGGAATAGCGGGCAATGGCAGCGTTTTTTTCCGAGCAGAGAATCAATCCGATAGTGGGATTATCGCCTTCAACCTTGGCATGCTCCTCATACATGCGCACATAGCCGTCCATCTGGCCGATATCCTGATGCGTCAGCTTTCCGAGCTTGAGGTCGATCAGTACAAAGCATTTCAGGATGAAATTGTAAAAAACTAGGTCCACGTAGAAATCCTCATCGCCGAACCGCATCCGCTTCTGCCGGGCCACAAAGGAAAACCCTTTACCGAGTTCAAGCAGGAACTCCCGCAGTTTATCGATAATGGTTTGCTCAACCCTGGATTCACGCAAGCCCGGATAATCCTTAAGGTTCAAAAACTCCAGCACATACGGATCTCGGATAAAATGTTCCGGCTCCAACCGAGCCAGTTGCTCGGCCGCCTCCTGTTTGACCGTCTCTCTTTCACGACTAGCCAGCAGCCGCTCATAATACAAAGTTGAAATCTGCCGGTCCAGTTGGCGGGTCGACCAGTTCTGGTCCGCTGCTTCGTTCATATACCATTCCCGGGCCTTGTCGTTTTCAACCCGAAGCAGCAGCCGGTAATGGGTCCAGGATAATTCACTCCGCACCGCGGAAGCTTTCATAACGCCTCCGGATTCGAGACGCATTGCGTCTCGCTTTGTAGGATCGGATTCGAGACGCGCTGCGTCTCGTTTTGAGAACACAAGATAAAACTGGCGCATTTTCCGTAGGTTGGTGACATCGAAACCCTTCCCGAATTCACCGGTCAAACGTTTAGATATATCTTCCAGCACTGCTTTTCCATACTCAGCCCTTTCTTCCCCCTTTTGTTCATTTTCGACGATCAACCGGCCGATTTGCCAATAGGCCTGCACCATGGCGAAATTGACCGCTCGATAGGCCGATGCACGCGCCTTTTCCAGAACAGTCCGAATTTCTTCATAAAGCGTATCGACATTGGCATGATGAATGCTGAACGATGAATGCCGAGTCATTTAATCTCCTTGCGCCGCTTTTACGGTATTGGCGCTAGTAACAAGCATGGCTTCGAAATGTTGAATGATGAGGCGTAATGCGTAATGCGTAATACAAAAACCTTTCAGGGTTAGGCTGCTTTTTGGGTTTTGTTTTTTATTCATCATTCATCCTTCTTGTGAGTACCGAATTCCGAGAATTTTCTGTTACTCTATCAAGTGAATTCCTTCAGTTCTTTTGACGTCCAATCTTTGTCGCATGGATTTCGGGCTGATAGAAGCATTTTGTTATTCAAAAGAACTGGTGTCCTGGGCCGGGCCGGGCCTGGGCTTTCGTGGTGATTGAGCTTGAGTTGTTCGGATTTGTATTTGTATTTGCCTTTGGGGATGGGGATGGCTTTGGGGGTGGAGGGGGTTTGACGCGCGACCTGTTTTCAGACTATATTTGGTCATGAGAGGAGGCTTGTTGTGAAACTATCGAGTCAAATCAAGTCGATCAGTTACCTCAAGGCCCATGCCGCAAAAATCGTGCGGACCCTGTCGGAGCATGGTGAAACCTTGGTCATCACCCAGAATGGCGAAGCCAAGGTGGTGGTGCAGGATATTAAAAGTTATGAGCAAACCCAGGAGACCATGGCGCTTTTGAAGATTCTTGCGCTTGGGACCAGGCAGATCGAGGAGGGGAGAGTACGGCCTGCCGGGGAGGTGATTAAGGGAATTCGAGGGCGGAGGAAGGGTGGGTGATGGCTTTCAACGTATTCCTGACCGAGGATGCGTCCCGGGACTTGGAAGAGTTGTACGACTATGTCCCATCACGCGACGCTCCGGGAAAAGCTGATTATGTTCTCAGTCAGATAGAAAAGGCTTTTTCCAGCCTGACTCAAAACCCGGAACGAAGAGCATATCCGAAGGAGCTGTCGGCCATAGGGCTTTTGGAGCACCGGGAGATTTTTTTCAAACCCTACCGCATCATTTGCCGGGTTATGGCCGAGAATGTGTTTGTTATGGTGATTGTTGACGGTCGCCGGGATATGCAAACATTGCTGCAACGACGGTTGCTGGAAGCCTGAATTTTTTTTGGTGATGATAAGCGGGGATTTTGTCAGGGATTCCTTGTGTTCAGGGTAGATTTTCCGGGTGTTGTTATGGGAGAGGGTTGAAAAATCGTGGCGGGTGGAAGTCGGATTGGGGGTTGGTTTCGACCGGGAGCATGCAAAACTATTTTGACGGTGCGGGGTTCGGAACGAGGTCGATTACCAGGTTCTGGAAGTCCTTCATATCGTCCACCTTTTTTTCTTCGAAGGTCGCCGTGCCGGCGTCGGGCGGGGCGCGCATCAAGCGCACGGCAACGATGCGGTGTTCGGGCACGACGACGAGGTACTGGCCGAGCCAGCCGTTTGCGTTGAACGCTACGAGCGGGCCGGTGACAACGCTGCGGATCGGTACGTTCATTGCGTCAAGTTTCACTGTGGTGGCTTTACCAAGGAGTTTTAACAAGGTTTTGCGATATACCGGGTGATCCAGCACCTTGCCCTTGAGCTTTTCTGCGGCGCTGAGCATAGCCGGTGTGGCGCCGGCTTCGCGCCAGCGGGCGATCAGTTCATCGTCTAAGGTGCTTTTTCTCCAGGCGTGGTGGAGCCACCAAAGCAATCCGCAGGCCGCCACTTGCCCGCATGGGCGGCGGGTGGCGTCTTTGACCCACTCGGCATTCAGGATCTGTTGGCCGCCGGCTCGGCCTTGATCGAGGAGCATCTGGCCGATGCGCGCCAGGTCGATGGCCCGCAGCGAGAGTCCGGCTAACACGTGGGGGTTGCCCGCGCGATCCCGCAGCCATCGGTAATCGGTGATGGCGAGGGGACGAAAGATAGTGCGCTCGACGAAACGGTCGAGGGGTTCACCCGCGGCCTTGGCCACGATGGATGCAAGCAGAGCGACCGCCTTGTTGTTGTAGAGAAACACCTCGCCGGGGGCGCTGGATAACTCGGCGGTGAGCGCAAGCCGGACAAAGTCAGGGGCCGGGTAGATCTCCTGGTTTGCGCGCGGATGTGTCTGCAAACCCGAAGTGTGATTCATTAAATGCCGCAGGGTGATTTCGCGCTTTTGGCCCTGTCGCCACTCGGGATGGTAGTGATGCACAGGCTGGTCGACCGAGGGGATCACGCCAAGGCTGATCAGCTTGCCTATAGCGAGGCCGGCTATGGACTTGGTCACCGACATCAGTTCGATGGGCGCCTGGTCCTTGCCGAAGTAGTTTTCGACAACGAGTTTTCCGTTTTTAAGGACGATCAGGGCATCGGAGCCGGACGCCTCGGCCCGAGCGACGAGCCTGGCCAGTGCATCGGGAGCGATACCCACTTCCTCGGGGGTCGCTGGTTTGAGGCGGGGTGGGTCCGGCGGGTTTATGTCCAACCGCTCGGGAGGAAGGCAGCAGCGTCCCCCGTGCTTGGCGGCTGCGAGGAAGTAGTGTCTTTTGGCTTCAAGCCCCGCGGCGAATGCCGGGCCGCCTTGTCGTCCCTTAAACGACTCGGCCTTGTCGCCCAGCCGCTTTGCGCCCTCGAGCCACGCGGAGACGACACCCTCGGGGATTGTCTCGCTGCGCAACTTCTTCAGCGGGGGCAGGGGAAGTGAGAGCGGGCATTCGAGGTCAAAGCCCAACCGATCCAGATGCAGGGCGAGTTCGGGGCGATGATTGTTGCCGACGAAGGCCAGCACCCGCCGCGGCTCGTGCTTGGCAATGGCGGCCTCCGCCTTGTTGTGGAACCATGATTGACGCTGGTTCCAGGCCGCGTTTCCGCCAAGGAAGCGCGCTCGCGCTGAGAGACCGGCGAACAGCAACTCGGTGCGCTCGCGGGCGTGGGACTCTTGGAAGTCGGGCGGGAAACGGTAGCGGGTCATCAACTCTTTCATCGTGGCCTGGTAGGCAACCCTATCCTCATCGGCCGGCTGCGGCTCGTCGGCGATCACGGTTCTTTTACGCCACCAATCAATGGGTTCAACAGGGATCCCACGTTGACGGGCGAGGTAGGTCACATAGGTCATCTCGAAGGGCCCGTCCTCGAGGCGGCCCTGGGCGAAAGGTTCGGGACGAATCTCCACCAGCACGAGGTCAGGGTTGTAACGGTCGAGCAGAGCGCCGAGAAGCTGCAACGGATAGCCGGCCTGGGTGAGGTGATGCCTGTGAATCGTGCCGACAACCATGGCCGATGGTCGTTGTCGGCCGTCGGGTTCGGCCTTTTGGGTAGCGACAGAGCGGGCACCGGCGGGAGCGCGAGTGCGGGTGCCGCAGCCGGGCAGCAGGATGGCGGAAGGGAGAAGAAGGAGCGACAGTAACAGCGACAGGGCCAGGGACAGCGACGGCTGCGACGGCCGCGACAGACATGGTATGCCGGATGTCCTCTGTCCGTGCGTTTTCACCGGAATGTTGGGAGTTTCTGTTTTTCGTACTCCTTTGACACTTTGTTTGCCTGCTTGTTCAACAAAACAAAACCGATCGCCAAGGAGGTGGGTTTCCTTGGTCTTGGAGTAAAAACCCATTTGCAATCTCCTTTTGCCAGGTGAGTATTCAAGCGCCGAATCTGAATGGATTTCAGTAGCAAAATCAAACAAATCCGAGTCCTTTTCAAGTTAAATCTTTTTGCCATACCTGGAACCGGGCTTTCGTCGTGATTGAGCTTGAGTGTTTTGTTTTTGGATTCGGATTTGGGGATTGGGATTGGGATGGGGATGGAAGGCAAGGAAACTGTTGTGGAACTTATCGATCTACGTCACGCTCGATAGAAAACGAGCCGCTCACAGGAAGAATGCTGGTAGGAGTGGAGTCATCGATAAAAACGCCGACAAGCGTTCCTTTTATGTTTTGGCCGATATCTCCATAGGAGGTGATAGTTAGATTGAAGTCATGACCGGTGTATTCTCCGCTATCAATTCCGATAAAGATTTCCGCTCTTTCATGGTTGTAGGAATCCTCTTCATCTCCATCGATATTCATGGAAATGTAGGAGTTTGCATTTTCCGCCCTGATGCGGGTTTGTTCGTTCAGGGTGTCGTAATAGGCTGTGCCCTGAAAAGTGTATTCCTTTTCTTCCGCGGTGAACTGAATGTTGTGGGTTATTTTGCTCTGTTGCTCGGTTTCGCAGGCCATGGCTGTTAAACAATAAACAAAAATCGCCATGCAAAGAGTGATTGGAGATTTCACGGTTGTGTGGATTGTCATCTGTCTGCTCCTTTAGTCCCGAGAAAAGAAGCGGGACTCGTCCCCGGCAAAGAGGAGAAAAACCTCTTGGTCGATTTGTCGATTTGTCGATTGGAAGATTGTTAGATGTTTGGTTGTGATTTGTCAATCTGTTGGTCGGTGATGGGGAGTGGACGTCCAAGCAGGCTTTTGTTAGTTTTCTGGTGGAAATCGGACTGCAATGGGACAAAAGCAAAACAAAGCAAAACAAAAGAAAGGGATTTCAAATGAACAAGGTAAAGGCATGTTTCGTGTTTTTGGCGGGGATCGTTGCTTTGCTCATCGTTGGTGGTTGCGTGGCCGGATTGCAGAACTCATCAGTGATGCCGCCGAATACAGCAGGGGTGTGTCGGAATCGTTGTGAACAGATTGGGTTGCACATGGGAGCGGTCGTTATCATGGATTTGAAAATAGGCTGTGTTTGTGAGCCTGCATCGGGCCAAGGTCAGGGCCGGGGTGGAGAGATGGCTCAGAGGCGGAGTCGAGTGCGTTCAGGAGCCTTGGCAGCAGCAGGTGGGGCGGTGGTGATCGAAGAGGAGGAGGCGAAGCGAGATGAATGAATGAGGAATGAATTAGGACGGGGGATTTTTGGACATGGTGTGGTAACGGTAAAGGCTTTCGGCATGATGGAGCTTGAGGGTCTCGACTTTCGCTTTGGGGGAGATTTTTCGGAAGGATTGGGATATGGTTGATGTTGATGAATCATTGCAAACAGAGAGGCAAAGGAAACATGCGGATTGATAGAATTTCCTCAATTGGTTTTTGCGTTTCCGGTTGGGTGCTTTTGTTCCTCTTTTCGGCTTTGGGATGCACTGTGGATTTCGGGCCGGGAGAGCCTGTCTGTGGCAACGGGGTGGTTGAAGGAGACGAGTTATGCGACAGAGAGGATTTGAGGGGACAGACATGTGAGAGTTTGGGTTTGGGAGAGGGGGTGCTTAGATGCCGTGAGGATTGTTCCGGGTACGACGCGAGCGGATGTTCGGCCGAACCGGAGTGTGGAAACAACATAGCCGAGACAGGGGAGACATGTGATGGAAGTGATTTGAGGGGGGAAACGTGTGAGAGTTTGGGTTTGGGCGAGGGCGTTCTTGGATGTAGTGCGGATTGTACTGAGTACGATACGAGCGAATGTACGGGTACGGCAGAGTGTGGAAACAACATTGCCGAGGAAGGGGAGGCTTGTGATGGAGATGATTTGAGGGGGGAGACGTGTGAGAGTTTGGGTTTGGGAGAGGGGGTGCTTGGATGTAGTCAGGATTGTACCGGGTATGATACGAGCGGATGCGAGAGTGAGGCCGCGTGCGGAAACAATATAGCTGAGGCAGCGGAGGCTTGTGATGGAAGTGATTTGAGAGGGGAGACGTGTGAGAGTTTGGGTTTGGGTCACGGCGAGCTGGCTTGCCTGGATGATTGTTCCGGTTTCGACACATCCGGGTGCTGGAAGTGGCTGTCGATTACGAGTGGAGAACGGCACTCCTGCGGGGTGAGAAATAACGGCACGGCATGGTGCTGGGGAGGCAATCTCAGGGGTCAACTTGGAGATGGAACCCAAGTCGATAAGAACATTCCGGTGCAGGTCGTAGGGCTGACCCATATTACAGGCATTTCGGCAGGAGAAGATCACACTTGCGCGGTGGGAGATGAAGGCGTGGTCTGGTGCTGGGGAAGTAATGGCAGCGGTCAACTTGGAGATGGTACAACCTCGAACAAAGACGTTCCAGTGCAGGTGTCCTATCTGACGGACGTGGTGGATATTTCCGCGGGACAACGGCACAGCTGTGGAGTAAAGGGTGATGGAACAGCCTGGTGCTGGGGAAACAACGCTTTCAGGAAACTGGGGGACGGAACGAATGTAAGCAGGAGCAATCCGGTGCAGGTGAACGGGCTGGAGGATGCGGCGAAAATCTCGGCAGGAAAGGATCACACCTGCGCTGTAAAAAAGAATGGCACGGCATGGTGCTGGGGGTGGAACTTTTTCGGCCAACTTGGAGATAGATCAACTTCAGACAAGAGCAGTCCTGTGCAGGTATATGGACTGTCGGATGTGACCGAGATCTCGGCCGGGGACGAACACACTTGCGCGGTGCTGGATGACGGCGCGGCATGGTGCTGGGGAGCTAATTTTCACGGTCAACTTGGAAATGGATCCAATGTGGAAAATAACAGTCCGGCGCAGGTCGTAGGGCTGACGGGTTTGTCGAAAATCACGAGTGGGCTTAGCCATACATGTGCAGTGAAAAGTGAGGAAATGGCATGGTGCTGGGGAAGAAACTCCAACGGTCAACTTGGAGACGGGACACAGTCCGGCAAAAACCAGCCGGTGCAAGTCGTCGGTATGACAGGCGCAAGGGAGATTTCGAGCGGCTACCAGCACACCTGCGCGACAAAGAGCGACGGCACGGCATGGTGCTGGGGGTCGAATGGCTACGGCCGACTGGGAATAGGATCACTAACCAACAGCCAAACTCCGGTTGAAGTAGTATCTCAATAGTATCAATGTACAGAATGTCTGCGTGGAAAACCGGGTTTTGTCGCTTGTGAAGATTCGATAATCAAACTCAGAGCTTGAAGCGGCTGTGGATGGGGCTCCCGGATGTATAGGCTTGACGGGCCCCCGGCGGACATCATACCTTGGCATACCTTGGCATCACGATTAAAGGTCTGTGCAAAGATATTGGCGTGTTAAGGCCGGTTGATTTGCAACCGGTGGAAAGACAGCGGCGGTGAACCATGTCGAGAAATACCGAGAGGCTGATAGGTAAAATCATCGGCAATCGTTACCAACTGCAGGAATCCCTCGCCAAGGGCGGAATGGGGTCCATCCTGCTTGGAACGCAAATCAATTTGAACCGCCGGGTGGCGATCAAGGTTGTACACCAGGCGGTGCATGATGAGACTTTGGCCGCTCGTTTCCGGCGGGAGGCGGAGGCGCTTGCCGCGGTGGTGCATCCAAGCATCGTGCAGATATATGATTTCCTCGAAGAAGAGGACGCTCAATTTCTGATCATGGAGTTCGTGCAAGGCCGGAACCTGAAAGAATACATAGAAGACCCGGGCGGGGCCGGGCTTTCGGTCAAAGATGCACTGTCGATGATTACGCCTGTTTGCTCAGCGTTGGTGGAGATTCATAACGGCGGGTTGCTGCACCGGGATATAAAGCCCGCGAACATAATCAGGTACATGAGGGCGGATAAGAGGGCCGGGGTGAAATTGGTGGATTTCGGCATCGCCAGGCGCACCGACGACCTGGGTTTGACTTCGGACGGCTACGTGGTGGGAACTCCGCATTACCTGAGTCCCGAGGTGCTTTTGGGAAAAAAGCATTCCCCGGCCGCGGATATCTATGCGTTGGGAATAACCTTTTGCGAGTTGGCGACAGGGATCCGGCCGTTCGATGGAGAGGACCTTCACGAAATCATAAAGAACCGAACGGAATCCGAGTTTTCCCTGCCTCGGGTTTTGAAGGGGACGCCGGCGGGGACTTTGATAGAACACATGCTTCAACGGGACGAGAGCGCGCGTCCGAGCGCTGCGCAGACTCTTTCGGGGCTGGAGGCTATACAGGATCTTCTGCAAAATCCGCAGAATAGGCCGGTCCAGGGGTTGGGACGGATGGCGGGCAAGACGGCCGACGGTCCGGGCAAAAGAGCGGGCGACGGAGCGGGCGACGGAGCGGCCGAACAGCCTACCGCGTGTTTGCGCTCGAACCCCGTGAGGCCTCGGCAAAGTCCTTCTGATGCATCGGTTTCGCCCACGATGTTGCAGACACCTTCAAAACATTCAAAACAGGAGCGCAAAACATCGGGGCCGGGTGGAATAGGGGGTGGACCGTTGGCCCTTGGATTGGCGGGGCTAATCGGCGCAGTGGTTTCTGCGGCGGTTGTGCTCCTTGTTTTATGGGGGTGGAAAGGAACGAGCGGTCAGGCGGGTCCGGAAAAGGCAGGGGCTTCTATTGAACAAGGGGTGACAGGGAAAACGGCCCGAGCTGATAGAGAGGGACACGGAGAAAAAGATGGGGTCGGCCAAGGGGTCGGAAACGGGAGGATGGTCAAGGTGAGGGACAAGGACAAGATTCGTGACAGAAGAGGGGCTGCGTACGCTGAAACGGCTGAAATGGGAAAAAGGGGCAAAAAGAGTGAAAAGGTTGAGAGGATTGAAAGGGTTGAAAAAACTGACGGGGATAAACTTTCCGACCCGGATGAGGAACTTCCAACCGTAGAAGAGCTGGTGAAACGGTGCACGTCGATCCTTGAAGGAAGGAAACTTTACGATCAGGCGCGCAGTGCTCAGCAGGAAGGCCGTGTCGAGTTCGCGAAGAGAGCGTATCACGCGATCATTCAAAGCAAGGGAGCGGCTCGGACCCAGCGCATGTATGCAGCCCACCGATTGACGAATATTTACATCCGGGAAAACGCGTGCGCCGGAGCGCGGGAGGTATGGAAGACCTACCTGATTCTCTCGGGGAAGAATCAGAAGTTCCCGGGTTGCCCGTGACCCGATTCGAGTTTTTGAACTTTATGATTTTGGAAGGTGATGAGCGATATTTCTTTTTTGCAACTCTTTTAGGAGGAATTGCAGCGTTTGGATCGGCTGGATGAAAACGTTTTTTTGTTCATGAAGAGAATGTACGTTGGATTTTACCGTATCGTCAACATTCGACTCGGGGCGAGGGGCAAAAGCGCACATTGAGGAATTTTTTTCGGGCTTTAGCTCAACTCCCCGAACTATTCACGAAAAAAACGACTGGTTGTCTACAAATTTTCTCTTGAACAATCGAGCCGGCTGGTATATTTGTAAGCAACATTTTGCCGATAACCCCTCTGACTCCAATACACGAGGAAATTATATGCAATTCACAGCACAGGAAAATACTAAAGAAAATGAACGAGTCGAAGTTCTTCTGGGCAACGCTGCCATGGGCAGGGGGTTGCTCGAGGGGGGCTGCCGAATAGCCACTGCATACCCGGGAACGCCGAGTTCGGAAATTCTGCCGGCGTTTTTGCATTATGCCAAGGCAGAGAATATTCCCGTCTACGCGGAGTGGAGCGCGAACGAAAAGGTGGCTTTTGAGGAGGGTCTGGCCGCGTCTTATACCGGGCTGCGCACCGCGGTGATCATGAAACAGGTGGGGCTGAACGTGGCCGCGGACGCTATGATGAGTTCGGCATATACCGGCGTTAAAGGTGGGTTTTTGATCATTTCGGCCGATGACCCGGGACCTCATTCATCGCAGACCGAGCAGGATACCAGGATTTTCGGTTTATTCGCGAAGATCCCCGTGCTTGACCCGATGGGGCCGGACGAAGCCCGGCGCATGATTCCGTTCGCGTTCGAGCTTTCGGAAAAATACGAAGTCCCGGTGATCCTGAGACCCGCGTTGCGGGTGTGCCACGGCAGGGAGTCGACCAGGTTGGAAACGCCCCTGGTGTTGGATCGAAAAGCGGATTTCCAAAAAGACAAGCATCGCTGGGCGGCCACTCCACGATACCGCTACACTCTGCACAAGGAGCTGAACAAGAAGCTGGAGCAAATCGAAGAGTCTTTCGAGACAAATGATCAGTGGAATTGGCTGGACAACGGGGATGCAGCCGAGAAGAGTGATTCTTTCGGGATCGTGGCTGCGGGCATGCCTTATGCGACCGTGTGCGACATCCTCAAGGAACGGGGAGTCTTCGACAAGATACCCATCCTGAAAGTGGGGACGCCCTTTCCATTGCCGCGGCGGCTGGTAGAAGAGTTTATTGATCGCCATGAACATGTTCTGCTCGTGGAAGAACCGGACGGCGCGATTGAACTGCAGTTGAGCAACAGGGCCAAGGTGATGGGCCGTAGTGAGGGAACGATTCCCGACCAGGGCGAACTCACCGCGGACGTGCTGACCGGAGTGCTGGGCAAGGTGCTTAGCAGGCTGAACATGATCGAAGAGGCCTGGCCCGCTCCCGGTGAAACAGAAGTCGAGTCGGTGGTTCGGGACCTGAATCTTCCCATTCGTCCGGCCAGCTTGTGCGCGGGGTGCTCGCACCGCTCCGCGTTCTATGCAATCAAGACAACGTTCGGCAAGAAGGGCATCTACACTTCAGACATCGGTTGTTACACGCTCGGTCTCAACCTGGATGCAGTGGATACATGTTTGGACATGGGCGCGGCTGTTTCCATGGCCACCGGCTTTTACCACGCGTACAAGAACAATCCCGGCGGCGCGCCTCCAATCGTGGCCACCATCGGTGATTCCACTTTCTATCACGGCGGACTCACAGGGCTTGCGACCGCGGTTTATTCCGACGCTCGCTACATAATCGTCATCCTGGACAACTTGGTAACCGCGATGACGGGCATGCAACCCACCCTGGCGTCCGGCCTCCAGGCCGACGGCACCATGGGCAATCCTTTGCCCCTGGAAGACGCTTGCAAGGGGCTGGGGGTCTCGTTTCTGAAGATACACGACCCTTACGACATAGAGGGAATGCAAAAACTTCTGAAAGACGCGTGGGAACACTGTTGCAGCCCCGACGGGCGGGTGGCGGTCATCATCGCCCGGCATCCGTGCCTCATCCACGACCGCAAGAACAACGGGGTCCGCATACGCGTCGATGTCACCGGGGATTGCAACGGGTGCGCGCTTTGCCGCGTCACGTTTGAATGCCCGGCTCTGGTGAAGGGCAAAGCAGTGGAAGGAAAGAAGGACCGTTTCTACACCCGCATAGACCGGAGGTTTTGTTCTGATTGCGGCCAGTGCGTTGTGGTGTGCAAGCGCGGCGCACTTTCGCCACAAGAAAGTTGAAGGGTTAAGGGCTGGAGGGTTGATGGGTTGATGGGAAACAGTGCAGCTCGAATCACCATGCAAAAAAGCGGAGAAGAGTAAAAAATGGCCGAAGATCCGGCGAAAAAACGATTCCTGACGGCAGTGATTAACCCGGGCGGCACGTCCACGAAAGTCGCGTGTTTTGAAGGTGAAAAAGAGATTTTCTCTCAGGATATAAGGCATGAGCCGGAAGAATTGAAACAATTCGAGAGCGTGTATGACCAGCTCGACTGGCGCATGGAGAAAACACGAGAGTGTTTTCTGCAACACGGCGTTTCTCCGGCCTCGCTGGATGCAGTCATCGGCCGCGGCGGGCCGGTCGCGCCCGTGCCGGGAGGGACGTTTGCGGTTGATGAAGCAATGCTGGCCGCGATCCGCGAACAACGCGTCATGGTGGTTCACCCTTCCCTGCTCGGCGCTCCCATGGCTCACAAGCTGGCCGCGGAGGGTGGATGCCCGGCCTACATAGCGGACCCCGTGAGCGTAGACGAATTCGTGGAAGAGGCCAGGTTGACCGGGTTGCCGGAGATTCCGCGAAGAGCGCTTTCTCATGCGCTCAGTGTCAAGGCGACAGCACTGAAAGCAGCCGCGGAGATGGGCAGGCCCCTGGAAGAATTGAACCTGGTGGTGGTGCACCTGGGTTCGGGCACAACTGTGGCCGCTCAGAAAAACGGCCGCCAGGTGGATTCCACCGATGCTTCTGCATCGGGACCGATGGCGCCGACCCGGGCGGGCAATTTGCCCGCTCTCGACCTGGTGCGCCTTTGTTTCTCGGGGAAGTACAATCAAAAAGAACTGCAAAAACTGCTCGTAGGTTCGGGCGGATGGACAGCCCACCTGAAAACCGATGACTTGCGGGTTATATACAAACAGATCGACGAAGGAGATCAAAAAGCCCGGTTGGTTCTGGATGCCACCTTGCTGCAGATAGCCAAGGAAATAGCGGCCATGGCGGTCTCGCTGGGAGGAAAGCCCGACGCAATTGTGTTGACCGGAGGCGTGACCCGATCCGAACGCTTCGTCGCGGAATTGAAAGAGCGCGTGGCATGGATATCAGAGCGCGTTTTCGTGTTTTCCGGCGACGACGAGATGAATGCTCTGGCGTCCGCGGCGATGCGCACACTTGAAACCACCCGAAAGACCGGGGCCGGACCTCGTTCCATGGCTCCTTACATTGAAAAATTCAAGCTCGTGGAGAAGAATTGATGAAACCGCTCAACATGTTATTCGCAGGCGTGGGAGGACAAGGGATATTGTTCGCAGGCAAAATCTTTTTCGACGCTGCTCTTTCAAGAGGAGTAAAGGTGCTCGGAGGAGAGACCCACGGCATGAGCCAGCGGGGCGGCTCGGTGGTGGCCCATTTCAAAATGGGTGGAGGGCACAGCGCCCTTGTCCTTCCGGGTACGGCCGATATCTTGCTGGCGTTGGAGCCCACCGAGGGATTGCGCAACCTTGCTTTTGCGAGACCGGGCGGAATCTATCTCGTAAACGCTCCGGACCTGGAACATATCCCGGGCCGAGTTCTCGACTTCCTGAAGAAAAAGAAAATCCGGGCATACTGTTTCGACGGGGACGGAATGGCCCTGGAGAAGAAAAAGCCTTTGACCGCGAATCTTTACTTGATCGGTTTTTTGGCCGGGTTGAAAGACACGCCATTCGAACCCGCGGAGTTCCGCGATATCGTCACTAAAAACACGAAGAAAAAAGCATTTCTCCAGGACAACCTGGATGCTTTCGAAACCGGCGTGCAAGCTGCGCAAACCGCGGAGGCGGCGGAGGCGGCATAGACGGAGCAGCATAAACAACCCGGGAGGCTTGCGATGAGTTATGACGCACTAGTTAAAGAGTTGAGGAAAAAACCGGGCCGAGGTTTGGCGGTTGTGGCCGCGGACGAGGAAAACGTGCTCGAGGCTGTGGCCATGGCAACCCGTGAATCGATCGCGGAACCGCTCCTGTTTGGAGACGAACGTGCGATCAAGGACATGGCGGAAAAAGCGTCCATCGACCTCCATGGCATGAAGACGGTTGACATCAGCGACCCCGGCGAAGCGGCTCTGGCCGCTATGAGTCTTGTCCGGGAGGGCAAGGTAAGCGCGCTGATGAAAGGCAAAATATCCACGCCCGACCTGATGCGCACCGGGTTGAAAAACGGGTTGCGCCGGGAGGGAAGACTTTTGACTCACATCGTCGGTTATGAACACCCGCGAGTGGATCACATGTTCCTGCTGACCGACAGCGGCGTTGTAACCTTCCCGAGCCTTGAACAGCGGGTGGAGATCATCCGAAACGGCGTGGAGGCCATGCGCTGCCTGGGTGTTTCCCAACCCCTCGTCGCAGCCCTTTCGTCCACGGAAAAACCCGACAAGAATATTCCCGACTCCTTGGGGGCCGCGGAGCTGAAAGAAATGAACAAGGAAAGCGGACCTCTCGAAGGGTGCGGCATAGTCGACGGACCCATGGACCTGCTTTCGGCCGTGGACCCTGAAACCGCGCAAATCAAGGGAATTGGCGGACCCGTGGCCGGGCGCGCGGACATCCTGCATTGCCCGGACGTGGTTTCCGGAAACATGATGGGCAAGGCGATCGCATTCTTCTCGGAAAAAGTCAGGCTGGGCGGGTGCGTGGTGGGCGGCGTAGTACCCGTGATCCTTCTCTCACGCGCTTCTCCCGCGGACAACAAGTACTGCTCCTTGATCCTCGGCCTCGCCTGCTCGTCTATTTGAATAACATGTCAATGAATCCCGTTTCAAAATCTTTTTTCGGACATCGGACATTGGTTTACCCAATACTTTTTAGGGATTGAAACCTTGTTCAGCGTATTTTGAGCTTCTTCGGAAACATTTCTCTTCTACCTACCCCCAAGGCTCTCTGCGTTTTTTCTCTTCAATTATAGCTCCCGGTGC
>SLPX01000289.1 GCA_007131745.1 Myxococcales bacterium
AAAACGGAATAGCCCGTAAGCATGAAGGGACCGGGTTGGGGTTGTCAATCTGCCGCCGTTTGACCGCGCTCATGGGCGGAGAGATTTGGATGACAAGCGAGTTCGGCCGGGGAAGTGTTTTCGGATTTACGGTGCCTGAAAATCCCGAGACAAAGGAATCGGAAAGTGACAGAATCGCGGACAACGTAATTACGGTTTAATCCATTGGAAAAGCTGTGGGAAAACAGCTGGGGGAAGAAGAGAATGAAAAAGAAAATTTTAGTCGTGGATGACATTGAAGAGAATCGTTACCTTTTGAAGTCCCAGTTGGAAGGTTACGGCTACGAGGTGGTAGAGGCGGCGGATGGAGCAGCGGCACTGGCACTGGCACGGTCGGACACGCCGGACGCTGTGGTCACGGACCTGATGATGTCCGGGATGGACGGGTTCGAACTCTGCCGCACATGGATGCAAGACGAAGGATTGTGGCGAATCCCGTTTGTTGTCTATACCGCTACATACACGGACGAGAAAGACCGCAAGCTCATCCTGGATCTCGGAGCGGACGCTTACATTCTGAAACCGAGTGACCCCGGGGAACTTGTGCAGAAAATACAGGAGTCGATAGAGAAGGCTGAACCCAAAACCGAAGGTCGTACTGAGCTTCGAAGCAGCGAGTTTTTCGAGAGGTATGCAGCCAGGTTGCAGGAAAAGCTGAAACGGAAAGTCGGTGAACTGGAGAGAGTGAAACAATCGCTGGTTGATTACGTTTCTCGGTGCGAAGCGATCCTGGATGCTTCACCGGTCGCTATGGTCTCCCTGGACAGGGATTTGAAAATCAGGACTTGGAACTATGAGGCGGAACAGCTTTTCGGATATCTCGAATACGAAATTCTGGGACGATCTGTTGAAAGGTTGATTCCGGCAAATAGGCTGAATGAGACCAAGGAGAAGATTGAACAGTCGGTTGTGCGGAAAGACAATGTTCGATATGAGACCGAGAGGCTGCACAAGAACGGCGATCGTCTTCACGTTGGTGTTTCCCTGTCGTTTTTGGGGCCCCACATAGGATACATCGAGGTCATAACCAACCTGGCGGAAAAAAGAAAGGCTGAGTTTGAGAAGAGCCGGCTGGAAGAGCAACTCGCCATAGCCAGGCGGATGGAATCAGTGGGCCGGCTTGCCGGCGGGATAGCACATGATTTCAACAACCTGCTGACAGCCGTCATTGCTCATGCCGAGTTGATAGAGAGGGATCTTGATGAGGGTCATCCGAACTGGGAAGACGCGCAAAACATTCGCAAGGCGGGCGAACTTGCCACTGAATTGACTCGGCAGCTGCTAATGTTCAGTCGAAGGAAGAGCATTCGATCCGAGGTGTTGGACCTCAACAGAATAGTCGGCGAAATGGAGAAGATGCTCAAAAGGCTGATAGGTGAAGACATTCGGCTGACAGTGAAGCTCTCTGAAGACCTCGGCCGGATTGAGGCGGGTGTGACCCAGGTGGAACAGGTGATCATGAACCTTGCAATAAACGCGAAGGACGCCATGCCGGGAGGCGGGCGATTGATTATCAAAACGGAAAATGTCACCGTGGATCGTGAGGAGGCCGAAGCCCATCCGCCCATGCGACCCGGCCGTTACGTGATGATGAGCGTTTCGGATACCGGAACAGGAATGGATGATGAAACACGGACCCGAGCGTTCGAGCCTTTTTTCACCACCAAGACGACGTCCAAGGGAACAGGGTTGGGGTTGTCCACGGTGTACGGGGTTGTGGAGCAGAGCAACGGCTTTGTTTGGGTTTACAGTGAACCAGGAATCGGATCCACGTTCAAAATATACCTTCCGCGGGTAGATAAATCGGTATCGATTCACAAACCTGTCGATGTGCCGGTGGAGGTGGCCGGCAGAGGAGAGATGATTCTTGTGGTGGAAGACGATGACATGGTCCGTGAGCTGATAAAAAGAATTCTAGTGCGTTTCGGATACAGAGTGCTGGATGCTGCCGGCGGGCCGGAAGCCTTGGATGCGGCCGAAAAGAGCAAGGATCGGATCGACCTTTTAATCACTGATGTTATCATGCCCAATATGCACGGAAGGGAGCTTGCGGAACAATTGTCCGCGATTCAACCTTCAATAAAAGTCATCTATACATCGGGGTACACGGATGAAACAATCGCTCAACACGGGGTATTGAGCCCGGAGGTTGTGTTTGTGGAAAAGCCCTTGTCCATAAACGCATTGACTTCCGTGGTTCGTTCGGTGTTGGACGGCAAGATGGGTGGTGGTGAGACAACCGATTAAACCGGGGAGAAGACGGGAAGTAAATGAGTGAACGAAGGATGCGGCAGGGGATCCTCGTTTCTAGCGAGGGTGTGATCAGAAGTTTTGGGGTGATGTGCGTTGTCGCAATAATCGGGTTTTTTTCAGGTCCGGTTCTTGCGAGTGGAGGGAGGCGGGTGAGAGTCGGAGTATACGAAAACAGCCCCAAGATATCTATGGACGAGAAAGGCAACCCGGAAGGCATTTTTGTTGATATCATCGAAGAGATAGCTTCCAAAGAGGGATGGACGCTTGAATATGTTCCGGGAACATGGCATCAGGGGCTGGAAAGGCTGAAGCGGGGTGAAATCGACCTCATGCCCGATGTGGCTTTTACCCCTGACAGAGACGGAAAATTTGCTTTTCACGAAGAGCCGGTTCTCTCGAGCTGGAGCCAGGTGTATGCTCTGAGTGGCACGATTATTCGATCTCTGCCGGAACTGGAAGGCAAGCGGGTTGCCGTGCTCAAGGGGTCGATGCAACAAGAGCAGTTCCAGGGGATGATCAAGGGTTTCGGTGTGGATGTTGCGCTTGTGCTTAAGCCGGATTTTGAAGCTGCTTTTCGGGCGGTTGCCGAGGGGCGGGCTGACGCGGTCGTCACGAACAGGTTCTATGGAATACGTCATTCAGAAAAGTACGGCCTGGTGGACACGGCAATTATTTTCAGCCCTTCACAGCTTTTTTTCGCAGCGCCGCTGCATGGTGATCCTGAAATGCTCGAGGCCATCGACACCCACCTGAAAAGGATGAAGAAAGACTCTACCTCCATTTATTATAGGTCCTTGCGTCGCTGGTCGGTAAGTGAGACACCGCCGGCATGGCCCAAGTGGTTGCTTTGGCTTTCACTGGGGGTGATGGTTATGCTGGTTTTTACGACAATCTGGATCGTAACATTGCGGCGGACGGCCGTGCGACTCCGGGCCGGTGAAGAAAGGCAACGTCGGCTGGCAAGCGAGTTGGTCCTGGCCAAGGAGGCGGCCGAGGAAGCGGATCGAACCAAGTCAGCTTTTTTGGCTACAATGTCTCACGAGTTGCGCACTCCGCTGAATTCGATTATCGGGTTTTCGGGTATTCTTCTTCAGGGACTTGCCGGGCCGTTGAACGAGGAGCAATGCAAACAGATTGAAATGGTTTCCGGGAGCGCAAAGCACTTGTTGGCATTGATTAATGACGTGCTGGATATATCCAAAATTGAAGCCGGGCGATTTAAGGTGGAACTCGAAGAGTTTGACTTGCGGAAGGTGATTCGGAAATCTGTGGATGGGATCACGCCTCAGGCGGAGAAAAAAGGATTGACCCTAAAGCGCGACATCGCAGTGGATGTTGGTCGGATCAGAAGCGATAAAAGGCGGGTGGAGCAGGTGTTGTTAAATCTTTTGTCGAACGCGGTGAAGTTTACCGAACCCGGGGGGAACGTGAGCGTTGAAGCATCCGCGGGAAATGGAAAGATCCGAATATGTATCATCGACACGGGAATCGGCATCAAGGAAAAGCAGATGAAGCGGTTGTTCAAGCCCTTTTCGCAGGTCGATTCGAGTTCTGCCAAGAAACACGAAGGCACCGGCCTGGGGCTGTTTATCAGCAAGCGGGTTATGGATCTTTTGGATGGAACCATCCGGGTTGAGAGCAAGTGGGGAGATGGCAGTGTTTTTTGTATAGAATTCCCGGCAGAAGGAGGGGAGAAAAAGTGAAAGTCAGGTTTTTGTACATCGAAGACAACGAGCAGAATTTCTACCTGGTGAGCTTTATCCTGAAGACAAGGGGGCACGAAGTGGTGTGGGCCAAGGACGGCGAGAGAGGTATCGAGGAGGCGGAGAGAAACTGCCCGAATGTGATTTTGTTGGACATCCAGTTGCCGGTGATGGACGGCTATACCGTTGCACGTAAACTGAGAAGCGATCCCAGGTTCGCCGAGACGCCCATCGTAGCCCTGACATCGTATGCCATGCCGGGCGACTGCAAGAGAGCCCTGGATGCGGGATGCACCGGTTACATCGAAAAACCCATTAACCCGGACACGTTTGTCGCTCAGATTGAAGGGTATATCGATCCTTCCCTGTTGAAGTGAACCTTGGTGGAGATCCATAGGTTCGGCATCGCTATGTCCAGCGGTTTTTCCAGGAGGCGCTTTCAGCTTTCTTGATCCCTGGGAAAAAAAGTATAAATATGATATGGTTCGACTTGTTGAAGTGGGTCGGTCCGAGGGGCTGCTTCTTCATTGATGACCGTGTTTTTAGCACGACAACGGAGCTTTTATGACGGGCGGGTCAAAGAATCATTTCGAGCTGATTGAAGAGATTAATCTTTTGAAGGCAAGAGT
>SLPX01000421.1 GCA_007131745.1 Myxococcales bacterium
ACGAGCGTTCGCAGGAGCGGGCGCCGAGGGTGAAAAGGCCGGCGGCAGTGATGAATCGGGGAGTGAAACAAAAGCTGCAACGTGGAGGTGCGAACCCGCTCCCGTCTTGGACTCTCCGGACGCATCGGGTGAAAAGACAATTGAAAAATGGGTTGGTATATGGAGTGCGAGACGTCTTTCCGGGCTTCATCAAGATGCTGGGAGAGATATGGAAGATTTGTCCGATACGTGGGAGTTCAAGTTTCATTTCGGGGTAAGCGCGGGGTATGAACTCTATTTCCATCCTTCGGCGGGTTTGGACATCATGTGGAACGTGATGCCTGTACTTGAGATCCGAAAGTTCCGGCCTTTGACATCTTCTTTGAAAAATCATGACCGGGTTATGAGATTGGGACTCAGGATGGACTTTCATCACGTTTGGGGCTGTCTTGTATGCGGCAATGGTGAATCACCCGAAACAAGAATGTTCATGGTGGGTCCCGAGGTTGGCTACAGGATGCATTGGCCGGGAAAGAATCAAAAAAGACCGGTCAGTCTTTTGCATGGTCCGTTCGCCGGCCTTCAGATGACTGTTACCCATTATAAGGAATTTGATGACTACCGGGACCCGGAAAGAAGAACACACGATTTCTTTGTTAATCTGCGACTGGGCTATGAATTCGGGATGCTGCTGCTTCAGCGGTTTCAAGTGTTGATGTATCTGGGATACTCAAGGTTGGCTTTCGGGGTTTATGGGATCAATATCGCCTATGTTCATTGAGATTTCAAAAATGCGACCAGGCTTTGTTTTTGTCGTCGCCATTCTTTTAGCGCCCGGATCGGTGTTTGCTGATTTTGACGAAGAGCCTTATGCCGGGACCGAAGCAGCAAAAGAAGAAGTAAATAAAGAAGTGATAGAGATAGCTCAAGAGTACGCAAAAGAAACTGAAGGAGACGAAGAAGATGATGAAATAGAAGTTGAAGTGGAGACCGAACAGGTGGGTCGGCCCGGGCCGAGTGAGGTCGTACTGGAGGATCCGGATTACCCGAAGATTCCGGCAAAATTCCATTGCGAGATGGTGAGCGAAAAAGGTGAAACTTCCACGAGGCGCAAACACGAGAAGGATAAGATTTCGGTACGAAAAGGATCGAAACATCAAAGCCGCAGCGTTCACTTCGGGTTGAGCGGCGGATACACTTGGTATTGGGGTCATCTGTTGAACCTGACTCCCATGCTGGAGATTAGGTTGTTCAAACCGGAGAATTCTCCTTTCAAAACAAGGGATGTAGTTATTCGCATCGGCTTGAGGATGGAACTTTTGCCATGGGTTGAGAGTTATTCATCCGAAGACGAAGCCGAATCTGTTTTGGCTTTCATGTTGGGTCCGGAGGCCGGGGTGAGAATGTATTGGCCGGGTGAAAAACGATCCCCGTCGGCAATGTTGTTCCACGGGCCTTTTGCCTGTCTCCAATATGTGTACTTTGCCCAAAAAACAAACTCAAAAAAGGAAGATTATCATACAGTTTTTTTGAGGGTCGGTTATGAATTTGGGGTAATGTTTTTCCGGTTTTTGCAGTTGTCCGCGCGATTTGAACTTGTTCAATTTTTTATGCCCAATTTCGGGTTCAACGCGGCCCTTGTCTATTGAGCGACTTTGATTGGGTTGAGGTCTTATTGTAGAAGGGATACGTTGTCGAATTGCCGAATTGTCGGCTTGACAGGGCCGTGGAGCGGAGTAGGGTTTCCTGAATATTTTGGTGGGTAGGATGGTTGATAAGGATTTTCACCGGGTGGTGAGAATAAGGAAGAAAAGAAAGAAAGAGCGACTATGCATTTCCAGGATGTCATTGCTGAATTGCAGAAATTTTGGGCGGATAAGGGCTGTGTAATATGGCAACCTTGGGACATCGAGACGGGGGCCGGTACTTTCAACCCGGCGACGTTTTTGCGATGCCTGGGTCCCGAGCCGTGGAAGGTTTGCTACGTTGAGCCGTCCCGGCGGCCCGCGGATGGGAGATATGGAGAGAATCCGAACAGGCTCGGGCATTATTACCAGTACCAGGTGATCCTGAAACCCAGCCCGGCTGATGTTCAGGAGTTGTACTTGGACAGTCTCAGGGCGCTGGGGATTGATCCTTTGAAGCACGATATTCGTTTCGTGGAAGATGATTGGGAATCGCCCACGTTGGGGGCGTGGGGCCTGGGCTGGGAAGTGTGGGCCGACGGCATGGAGATCACCCAGTTTACGTACTTTCAGCAGGCGGGCGGGCTGGATTGCCGGCCGGTTTCAGCCGAGTTGACTTACGGACTGGAGAGGATCGCCATGTTTCTCCAGGGAGTAGACAGCGTTTTCGACCTTACCTGGCTTCCGGGTGTGAGTTATGGAGACGTGCACCGGAGGGATGAGTGGGAGCTTTCCACTTATAACTTCGAAGTGGCCGATGTTTCTTTGCACCACGAGTTGTTCGACAAGTTTGAAGCCGAGGCGTTCAGCGCGCTTGAAAAAGAGTGCGTGCTCCCTGCTTATGACTGCTGCCTTCGCTGTTCACATGTATTCAACGTGCTGGATGCGAGGGGCGCTATCAGCGTGACCGAAAGACAGGCCTACATTCTGAGGGTGAGAAAAATCGCTTTTAAGGTTGCCGAGGCTTTTGTCGAGGCAAGGCGGAAGGAGGGGTTTCCCCTGTTGAAGGCGGATGAGGGGCGGGATGGCGATGAAGGTGGGCAAGAAGAGAGAGGAGTCGCTGCGTCGTCCAAGAGAGCGGGGGGGATTGTCGGCGAAGTGGAGAACGCGGATTTGCTTTTTGAGATTGGCATTGAGGAGGTTCCGGCCGGAGAATTGAAACGAGCGACTGAACAGCTTCCCGTGATGGTGAAAAAAGGTTTGGATGAAAGGAGGCTGGCTTACGGGGATATCAAGGTGTTTGCCGCTCCTCGAAGATTGGCCGTATGCGTGGAAGATGTGGAGGGAAAACAGGTGGACGTGTCCGAGTTGGTGATGGGACCTCCCGCTGCCGTGGCTTTCGACAAGGGGGGCAACCCGAGTAAGGCTGCCGAGGGATTTGCTCGGAAGATGGGGGTGGATGTAACTGAGCTTCAAAGAGTGAAGAACGAAAAAGGGGAATATGTAGCGTGTCCGCTGGAAGAAAAAGGGTTGCCGGCTGTGGAAGTCCTGCCCGACATCTTGAAGGAAGTGATTTCGGGGTTGCGTTTCAGGAAGTCCATGCGTTGGGGTGATGGAAGTGAGACGTTTGTACGACCCGTGCAATGGATAGTTGCTCTTTTCGGCGAACATGTTTTGGAAATGGAATATGCAGGTGTTCGTTCCGGGAAGCTTTCGAGGGGGCATCGGTTTTCGAGTCCGGAACCTTTCGCTATAAGTCACCCGGGAAGTTACCTTGAGGATTTGCGGGAAAGAATGGTGCTTGCGGATCATGAAGAAAGGCGGCGAGTCGTCCGGGAACAGATCAAGACGATTGAGTCTGAATACGGCATGAAGGTTCGTCCGGATGAAGCTTTGCTGGAAGAGGTTGTGCATCTCACCGAATGGCCGGTGGCGGTCTGCGGAAAATTCGATGAAGAGTTTTTGGAAGTGGAACCTGAAGTGCTGGTGGCCGCCATGAGGACCCATCAAAGATATTTTGCAATGGAGGATGGTGAAGGAAACCTGGCGCCTCGTTTTGTCACGATACTTGGAACACAGGTGAATGATTCGGGGGTCTCTGCCGAAGGCAATGAAAGAGTCCTTGCGGCAAGGCTGGCGGACGCTCGATTTTTCAGACGGGAAGACTTGAAGATTCCCCTCAAAGAGTGGGCCGAAGGCTTGAAGAACGTGACCTATCAGAAGAAGCTGGGTTCCATGAAGGAAAAGGTAGAGCGTGTGGCCCGCCTTGCGCGGGAGTTGGCGCCGCTTTTCGGAGCCGATCCCGATGTTGCTCATGAAGCTGCGCTGCTTTCCAAGGCCGACCTTGTGACGCACATGGTGGGCGAATTTCCTGAACTGCAAGGAGTGATGGGAAGAAAGTATGCTTTGCAGGGAGGTCTTGGTGAAGAGATCTCCGCGGCGATTTACGAGCATTATCTTCCGAGGGGGCCATCGGATCCTTTGCCCGTGACGGGAGCGGGTGTTGTGACCTCGCTGGCCGACAAGCTGGACACTATCGTGGGAGGCTTCGGCGCTGGGCTCAAACCCAAGGGAAGCGGGGATCCTTTCGGGTTACGCCGGGCGGCTCTTGGGTTTTTGAGGATAATTCTGGAGCGCGGGGTGCGCGTTGATATGGCCGAATTGGTGGAAACCGCGGCCGGGCCTTTTCGAGAAGATGTTACGCCTCCGGCCGCTGATGTCTTGGAGTTTTTCAAAGATCGCCTGCGTTCGCTCTTGTCCGCGGATGCGCCCGGAGACGTTGTTAGGGCGGTGTTCGTAGCGGAGGGAAGCGGTGAAGACGGCACTAATGAAATGAGGGAAAGTGGAATCGGCTGGGATCCTTGCGACATCAGTCACCGAATCAACGCTGTGCTTTCGCTCCAAGGGAGCCCTGAGTTCGGCAAACTTGCAACCGCGTTTCGCAGGACGGCCAACATTTTTAAACAGGCGGGCGGTGAGGCCGTTGAATTCAAAGAAGATCTGCTGAAGGCTCCGGAAGAGAAGAAATTGTGGGATGAGTTGACAAGAG
This sequence comes from Myxococcales bacterium, assembly GCA_007131745.1. The sequence goes on from SLPX01000421.1 coordinate 4,654, forward strand.
TAAGAAAAGAGGTGGAAGCGGATCTCGACGCTGGTGATTACGAAACAGCGCTCAAGAAAATGGCGGGACTGGGACCTTGGATCGACGCGTTTTTCGACAATGTACGCGTTCTGGATTCTGAAAAGCATGAGGTTGAAAACAGGTTGGCGCTGCTGAGAGAGGTGGATGCGCTGTTTCGAAGAGTTGCGGATTTTAAGATAATAGCCGCGGGTTGAAACGGATGCGGGTGGAGGAGGCGCTGGTGAAAAGGGGCCTGGAAAGGGGTCTTGAAGGTAATGATTACATCCGTGCATTTGGATTTGCCTGCAACCGCATTGCAGAGTATGGATAGGATTTGTGAGAGCATTGCTTTTTGTATTAGGTCTTGGACTCCTTGCCCTGTCATTTTGGCTCGGATATAACGGAGTAAGGCTCATTATCATCTTGAGGGATGCAGGTGAGCTGTCTTTTCAGGCCTGGACAAACGAGTTCTGGCTGTTGGATCCGGATAACTACAGGCGAGGTCTCGGTCCCAACGGGAGATGGGCCTTGCATTTGTTTGGATCATTTTGGAGCTTTGTTTTTGCATGCGCTCTTGTAAAAGTATCGGGTTGGATGGTAAGAAAATGAAACCAGAACTTGAACCTTAACCTAACTGGAGGAGAGGCAAGATGAAGTATGTGTATCGTTTCGGACCGAATGAAACCGACGGCAACGCGGGTAAGAAGAACTTGTTGGGCGGAAAGGGAGCCAATCTGGCCGAGATGTCGCTATTGGGTGTTCCGGTGCCTCCGGGATTTACGATTAGTACGGAGGTATGTACCCATTATTACGACCACGGGAGAAAATATCCGGATGAACTTCGAGCCCAGGTGGATGCAGCCGTGGAGGCCATGGAAAAAGAAATGGACGCGGGGTTTGGAGATCCCGAAAAACCATTGCTGCTTTCGGTCCGTTCAGGCGCACGGGTGTCTATGCCCGGGATGATGGATACGGTTTTGAACCTGGGCCTGAACATGGATACAGCGCGCAAGTGGGGAGAGAAAATCGACAACAAGAGGTTTGCTTTTGACAGTTTCCGCCGCCTGATCCAGATGTACGGCGATGTGGTTATGGGAGTGGAGCATTCAGCGTTTGAGGAGAAACTTTCTGAAAAGAAGAAAGAAAAAGGGGTTAAGATCGACGCTGAGTTGGATGGCGACGCTCTCGAAGATCTGTGCAAGAGCTATCTGAAAGTAGTGGAAGAAAAGGCCGGCAAGCCGTTTCCGATGGATCCGAAAGAGCAGCTTTGGGGTTCAGTCGGCGCGGTTTTTGGTTCGTGGGAAAACGAGAGGGCGAGAGTGTATCGTGCGCTGAATGATATTCCGGCTGAATGGGGGACCGCGGTGAATGTCCAGGCCATGGTATTCGGAAACATGGGTGAGAATTCTGCTACGGGCGTGGCCTTTACGAGGGATCCTGCAACCGGTGAGCATGTTTTCTACGGAGAGTTTCTGGTAAATGCACAGGGCGAGGATGTAGTGGCCGGAATCCGCACTCCTTCCAAGTTCAGGAAGGTGGAACGAGGGGAAGATGATCCGCCCACCTTGGAGGAGCTTTTTCCGGAGTGCTACAAGCAACTCGACGAAATCCAGCGCAAATTGGAGAAGCATTACGGTGACATGCAGGACCTTGAGTTCACCATCCAGGAGGGCAAGCTTTATCTCCTGCAAACAAGGACGGGAAAAAGAACAGGTTTTGCAGCTTTCAAGATTGCCGCGGACATGGTTACCGAAGGTTTGATCGACGAGGAAGAAGCCTTGATGAGGCTGGAGCCGGATCAACTCAATCAGTACCTGAGACCGGTGTTCGACGCTGCTGCCTTGAAGGACGCCAGGCCGCTCGCCAAGGGGCTGAACGCGGGTCCCGGAGCTGCTTCCGGCAAGGTAGCGTTTTCGGCAGAGAGGGCGAAGGAATTGGCCGAAGGGGGGGATCCGGTCATTCTGGTGAGAAATGAAACATCCCCAGAAGACATCAAGGGGATGGCCGTTTCCCAGGGTATCCTTACTGCGTTGGGGGGAATGACCTCTCATGCGGCGCTTGTGGCACGACAGATGGGCAAAGTGTGCGTGGCGGGGTGCGGCGCTCTCAACATCGATTACAAGAAGAAACAGTTTTCGGTCGGGGATGAAGTGGTAAAAGAAGAGGATTGGATTTCCATATCCGGTTCCACCGGCCACGTTTACAAGGACAGAATCCAGACAAGGCCGTCGGAGGTGTTGCAGGTGATCCTCGAGGGTTCGCTCCGGCCGGAAGAGTCCGAAACATTCAAGACGTACGACAGGATAATGAAATGGGCGGACAAGCATCGCACGATGAATGTTCGCACGAACGCGGATCAGCCCGACCAATCGGAGCAAGCCGTGAAGTTCGGGGCCGAGGGCATCGGTCTTTGCCGGACCGAGCACATGTTCTTTTCGGGGGATCGCATCAAGTACGTGCGGCAAATGATACTTGCCGAAAACGAGGAAACCCGGAGGAAGGCTTTGGACAAGTTGTTGCCCATGCAACGTGAAGATTTCGCCGGTATTTTCGAAGCGATGGGAGGGCGGCCGGTGACCGTGAGAACACTTGATCCGCCGCTTCATGAATTCCTGCCCCACGAGGAAAAGGATAAGAAAATGCTTGCCGATGACATGGGGGTGTCGATTGACAAGATAAAGGGGACAGTAGAGAGTTTGCATGAGGCAAACCCCATGCTCGGACACAGGGGATGCAGGCTTGCGATAACATATCCCGAGATCTTGGAAATGCAGGCCAGGGCAATTTTGGAAGCTGCATGCGAACTGAAAAAAGCGGGCAAGGAAGTTTGCCCGGAGATCATGATTCCTTTTGTTAGCCATGAAAATGAGCTTCGTCATCAACGCGAAGTTGTGGAACGGGTGGCGAAAGAAGTTTTGCAGGAGCAGGGAGTGGATTTGGACTACCTCATCGGAACGATGATCGAATTGCCGAGAGCATGCCTTGTGGCCGACAAGATAGCCGCGGTTGCGGATTTCTTTTCTTTTGGAACTAATGACCTGACTCAAACGACTTTCGGGCTGAGTCGTGACGATTCAGGAAGGTTTTTACCTCATTACGTAGAGACGCAGTTATTCAAGAAAGATCCTTTCGTGGCCATAGACCAGGAAGGTTTGGGACAACTTGTACGGATGGGGGTGGAGAAAGGGCGCGCCGGTAACTCCGGACTCAAAGTTGGAATTTGCGGTGAACATGGGGGCGAACCGAGTTCAGTTGAATTCTGCCACCGTACAGGTTTGAACTACGTAAGTTGCAGCCCGTTCAGGGTTCCCATCGCACGATTGGCTGCTGCAAGAGCATCAATCAAAGAAAAGCGGGGGAACAGCAATTAGGATGTAAGACTGTGAAGAGTTTTTTCCAAACAGTGCGTTCATTCGCTTGGAGTATTTTTTCGTCGGCGGCAGTGTTTATGTGCGCGGGATTGGTTTGTGCTAACTGGGGTTGTCAGAATGACCTCGACGGCATACGGGGAGTGGATCGGCCTGGTATCGATCCGCCGAGGGACAAGTTTTTCTTTCCGACAGGATTGGCCGTGACCGATGATGGCCGTTACCTCTTCGTCACAAACGGAAACGCTGATTTGAATTACAACGGGGGAACCGTTAACATGATCGACCTCCAGGCTCTCGCCCGCAAGCTGGAGTCGGGAGGTGGTCCGGGGTGCAGCTGGGACCCTCAAGACCCCATGGTCCTTGAATGCGAGGAATCGAGCGTCATCATAGCGCAGGCTACGGTGAGGGTCGGTCATTTTCCGGGATCCATTGAGGTGCTCCAACGTAAGCCGTGGGTTCCCGAGGCTGAGCCGAATGGATACGGCTTCAATCGTTTGTACATTCCGGTACGCGGCGATCCTTCGTTGACCTACATCGACGTTGTTCATGAAGGACCCGATAGGGATTCACCGGTAAAGTGCCTTAGTTGTGGAAGAGGTTGCGCCCTGTCGGGAGAGAAAATACCTGATTGCGCCAGGGCGCACATGGTTTCGGAAACGCCGAAGGATACGCCGTATTCCACGGTGAAGATTCCCGCGGAACCGTATGGCGTTTTTACAGACAGGGATTTGCGGTTCATGTACATGACGCATCTGAGTAATGGGTCGATCAGCCTTTTCGATTTCAGCAATGATGACGTCCCCGTGCTGCGGCAGGTTACTGCAGAGTATCTTGCACCCGGCTTGGACGGCCGCAGGGGAGGGTTCGGCGTCGCTGCTTTGAGAGCGGGCGATCCGCAAACCGAAATAGTGGTGTCGAATCGGGTGGCTCCTGAAATGCTGCTTTTCAGGCTCCAGTCCGCATCTCTCCGGGCGGCGGGTTGCTCTACCGGCTTTTGCCATGGAGAGATCTGCTCGCAATGCGAGCGGGATGAGGATTGCGCCGGTTCGAAGCAGTGTGTTTTTGATGAAGAGAAAGGATATTTCAGTTGCAGCGGAGGTGATTCGGTTTTGGCGGAAAGCTGCGGAGACGACGCGGAATGCAATTCGGGTTTCTGCACGGGAGGAACTTGCGCGCAATGCGGTGCAGACGAGGATTGCAAGGGTGTGCAGAAATGCATGGAGGGCGAAGGGGGCTACCATGTATGCCGGGCGGGTGATCGCCCGCTCGGCCGGGTGTGTGATGAATCCGAACAATGTGAAAGCGGAATTTGTTTTGAAGGACGCTGTATGGACTGTGTTGCGGATGAAGAATGTCCCGGTTTTCAGGAATGCCGGCCCACACTGATTGCAAAGGATGATTGGGCGCGTATTTGCATGGCGGGCAAGGGAAGGGCGGGGGCGTCATGTAGTGATTCTCCCAGGAACCCAGGTGACGGGGATCCCTTGTTGGTGCTTGCGGAAAGCATAAGGATAAGGGTTCCATTCGGACCGCTGGAAGAGGTGACGGCTGGTGATATTCGAGGGTTGGCCGTAGATGATGTCGAAGACAAGCTTTATGCCGTTTCAAGGATTCCCCCTGCGGTAATCGTGATGGACACGAGTCTTGATGATGGAAAAACCAGGAAGGAAATCATAGATGCAATTGATTTGTGTTTGCAGCCGTCCAACATCAGGCTGAGAAGAACTCTGGACGGCCGGTTGTCCGCGTATGCCGTGTGTTGGGCCACGGGGCAGGTGTACGTGTTGGATCCCCACTCGGGGGATTTGTTAGCGGTAATTCCGGTGGGAAGCGGCCCTCACGACATGGCGTTTACAAGCGATGACCCGTGGCTGCCGGCTTCGCTTCGATCCCTCGGGTTTGTGAGCGTGTTCGCGGAAAATACCGTTGCCGTCATTGACCTGGATCCCGACAGCCCGACCTGGAACAGGGTGATTGGTCGTATCGGGCGACCTGAAAGGGCGGTGAAACAGTGAAGGGGTTGCTTTTGAAGAGTAAACATGTCGCTGCATGTCTGGTTTGCGTTTTATCTTTTGTTTTGACCGGTTGCGAAAAGGCGAAGGTTGAAACTCCTCAAAGAAATCTTGAAAGACCTGTTGACATGGCCTTTTTTTGCGCGGGACCGGTGGACCCGGAGAGCGAAGCGATTTCGGCTCTCGGCGCTGATTTGTGCGATACCTCGCTGGTCTGGTGTGAGAGTTCGGAGGAAGAATGCGAGGAAACTCTCGGAAAAAGAACCCTCCTGGGGCTCGTGCTGAACTCCAGTAGGGGAGAACTTGGACTTGTGAACGTAACCCGCAGGACTCTTTTGGATCTTGAATCCCGGCAACCCGGTTTCACATTCGTCCCGGTCGGTTCATTGCCTACAGCTGTCGGGGTTACACATGACGGATGCTCGGCGGTTACCCTGAACGGCGGGGAATGCAATGCGAGTCTTGTGGATACAACGGGTTTGCTTGATCTCGTGGGAGCGGACACGATCCGGGAGGAGGAAAGCGGACCTTTGGTCAGGCATGTTTCTTTTTATACCGATTCGGGAAGGTTGTTGGCTAGACCAGCGGACCTGGTCATGACGCCGGGGCCTTTTTGGCCGCCCCAGGCGGCAGCGTGTTCTGCATCGGGCAGTGAATACAGCGCTTTTGTTTCCTTTCCGGGCTGCGGCCTTGTCGCCGAGGTGAATCTGGCCGACGGTCGTATCCTTCAAAGTGCCCGCGTTACCAGGGAAGGCATCCTGGACATGGGTACTGATCCTGTTTGTCCCCGTGAATGTCCGGATTATTTCGGCGACGCGGTTCAGGGAGGATCGTTGAGCGAGGATGGACCCCGCCATTTTGCATACAGAAGTTTTGCCGAGACCGGGAGAAGTCCCGTGTTGTACATAGCGCCCGACAGGGGTGATTATGTAGCCATGATTTCCCTCACTCCCGAGGGGAGTTTCAACTATGCCGGTTCCAGGGTGCTTGAGCTGGAAAATGTCCGGCTGGGAATACGCAGGATCAGGCTTTCTCCGGTTTCGATTACGCCCGATGATTTCCAGTTTTTATATGCGGTCACCCGTGACGGAGACATAAGGGTGATTGATGTGTCCGGCGAACCTGAGATGGAGTGTGAGACAAATCCCGATCCCAGGGATCCTTTATTTCAAATCCAGGGATGGCGGCGGTCCTACGGCGCCTGCATACCATTGGATGAAGACGTGATGCGCGCTCCCATGTTCGAAACACCCGGAATAACCCCACCAGCATCCAGAAAGTTTGTCGACGTTGGTTTTACTGTGGTTTTCGCCGAAGGATATGATGAAGAGTTGGATGTTCTGGATCCACGCAGGCTTGACGGTGTGTTTGCTTACGGGGTGACAATGGACGGGGCATCATATTTAATAAATGTGGATGAACGGTTTCGCCCGGCGGAAAATGGTGACGATCAGGACCCCCTGGACGCGAGAATGGCGGACGGCATCCATGCCGTGATATCGCATCAGATTCGCAATTCGGTCGACACCCGGTCCACCGAAGACGGCCCGCCCAGGGCGGAAGAGCCTTTCAAATATTACAGGAGGGGAAGCGAGGTGCGGGATCCGCCTGCAGGGGTGACCCTTGATTCCGTGATCATCGATGATCCGAAGATCGCTGTGAGTGAGACCTGGACCTTGGGGTACGAGGGTATTTTACCCGGTGGCGGCCGGTCCACGGGCTACGTCGTGAAAAGGGTCGATTTGGAAAACAACGGTGATACGGTCGAATTCCGAGACACTGGTTCAAAGGGATTCTGTTCCACCGGGGTGGATGTCGGGGATCGACTTTTGATAAAAGGCTGTAGTTTTGACAGAGATTGTCCCGAGGGATTCGGTTGCTTGGATAACCCACGTACCGGCCAGACTCTGGGCGGAATTTGCCTTGATGCCAGGCACGTGCGCACCGAAACGGTTAATGATGCATGTCTTCCCTTGGCTCTTGGAACCAGGGAATACGAGGTGATCGACGCTTATGACGACTTGCTTGTATTGGGCCTGACCATGGCGCCCGGAACGTCGTGCGATACGGCTGCGGATTGCGGAATAGAGGATGAACCCGGTTTGTCTTTCCTGTGCGAAGAAGGGAGATGCGCGGTGGATTGTAGTGAAGTCGGATGGGATGGAGAACCGGTCGAGGATTGTGCGGTGGTAGGCGGTGTTTGTTTGGAAGGGAGATGCGTCAATGCTCCTTTGCCTAATGCCTACTATGAAATTGACGGGGAATTGTCATGGTGTCTTCCATTGCTTGTCGATTACGAAATACGAGCCGCCGGCGTGTACCTGGCGGTGGGGTCGATTACCGGTGCGATATTGTCTCGAACGACCGATGAAGACATGGGCGGCATGTGTGTCGACGACGAGGAAGCATCCGATCTCTTCAGATTTCGAGTGTTTCCGGAGCCCGATGTTTTTTCGAATCCGTTTTTCAGTTTGACTTTGGGTGGAACCCAAAACGCGGATGAGCTGCAAAGGGGCGACTCCATAGGTTTTAATATTGTGGCCGGTTTCAGAGCCATGGGTGTCAATCTGGCGTGCCGTTTGCCGGCGAAGGCGGTCACAGCGCCGGACGGAAATATTTATGTTGTGGACATAGGGGACGATGTGACGATGGCCGGCGGTGTGGCGGGACGGGTAGTCAGAATCCTTGGTCCGAGTATTGCTTTGGATCCGGATTTTCTTATCCGGTAATTCACCCGGTTCGGCGCCGGTTCACGGATGCCGAACGGATTTGGAATGACTATCGGATCCGGTGGGAACGAGGGTGTACAGTGGAAACAAGTTTTCGAGTAAAACTAGGGGCGCATCTCATCGATTTGTACGAAGGTGAAACCATCATCGGTCGGGATGAACAGTGCGGTGTCTGTCTTGAAGACGATCAGGTCAGCCGCCGTCACGCTTCCATAACCGTGCGCAATGGAAAAGCCGTTTTGATGGATCTTGACAGTAAAAACGGCACCAAGTTAAACGGCGACAAGGTCCGGGCACCGGCCGCCTTGAAAGACGGCGACAAGATTTCGATTGGTAGTCAGACCTTGCTGTTGATGGAAACCAGATCAAGATCAAGGGAAAAATCAGGTTTGCGCAGCGGAACGCTTGATGGCTTCAAGGCAAGACAACCATTGCCCACCATGGCCTCGATAGATCCACATCACGCGGAAGTCGGAGGGGGAGTCAGCGCGGAAGCGGATCTGTTGCGGAAATCCCTGCAAATGGGAAGATGGAAAGAAGCCGAACGGCTTCTAAAGGCCCGGGTCACAAGGTTGCTTACAGCTTCGGAACCGCCTTCCCCTTTGGACCCGAGAGTCGAGATGACGGTTCAAGGACTTCTTAGATTGGCGCAACACGAAATGGACCCGGTCTGGCTGGACAGGCTGTTCAAGCTGTACGCAACGCTAAGGTGGTGGATGAACGACCGGACATTGCAGAACGCGGTCCGTTTGATGAGGGCGATGGGCCAAGTCGGCGGGAACGGGCTCAAAGAATATATCAGCTATTGGAACAGGCACGATTCCGAGTTGGAAATCGAGGAAAGGACGATTCTCTCCAGGCTTGAAACAGAGGTGCAAATGCTTTTCGACTCGTGAACCGGAAGCTGCTCCCGGAAGCGTGCAGAGTTTTTTCTCTTTTTTGCATTGTTGGGGGTTGACACCGGTGCTCGGATAACTTAAACACACGCTTGTTTGTTGCGGGGTGGAGCAGCCAGGTAGCTCGTCGGGCTCATAACCCGAAGGTCTCAGGTTCAAATCCTGACCCCGCTATATATGATTCAAAGGGCTTACGGCCATGTTGCTGTAGGCCCTTTTTGTTTTTGCGTCTCATGCGTACCCCGGGAAGCCCAAAGACTTGTGTCCAACCCTTGAAGATGCCGAGGGGTCATTTTGCAGGTAATGCCTCTGGGAATGTCATTCTTGGTTCTCAGCGTTGAAAAATGCTGAGTGGATTTCTTTTCGATCTTCTTTTTGAAGATTTGCCGGGTCATGGTATGTTCATGCTGTCTTGCGCCGGAATAGGCGACGAGAATTTTGGAGGATTCCGGGAAAGATGTAAATAGGAGGATTGAATGTTTGCCAAGGAATCAGTGGTTAAAATAGGTACTTTGAGTACTAAGAGACGGTTGATCATGATTTGTTTTTTTCTGGCAGGAGTGTCTGCGTTGATCATTCCATTCGGTGTGCGGGAGTTGAAAGCTCAACGCACAAAAGGAATAACCGGTTCCTGGGAGGTCAGTTGCTGGAACTCAAGAGGTATGGTCATCGAGTTTACCGGAAGGGGAGAGAATATATCGGGGCGCATCAGGGTTTTGGGCAGGGGCGGTACGTTTGGATACTCGAGAGGGGATGAGATCTTCAAGTTGAAAGAAGACGGGTCGAGGTGGACCGGGCAGTTTTTGTGGCGAAGCACCTGTGGGACCAAGATCTGGCAGCACATCACTTTTGTGATGAAAAAAGATCGGCTTCACGGCACCACGGCCAATGAACATTGCTATGAATACATGAAGAGAGCTAACTAGCCTTCCAGGTGATTTTTCCGTGTCCCGCCCTTTTTCTCGAGTGAGGGAAGAAGGGCTGCTCCTCTCACCCCACCCGAATCTCCGAAACGAGGCGGCAGAAGAAGTGTTTCGACCGTGTCGGAGAATACGTATTCGCCCCAGAGCTTAGGGACGTTTTTATATAGCCTGTCTATGTTTGAAAGTCCTCCGCCGAGCACAATGACATCAGGATCCAAAATGTTGATCACATGAGCCAGCCCTCTCGCAAGACGGTCCTCGTATCGCCTGAGCGTATCCTCGGACCGCTCGTCTCCTTGTTGAGCCATCCGGAGGATATCCCCGGGTTCCGGTTTTTTCGTAGTGCCGTTCTTCTCCTCTTGGCCCTCTCCCGATATCCGCAGATGATCCGAAGCCATCCCCGGGCCGGACAGGTAAGTCTCAAGACATCCCCTACGGCCGCAATAACAAACAGGCCCGGGAAGCTCATCGGGCCGCGGCCACGGAAGGGGGTTATGGCCCCACTCTCCCGCGATTGCATTGGGGCCGCTCAGCACCTTCCCTCTCACCACGACGCCGGCACCGGTTCCCGTGCCTATGATCACTCCGAACACAACCTCCTTCCCGTCACCCGAGCCCCCGAGGGCTTCCGAAAGCGCGAAGCAGTTTGCGTCGTTGGTGAATTCAATCGGTCGTCCGAGGGTTTTCTGAAGATCCTCACGAAGGGGGCGGCCGTTGAGCGCTGTAGAATTGGAGTTTTTTAACAAGCCGGTTGCAGGCGAGACCGCGCCCGGCGTTCCTACGCCGATTGTGTGGCGGCCGTCCACCCTTGTTTCAAGCTCGCGTACAATAGCTGCAATCCTTGATATTATCCCCTCGTAATCGCCTTTCGGCGTGGGTTTCCTGATGCGCTCCAAGACATCGCCCTCATGGTTCATTACGATGCCTTCAATCTTTGTTCCACCAAGATCGATTCCGATTCTCATGTTGGGCAATATACAAAAGAATTGTTTCCATTGGAAGGTGGTACGAAAAAACCTTTGCAACTCTTTCAACCCGACGCCCTTCTTCCTTTAACAAGTCACAGAGTCCGTCGTACGTCCCCCTCATCCGGTGACAATCGAGCGAGCCAGTTTTTTACGGCGGCGCCCAAACCGCCGGACGTCGCCGTTTGAAGCTCCCCCTTGGGGAGCATCATCGGCGACTCGGTTGAATCCCTTCAGCCCTTCGGGCAGCGGTCTTCAAACGCCGTCTTATTGGGCGACCGCCTTTTTTTGCGGCTCGCTCTGATGACAGCCAATGATCGAGCGAGCCTGTTTTGTCGGCAGTGGACAAACCGTCTGTCACAGCGATGCCGAACCATGGGTCTTCGCAGGGGCCGAAATCGCCGGACGGCTTGTTTGAACCTCCCTGCGGGAGTTTCGTCTGCGCCTCGTCGAAGCCGCTTCATCCTTCACCCATTCCAACCCCTCCTCCACCCGGAAGCGCGACTTCGAACGCCGGCTAACTCCGGCCCTGCTGCGACTTTTATGGTTCGGCAAATTCGTCCGAGTCGCTTCACCCATTCCACCACCCCCAGCACCTGGAAGCGCAACTTAGATGTCGGTTTATTGTCCATCTGCCTTTTTTTGCGGCTCGCTCTGATGACAGCGAATGATCGAGCGAGCCTGTTTTTTAAGGCGGTGGACAAACCGCCGGTCCCGGTGCGGCCGAGGCCATGTTTTCGCAGGCTCCAAAAACGCGGCACGTCGTTGTTTAAAATTCTCCGGGTGAGGTTCGTGTAACCGAAAGCGGATGGGCCTTTACAATTTGCCCGGAATTGTTGTGATGTCTACATCCCCGGCCTTGCGCCATCCCACCGAAAGCAGCCATGTCCGAGGTGAAACGACCTCCCGCTCG
>SLPX01000162.1 GCA_007131745.1 Myxococcales bacterium
CCGCCATGTGCGTTCATCACCTGCTTTCCGGGAGGATGGAGTTTACATATTTGGTTCCAGGGATGATCGGGTTCACGCAATCGACGAAAAAGGAAGAGTCGTCTGGAGTTTCGCGACGCGCGCGGATGTGGATTCGACTCCCTCTCTGGCTTCCGACGGTACGGTCTATATCGGATCGGACGATGGCCGCTTATATGCACTGACGCCTGATGGGAAGCTGAAGTGGACAGTGCTTACGGGCGCTCCGGTGAGGGCAGCGCCCGCGCTGGGGCGGGATGGGACGGTTTATTTCGGTTCGCACAACGGCAGGCTTTATGCTGTTGATCCTTCGAGCGGAAAAGCGCGTTGGGCATTTCCCACCACGGGAAGAATCGAATCTTCCCCGGTTGTAGACGGGAATGGAAACATATTCTTCGGTTCCCAGGACGGCCGATTTTATTGCCTGGATCGCAATGGAAAGATGCTGTGGCGATTTGACTCTGGAAACGACGTGGATTCCACGGCCGCGATTGCACCGGGCGGGCGAATTTATTTCGGCAATGACGATGGAGTCCTGTTTGCTCTTGGGTCTGCGGGCTGACGGTGTGAAAGGAGCGAATGGAGACCGCTCTTCAATCCGCTTGCGCATCAAGACAGTGATATATTCTTCAAAAGATAGGTAGATTATTTTGAAACTTGTACGACGTTTGTATGGAATAATAAAAAACAGTAAAGACCGTCCGCCGCGGCTTGCGGACCTGGAAGCAGCATTGGGGTTCTCGCGACGAGATCGCCACCTGGTCAAAAGCGCGTTGCGCGACCTGCAGGATCGGGGGGCCATTGAACGGCTCAAGGGAGGGAGATACGCTCTTTCAACCGGGGACCCGGAAAAGGATGATTATGAGACCGTAAAGGGTGTTTATCGCCGCAAGGCGGCAGGGTACGGCTTTGTGGATTCGGGTGTGCGCGGGCAAGGGGTTTTCATTCCGCCGGGCCGGAGCGGTTCCGCGATGGACCGGGACGTGGTGGAGGCTCGGGTGTATCCCGGGCGGTTGGGAAAAGGTCCGGAGGGGAAAGTTTTGAAGGTGATCAAAAGGAACCGGGCGCTTGTTGCGGGCACGGCTCTCCGTTTGGGGCGTGAGTGGATCCTGGAACCCGACGACCCCGAGCTCGGTCTTGCCATTGACCTGGAGCCGCCGGAAAAAGATGTTGATGACGTGTCGGTGATAGCCGAGATCATCAGGTTTCCAGAGGGTCCTGAGCAAAGCCCCCTTGCAAGAGTGTTAGAGGTTTTGGGAACTCCCGGAAGTTTGGACGTGGAGAGCCGGAAGATCCTGATATTGGCGGGAGTGGGTGAAGAGTACCCGGAGGAAGTCCTGGATGAAGCGCGAAAAAGCGCACAGCTGTTCGAGAGCGGGAGAGATGAAACCGGTCTTGAAAGAAGGGATCTTCGCGACCTGGAATTTATCACGATCGATCCCGAGGACGCGCGGGATTTTGACGACGCTCTTTTTGTTGAAATCCTGGAAAATGGGTTTCACCGCCTTTGGACGGCGATTGCGGATGTATCCTTTTTTGTAAAAGAAGGAGGCCCGAGTGATCTCGAGGCCCGGAAAAGAGGTTTCAGCATTTATCTTCCTCATCGGGCGGTGGCAATGTTGCCCGAAGTCCTGAGTTCAGGCGTTTGCAGCCTCGCTCCGGAAGAGGATCGATTCGCCATGGTCACGGCCGTAGATATCGATCACAAGGGAAACGGCAGGTTGCACTGGGTGGGGCCTGCATTGATCAGGTCCCGGGCGCGGCTGGACTACGGTCAAACGGCCCGGATTATTTCCGGAGAACCGTCCGTTAGAAGGGAAGTGGATGAGTTCATCGTGAATCATGTGTTGCGGCTTCAAGATACGGCCGGAATCCTGTTGGGCAAGCGCCGCCGCCGGGGAATGCTGGAGATCACAACAGCGGAAGCCAAAGTGACGTTTTCTTCGGGAGATGTTTTGAAAGTAGATGATGTGGTCCGGCAGAAACAAGGCAAATGGGAGAAAAAAGCCTACGGGCTTGTTGAACAGTGCATGCTCGAGACAAACGAGATCATCGGAGCGCTGCTGGCCCGTAACAGTGTTACAACGATGTGGAGAATTCATCCGGATGCCGATCCGGAGAGGCTGGATAGGTTCATCGTGCTTTTGAAGCGTTTGGGCCTGGAAAAATATACGTCGGATCTGTCAACGGATTCTGCCAAAGGGCTTGCCCGGGTTGCGCGGCAGTTGGCCGAACTGCCCGAATGGGAAGCCGAGGCCCTGGGGCCGTATCTTCTCTCGTGCCTGATGCAGGCTTCATACAGTTGTGAAAATGAAGGGCACTTTGCTCTGGCCGCGGAATCTTACCTTCATTTTACGTCGCCCATAAGAAGGTATCCGGATTTGATGGTGCACAGGGCGCTGAAAGAATTCCTGGGAAAAGAGGCGAAAAGTCTCAACAGAAAAAGAAAAAAAACGTGCGCCTCGCAAGCCGGGGAGTCTCCGGGCGAGCTGGAGGAGACCGCTGTCGAGTTGTCGGAAAGAGAGCGGCGCATAGTGGACCTTGAACGCCAGGCTCTGGACCTTTTTTCATGCGCGCTCATGCAGTCGCGGGTGGGAGAAGAGTTTGAAGGAACGGTCCATTCGGTCATGCCGTTCGGAGCGTTCGTGAGGCTCGACCATCCTTACGTGGAAGGGCTCGTAAGGTTTTCCCCGGATGAGGAGTGGGTCGACGACGGCGACGGACTCTTTTTTACGGCTCGGCGTTCGGGTCACCGCATAGGTCCGGCAACCCGTTTGAAGGTGAGAGTGCTTGATGTTTCCCTTCTGAGAAGGCAAATAGAACTGGAATTCGCTGAATCCGGACAAGCCGTCCCGGAAAAGAAAGCATCGGGAAAGAAAGGTTCCAGGAAAAAGCGTTGAGAGAGCGGTAAATGCTTGATTCAGACAAGATAAGAAAAACCACAGAGGAAATGGAATCCCGCTGCCTTCATCCCGCGGCGAAGCGAAGCGCGAAAAGCGTGGGAAGGGCGGTGAGTGAAGAGCCGTGCACGGTGCGGACCGCGTTCGCTAGAGACAGGGATCGCATCTTGCATTCAAAACCTCTCAGGAGGCTTGCGCGAAAGACCCAGGTGTTTTTAAACCCGGAAGGCGATCATTACAGGACGCGCATGACTCACACCCTTGAAGTCGTGCAGATCGCAGGAACCATAGCAAAAGGGCTGCGGTTGAATGAAGAGCTTACCGAGGCGATAGCTTTCGGCCACGATCTCGGACACACGCCATTCGGACATGCGGGCGAGGATGTGTTAAATAAGTTGTATTCCGGCGGGTTCAGGCATGCAGAGCAGAGCCTCAGGGTAGTGGATGTTTTGACCCGAAAGGGCGAAGGGTTGAACCTCACGGCCGAGGTGCGAGCAGGGATTCTTTTCCATTCCAAGGGAAAGGGACCCATAATTCCCGATGTGATCCCGGTGGATTCCGAGTTTCCGGTGACCGTGGAAGCGCAGGTGGTCCGTATTTCGGATATCATTGCATACGCCAACCACGATATGGATGACGCTTTGCGGGGTAAGGTGATTTCTCCATCCGATATTCCAGATTCAGTGCTCTCGGTTCTCGGAAAACGCCATTCGGACAGGATAGCAGGGCTGGTAAAGGATCTGCTCGCAAACACCGACCTGGACAGCGAGCCGAAGGTACGGCTCGGAGCGCAAGTGTTGCAAGCTCTCTCTGATCTACGGGATTTTTTATGGATAAACCTCTACGAAAATCCACGTGTTCACGGCAGATTCGCGAAGGCAACGGACATCATGGAACATCTTTGGGTCAGGTTTACATCCAATCCGGAAGAGTTTTTCCGAGATTACTGGCCTAATTGTCCGCAGCAGCTGAGAGAACCGATTGACCGCGCGGTGACCGATTTCATCGCGGGTATGACCGACCGTTATGCGATCAGGGTTTTTGAAAAGCTCTACATTCCTCGATCTTGGTGGGTTCTTTAGAGAGGCCCGTCATAGTAAACAAACTTATTCTGACAAATTTGTCGTGAAAAACCCGGATTCCTGTTTTTGACAAGCGGGGATTCGCTTTTTCGACCTGATTTTCTTCCATTATGGTCTCCTTCGCTCCAACTCAGAAGTGGCACAAAGATTGCAATCTGTAAGATTCGCGCGCTCAGAAACGTTTTGCGCATGGAGTCGGTCCGGCCGAGGAGTCATTTTCGCTGTCGAGATCCGGATGAACATCCAGACCAGGGAAGGAAAAGTCATGTCGACTAAAAACGGGTTTTTGTTTTTTGTCGCAACAGCGGCGGCACTGTTTTGCAGTTCCGGCTGCGGCATGGATGAACAAGATTATGGTTCCAACTGGAATCAGGGTTACCAAGACGGCGGTTGGGTAGCGGACGCAGAGACTCACTGGGAGTGTTTTTCCGCGAATGATTGTAATCCGGGGGAGTATTGCAACGAGTTCAACCGCTGCGTGCCGGTCCGGGAGGGACCGGACGGTGGGATAATCGAACCTCCGGAAGTCGAGGAGGAATTCACTCCCCCGGCGAGCGGCGAACGCTATGTATACGTAGCCCTTACCGAGGGGGACATGGTAGCCAGAGTCGATTCGGTAAACCTGGATGTGACCACGATCGAAGTGGGCGGACGTCCGACGATTTTACGCACCGCGCCCGGTAGGGATCTCGCGGTGGTGATCAATTCATCCAGCGATTCCGTGAGCATTATCCGCACTGAAGATGGTGCGGACACGGTAAAGACCCTGAACACCCCACCTCATTACAACCGGCTCGCGATCGATCCCGAAGGGGAATACGCGGTCGCGCATTTCGAGCTGGAACAACCTGACATGCAAGGGATAGGGAGTTTTCAGGATGTGTCGGTCATCCGCCTTGAAAAGGGCAGGGAGGCCGTTTTCAACGTGTCGGTTGGGTTCAGGCCCAGGCAGGTCGTGTTTTCCCCGGACGGCGATATGGTGTACGTGATAACCGAGGATGGAATCAGCGTGTTGGATCTGCAGGGAATGAACGCGGGTTTTGTGGCGCCGACCGTACCGGTTTCGTTTGATCCCCTCGGTGAAGGAATGCCTTCGGAAGTCCTGATCGGACCCGATGGATTGTACGCTTTCGCGCGCTGGTCCAATTTGCCGATGGTCAGGGCGATAGACATGCTGACCTGGGAGTTGATAGACACACCGCTCAGCGCTCCGCCCACCGACATCGATCTGTCTCCTGAAGGGCAACGGTTGGTGGCGGTATCCCGGTCGGTTTCCGAGGTCGCTGTCATGGAGGTGCCGGATGATATCGGCGATGCATCCGCGCTTTTGTTGATTGATTGTTCTCCGTCCATCGTGGGGTCTTCGATTATTCTTCCAGGAGGGGAAGAGGCGCTCGTTTATACGAACGCGTATAACGACAAGTCCATACACCTTTTGAATCTACTCACCGGAGAAAAGCGTTCCGCGTTGTTACGGAAAGGCATCAGGAATCTTTCGATTTCCCCGGATGGAAGCACGGCGCTTGTGCTTCACAACAAAATTCCGGGCGATCCTCAACCAGGAGATGATTTTGAAACCCAGTTGGACAAACGGTTCGGGTTTTCACTTTTAAGAGTGGATAACCTGTTTGCAAAACTGCAGATAACCGAGGCCGATCCCGGGTCTTTTGCATATATGCCGAATTCCGAGGCAGCGTATCTCATTCTTGCAGATCCGTGGATTGCATTGCGAAGTGTCCTGGAATTGAACCTGATCAATTTTATCGTGAGCGAGTACACGGTTTCCTCCCATCCCGAAGAAATCGGAGTCGTGCCCGGAACACAACGCTTGTACGTGTCCCAGGATCATCCGATGGGCAGGATTTCTTTTATCAACACGATCAACGGTGAGATGAGAACCGTGACCGGGTTTCGGCTCAATAGCCAGATTACCGAGTAAGAAAGGGTGAAGACGATGAAAAAGGGAATGCTTTGCAGCGTATGGTCGAACCCGTTGCGGATTTGCATGTCGTCCATATTGTCGTTGTTTTTTTCCATGATCATTGGGAGCGGATGCGGGGGAAGGCTCGATATATACGAGGAGCGGTTGGAAATTCATGGGCCGATTGTGGTCGGTTATCACCTTGCATATCTTGATAAGACCCGGGAGAGGGTGATCGTGGTGAGGCCTTTCACCGGTGAAATCATGCACAAGGATGTCGGCAGAAACCCCGTGTTCATGCTGCCGTCGCCCGACCAAGCCGAGTTGTTGATTGTTTGCAAGGGATGGGTCGCGGAAAGTACCAGCGAGGAGGATGAAGAACCAAGCCTTGTGATCTTGAACTTGGAAAACGGAGAGCAGCGGTCCTATTCTCTTGAAAGTCCCTTCGACGAGGTGGCGGTCTCGGACGACAACAGGTACGCTGTTGCATATTTCTCAGTTTCACATGTTCCCGGCGAGAGGGAGGTTTTCCGGAACCCCAACTCGGTCGCCATTTTGGACATGGATACCGGGGATGTTGTTCACAAGACCGTCCGGTCTTTTGGAGATATTCCCAGGGGGGTGCTTTTTTCACCCCCGGATATGGCCCCCATCCGGACCGACTCCACTCCCGGTTCACCCAGAACGTTCGCTGTGGTCTTTGCCCAGGATTACCTGACTTTTTTGGATGTGACCAATCCTGGACGACGGGAAGTAACCGTTCGACTGACTCTGCCCGAAATGGGGTCCCGCAACATGGTGGGACAACAAATGGTATTCGTTCCATCCGCGGGAAACGGGTTTTTGAGGGTTTCCTCCTCCAGTGATATCTACACGTTTACTTTCATGGAAAGAGAACCCACGGAACCGGGCGGGAATGATTTCGTTCTTTCCGTAAACACGCTTGCAGCAGGATCGGTGCCCGGGGATATGGCCGTTTATGAACAGGACGGAGAGCAGAAGGTGCTGGTGGCGAATTACGCTTCAAAAGACGTTGCGGTCATTGATGGATACTCCTCGCAGTTAAAGAGCATTTCGTTGGGTTCGCCGGTGGACAGGATTATCCTCCATCCGGAAAAGAATCCCAGGTTGGCGATCGTCTATTGTAAATCATCTCCTCAATCCAGGATTCATTTCATCCGGCTTCAAGACCTGGAAGAAATGCAAGGAAAGAATCTGGATACATTGTACACTTCGCAGCCCGTGTTGAGCATCGACAGGATTCCCGGCAGGGACAGATTTCTTGTCACTCATGACGATACGAGATCCGTGATGTCGGTTTTGAATCCGGATGAGCAGACCCTCATTCCATTTACCGCGCATGCCGGGCTTTCAGGGTATGCAATAAACACCAGCGGTACTGTTTTGGCAGGGTTTACTGCAGGGGGAAGCCGACTCGGCCTGGTCAATATTTCAGATTTGAGCGTGCGGACACTCATGTTGGCGCATGTACCCCGACGTGTGCTTGCGCTGCGCAAGGTGGAACATGTGGTCGAGGACGGAGAAATGAACGCAATAGTGGTAGATCATGAGTCTGAAGCAGGGCTTTTAACAGTTATACCCAACCCATTGGTCGCGGACAGGGAAAATACTTTTTTGATGTCCGGATTTCTGCTGGGCGGAGTTTTCGACGATCGGTTCAAATAGGTGAGGAGAAAAAAAATGAACATATTTGGCGTAAAAAAGAAAAGTTTTCGAAAAAACAACTCTCGAACGGGTAGCAAAACTCCAAGGGTGGCGATGTTTGCAGTGATCGCGGTTTGTCTTCTCATCAGCTCAGCCTTAAGGGCAGAGGGAAAAGACCTGATTGCCATGGAAAACGCGGAACATTCACCCGCTGTTTTATCTCGGGAAGAGACCCCTTCGTTAGAGTGGCCCATAAAAATAGGCTTGGGCATTAACTGTATGTTTGTCCGGCACGAGAGCTTTGACGTGTTAAAGAGCGATGATGTCCTTTTATCGGTAAAAGCAGATGTATCCGCGGAGCTGGTGGTTTGGAACGGGTTTATCGTGGGTTTTACCGTTGGTTTTCAAGGAAACGATTTTAGGGACCAACTCTTCGAAGAGATCGATGTGAAAACGCATTTTTACGGCTTTTCAGCGATGCTGCACGCGGGGTATGCTTTTTGGGACGCTCTCTTTCCGTTTGTGCGCGGCGGATTTACAGGCACTTGGCTCAAGGTGGATTTGTCCGAGGATTCCTCCATGATGTCCTATCGGAAGTTCGCTCCCGGGTTTGCAGTATCTGCTGGTGTGGAACTATATCTTCCCAGGCGTTGGGTGCGCCTTTTCGTAACCCCGGGTCTTCGAATCGAGGCGGGGTACGCGGACCTCGGCGATTTCAAGTTGTCGTCGAAGAGAGACAGTGGCGGGTTTGTGCCCAAAACGCAACCAGATCTAGGAACTGTTTCGCTGAGGGGGGCGAGTTTTTTGATGTCCGTGTTTTTCGCCCTGTGAATGTTTTGTCAATTGGTTTCTTGGTTATGGTTCTTTTGAGGGGTGAGGAGATCGTCTATCTGCTTCAGGATGATCCGCTTGTTGACCGGCTTGGTCACAAAGCGGTCTGCACCTGCGTGTTCCGCTTTTCGCCGGTTTGCCTCTCCCGTGCGCGAAGTCAAAACGACTATAGGAAGACCTGAAAATTTTTCTTCACGCCGGACTTTTTCAATGAGTCCGTAGCCGTCAAGGCGGGGCATTTCCAGGTCGGTAAGAAGCAGGTCGACCCGAGTGCCGTGCATTCTTTCCCACGCGTCCCATCCGTCGTTCGCCTTCTCCACGTCATAGCCTGCATGGAGCAGGATGCGGGAGACGACTTCGCGAATGGACCTGGAATCGTCACAGAGAAGAACACGCGGACCTTTGCGTTGATCCTCGATAAACCCCCTTTTGTAGTACAACGCGCTTGAACCGACGCTTCTGGCGAGAGTGGCAGCGTCCAGTACAAGTTGCACCTTGCCCGCTCCGGATATGGTGGCGCCGCAATAGTGCGGAAGAGGCGCCAGGAGGCCTCCCAGCGGTTTTACCACGATCTCTCTGGGGCCTACGATCTTGTCACAGATGAGGGCGAAACGCTGGGAGGACCATCTGCCGCAGATGGCATGAATGTGGTTGCTCTTGGCCTTTTTTTCCACGCCAAGCAATTCATGGAGGTCGACCAGCCGGATCTTTTCCCCTCTTACGTCGATGGTCCTGTCTCTTGTTTTTGCCTTGTCGACCTCTTTTTCGTCAAGGAGCAAGGTTTCTTCTACGTGAGTCAATGGGAGAGCGTAAACCTCTCCGCCCGCCTTGAATAGGAGCGCATTGGTAATCGTCGTAAGTAAGGGCAATCTCAAAAAGAATGAAGTTCCTTTCCCTTTTTCGCTCGTGACGTTGATTTCCCCGGAGAGAGCCGAGATGGATTCCCGCACGGAATCCAGGCCCACGCCTCTGCCGGATACTGAATCCACGGAATCCCGGGTGGTAAACCCGGGCAGGAAGATCAATTCCATGGCTTTTTCATTGCTGAGTTTTTGAAGCTGTCTTTTGGGCATCAAACCCTTTTTCAAGACCTGGGACCTGATCTTCCTGAGATCGATTCCCTTGCCGTCGTCACTTATCTCGATCAACACATATTCACCCTCGGTGTGGGCCGCAATCCGCACGCGGCCCTCGACCGGCTTGTTTGCAGACCGTCGTTCGGCCGCGCTTTCTATGCCGTGTCCGACAGCGTTTCTGACAAGGTGAATCAACGGCTCGGCGAGCCTTTCGGCCACGGTTTTATCCAGTTCGGTGTCTTCTCCTTCCAGTTCGATCGAAATGTCCTTGGATAGTTCCCGGGCCGTCTCCCGGGCTGAGCGTTTCAGCCTGGCCATGAGATAACTTATCGACATCATTCGAAGGCTTATCAGGCCTTCCTGAATCGTAGCGGCTATTCTTCTCAGCCAGTCGGTTTCCCCGGATAGGTTTGCCATGGCACGTTCCAGGTTCGAAACCTCGTCCGCGAATTCAACCTCTACTTCGGAAAAGCGTTGTAAAAGCGCGTGGTCAAGCGAACGGAGTCCGATTCCTACGAGAGTGGTTCGCAATCCCCTGTGTGACAAGCTTATATCTTTTAACAGTCCGGCCAGTTCTTCGGTTCGTCTCTGTATTCTTGTACGCGCAAAAACAAGCTCACCGACCGATTCCATGAGTGCATCGACTCTTTCCACCGGTATCCGTATGATTCGGCGATCCTCATCCCTGCGGCCCGACAACCGGCGATCATCTTTTCGCAGATTTTCCGCCGGTTCATATACAGCCTGGTCCGCGCTTTTTTTCTCCAACTTGTCGGATGTCTTTTTTTTCTTTTTGTGCGCTTTTTCAGGAACCCCGGTAAGCGCTTTGTCCAGTTCAAGGTTCCATTTCTTCAGGGTTTCATCATCTGAGTATTCGGAGACCATCTTGTTCAGGATCTCCACTCCATGCAGGCAATGGTTGAGTTCGGCTGAAGTCAGGTGCTTGGAACCCGACCGGATTTTTTCAAAATTGTCTTCTAGCCTGTGCGCAGCGTTTGAAATGGAATTCAAACCAACGGTTGCTGCCGCTCCTTTCATTGTATGAGCGTAACGAAAGAGTTCATTAACAGCACCGGTGTTGTTTAGATCTTTTTTTAGGGTTTCCAGAGATCGTTCCATTCCGTCGATGTGTTCGCGTGCTTCTTCCTGAAAAATGGAACGAAGGATGGCTGCTGTTTCGTCATCCCATTCGGATTCCTTCCCTGCCGCGTCTTTTGAAATCTTCGGCCGGGAAGCGGAAACAGTTTTGGAAGAAGCTGCTGTTTCTGGAAGAGGATGTTGCGCAGAGGTTTCCTTTGGCGCCGGAACGGCTAACGGCTTGATTTTTAAAGTCGCCGGACTGGGTACTCTTCTGATCACAGGCGTTTTTACATCGGCTGCGAGCGGTTTTTTTACTTTAGGAGTTGTTGTTTCTTGCGGTGCGGTGGTTAAAGGTTTTTCGGAACTTTCCCGGTCAGTTGGTTTTTTTTTTACAAAGTCGCGGAATGAACCGTCGGGTTCCCTGGAATCCTTGATTTTTTGGACTATCAAGATGATTTCATTCAGTTCAAATTCGGTGTCCGGCTCACCGGAGGATCGGAATTCGTGTTCCAGCTTAGCTGCAACTATGCTCATGGATTCGAAACCCAGCATCGCTGCGATCCCCTTGAGTCCGTGCGCAGCGTTGCCCTTGGATTCCCTGGAAGCCTGGGGATCTTGAAGGATCTGAAGATAGATTCCGGTTTCTTCCAGAAAGATTTCCATTAATGATGCGTCGATATCCATCCTAATTCCTGAGAGTCATTTTTGTTTTGCATCATCTTGTTTCAGGGGCTTTACGCTTGTTTCGGATTGCTACGTTCGGGAACTCTCTTCTTGCCTCTTGTCTTTTGTCCCTTCTGTCTCTTCTTTGTCTCCCGTGGCTTGTTCCGTCTTTTGGGGAGCGCCATCCTTTTTAGTTCCATCGGATGGCGGAAGTGTTATTCGAACATGACGTCTGTGTACCTTTATGCCTGGCCGTTTGGGAGTTTCTTTTTCGTGGACTTCCAGAGATGGGAGTCGTTTTGCGATGATTTCTCTTAGACGGCTCACTACTTCGTGGATTTCACTTTTCGCTTCAGGGCGGCCGATGAGTTCCATTTCCTGGACGGTGTCGGCCAGCGAAGAAAGGCTCTTTTCAAGACTGGTTTGAGATTTCTTCAAAGCCTTGGTCAGCATGTCGATGTCGGTCGAGCGAACCTTGAAGCGGGAAATGGCCCTATCCAGTTCTTGTGATGATTCAACAAGTGTTTCCGCTGCGACTCTGGATTTTTTCGCGCTTTGGGCCGTGGAACGGGTCACGGAACGCACTTCTTCCATGGATCCCACAGCGTCTTCAGTCGCAACTTGTATGGTTTCCATGAACGCGCCGATGTCTTTAGTGGCGCTGGAGGATCGTTCTGCAAGTTTCCTGACTTCTTCCGCTACAACGGCG
This sequence comes from Myxococcales bacterium, assembly GCA_007131745.1. The sequence goes on from SLPX01000162.1 coordinate 11,946, forward strand.
AACCCCTTGCCTTGTTCTCCCGCTCGCGAAGCCTCTATTGCAGCGTTTAAGGCCAACATGTTGGTCTGGGCCGCTATTTCATCGATTCGTTCTACTATCTGGTTTATGGCCAGTGACCTGTCGCCCAGGTCCTGGATTTTTTTCGAAATCACTTCCAGGGCGTCCGTTTGCTCGATCGCGTTGTGAGACATGCTCCTGCTTCTTTTCAGGATAGTCTCGGCAGCGAGATTCACTTCGGCTGCAGCCCGGCGGACTTGCACCACGAGGTGACCTATGCTTTCCAGCATGTGGTTGAATGCATCCATGACGCTGCCCAACTCGTCCGGGGTGACTTCCCCGCGTGAAGTCAGATCTCCATCCGAAGCAGCCGACACGATCTCCAAAAGCCTGACGATTTCCCTCTGGAGCCGCAATTTGTCCTCTTCGCTTTGGATGAGCCCTACAATCCGGTTGAGCATTTCATTGATGGAGTTGCCCAGGGCCTGCAATTCATCGTGTGTTTCCACCTTGCAGCGGGCGTCATATGCTCCGTCCCTGATTCTTTGAGCCGTGGTGGTGAGATGTAAAACAGGCTTGATATAACTTGACCTGAAAAACAAATATGAGCCTCCCACCAGGGTGGCGGCAAGCACGCAGATAAGGGTCACGAAAAAGACCAGCATTCTTCTGAAATCGCGGATTCCCGATTCAAAACGAGTTGAAACCAGGGTTGAAGCCGTGGCAAGCCGTTCCAGGGATGGACCTACGTTTTCCAGGCTCATGCTCACTGTTCCGAACTCCTCTACAAGTCGGCTAAGTAATTCGTACACGGGTCCGCGCAGGGTGGTTTTCGACACGAGAGTCCAAGCCTTGCCGTTGAAGGTGCCGATGTAGGTGAGCGTCCAATAAATGGGCGCTTCATCTTGACCTTTCGGGGGGTCAAAACTCTGGCCCTCGAAAGGAAGAAGCGTGCCTACAATTTTGTCGCCGGTGTCTTGGTGCTCGCGAAGTGTCTTTTTCCATCCCGAGGATATGATCAGGTTCAACACGCTGTTCGACCATGAATAATTCAGGGATTCCAGGGGCTGCCCTATGAGAGCCGCTTGTTCATGCATGGCGATGATATTGGATCCGTGCGTCATGACCCTGCCCTCTGAGTCAAGGGTGTCGGGTTCGTGGATCAAGAGGAAGTTTTCAGAGTCGGGACCCACCTTTGCCTGAAACAGGTATTCGGGCAGGTGGGGGAGCTTGGATGGTTCCTGCCTGCTTTCCTCCGGCACGGCCCGGATCATGGCCGCCAGCTGGCTGGCAACCGCGGATGCCTGTTGCCGGCGGATTTTTTCCACAGCCTTGTCAATGGTTTCACGTCCTCTTCTGAGGCCGATATGAATTCGGTTGTGGGTGTTGACAATATCGTTTCTTGCTTGGCGGACGTTTTCACCGATTGGATCGATGGATTGGCGGTGTACCCTGCGGATGGATGTCAGTTTTCCGGTTGCGTATCCGGCAAGCAACAAGGTGGCGATGACAGGAATAACCACCAGGAGAACGCTGGTGGCAAGCAGCTTGAAAGAAAGTCCTGACAATCCGGATCCGGGACCGGTTTTTTTGTCTCTTTTACCGTTCTTGATCATCCGGCCTCCTTGTCTCTATGGCATCCCCGCCTTTACGCAGCTTCGTCGCTTGACCTCTTGAAGAGCCGCGCCTACGTCCAACAGCATGATCTTGCCGTCCTGCAAATCGAAAGCACCCGGAAAAATTATGTTCGTTTCCTTACGACCACAATATCCGGATAAGGGCAAACGGTAAACTTCAATGATTCGATCCACAATGAATCCGGCTTTTAAGTCCGACCACTCTAGAAGAAGGGCATCGGAACCGGGTAGTGGAGGGTTTGTTTTTGCCCCGGGTATAAAGGCTGATATTGACACGAGTGTCACCACTTGTCCCCTGAGGTTGGCCGTTCCTGCAATACATTCGGGCGCCAGGGGAACGGGAGTGATGTAGCCCGTGGAGAAAGCTTCGCGTACAAAACGAAGTTCCACGCCGAGAGTGTGTCCGGCCGCTGAAAAAGACAAGATGTCTACGCAGGTGTTCTCCCCTTTGACTGCCGAACGCGATTTCATCTGAGATAGTTCTGTACCTTTTGTACGAGGATCGATGGGTCAACGGGTTTCACCAAGTATTCTGAAGCTCCCTGTTTTAAGCCCCAGTACCGGTCGCTTTCGCGCTCCATGGATGTAATCACGATGATGGGCAGGTTTTGGTGAGCCGGATCGGATCTAAGTGTTCTGCAGAGTTGAAAGCCGTTCATTTTCGGCATTATGATGTCTAAGATCACCAGGTCGGGTAGTTCTTTCTTTATGGCTTGTTCTGCATCCTGACCGTTTGTAGCAACGATCAGCGTGTGTCCGAGGGGAGCAAGCGCTCTTTTCAGTAACTCCACTGCGGTGGATGAATCTTCTGCTATCAGTATCTTTGCCACGACCACACCTCGTTAAGCCTTTCTTGCGTGTTTTCCTGTTCCTCGCAACCCTGACGCCCTACAAGACTTCCGGGTCAGACTGCTACGGGCGCCACGCGTTTTCTGACAAGTTTTATCGAAAGCAAGCGATAAAGCATCTTGCTGACTTCAAAAGAGCCCATGCGGCTCTGTCTTACTATATCCTTGATTGTGTTTTTTCCGTTTACCAATTCCAAAACAACCTGTTCTTCACGGGTAAGACGCTGAGGCCCCATTTTTCTCACGGCTTCGTCGTCTCTAAGGAATATCTGATCGAAATCGTTGACTTCCCGTTCGATCAGGTGCCACTCATCCACTCTCCTGAATCCCTCCATTAAAATACTGTCGACGGACATTGCAAGAGCCGCTTCAAGGGCGAGCGCAGGCAGATCTCCGGTGGCCCTAAAGGTGAACCTGCCGAAGTTCCAACGAAGCAACTCGTAAACCAATTCACCTGTTTGCAGCTTCATGGCTTCCTTGATTTCGCTTTTCGTGAGTTTTCCTGACTTTACCAGCCTTGTACCTAGAAGGCCTCCGCCCTCTTCGTCTATGAATTCATCCAGATCTTTCGTTGTCATCAACCCGGTTTCAACGATGAATCGACCCAGGAGGAATTCCTCAGCGACTCCGGCAGCGGTAGCGACTTCTATGTTGCCTTGCCTGAAATACAGCTCGATCTTGGCTCCTCCACGCGTCACAGTGAGAATTCCGGTTTGCATCTGGGTCTGGAGGAGGTTGAGAATATCAGCAATGGGTACGACCCTGAGATCCCCGGTCATGCCGGGTGAGCCGGATTCGGCCAGTTCGGGGCATGCAGCTCTGAGTTCACCCAATATGGCTTCCAGCGTGGGATTGTCCAGGGCATCGGCCGCCGCTTCTGCAAGAACGGCCGCCGGCAGATCATTGTCCATGAGCTCGGGATGGCTCAATATGCCAGCTGCAGCGGCTCTTGATATGTTTTCTCTGAGTTGATCCAACGCTTGGCATCGGACCTTTTGCGCTGCATCGGCCGCGTCGGCAAGAACCTCCGGCGGTTTTTCAATGTCAGAATCCTGTTTGCCTTCGTCATCCTTCTCATCGCCGTATTTTTTGAGGGTGTGACTTACAACAGCGGTTATGGCTTCAGGGCTGAAAGGTTTGGTAATGTAATCTACTATGCCGAGAACTTTTACAAAGCGTTCACCCACCTGATCCCCTTTAGCGCTCATGAGAACGACCGGCACATCGGCCAGGCTCTTGTTCTTCGAAAGCGCCTTGCACACCTGGTAGCCGTTGAGCTTCGGCATCACAAAGTCCAACAATATAAGCTGTGGAGGGTCCTTTTTGGCTAGCTCAATGCCGGCTTCACCGTCTGGGGCTGTTTTTACATTGTAGCCTGCTTTAGTGAGAACCAATTGAACCACCTTCAAGATGGTTGGACTGTCATCTATTACGAGGACTTTGGGTTCATCCATGAACGGGCTCCGTTGATGCCGTCAGAGTTGATTTCGAGCATATGCAAACGAACGTAAAGCTAACATTGCCGCTGGTTTGGGGTCAAGCGAAAAGGTTAATACATTGCTATGTTTATGCCTTGATACAGACCGGATATTATCGTGTTCGGCCGGAATATGTGATTCGCAGCCGGTCCAAGCCTTTTCAGCGCCGGACGCCGTTTGGGCGTGAAGCATTCACCGGTTCATCAGCCTCGGGTCGAGGGTTTGCGGCGCGGGCGGACCAATCCTCGAAACCGGGGTTGCAAGACAATACGCGGCTGGCAACTCCCCAGTAATGAGCCGTAATGCCAAGCATGAGGCCGGTAACCGCGGCCAGGGAAACCGTAGCGATAAGACCCGCAACTTGCAGTGAGAGCGAAGGTTCAACTGCAAGAGGAACATCCAACAGCGCGGCCAATGGAGATGCGGAAAGGATTTGTTTTAGGTTTTCGCCGGCTATCAGGGTGTTAAATTCCAGGACCAACCGGTAGCCGATCCTGAGCAAAACACCGCCGCCCGACACCACAACCGCCAGAGCGCCGGACATTACCATAAGGGGACGTCTTGCCGAAGAATTAGGACCCCATATCCGCCACGCGTCCACAAAGGAGACTTTTTTGGCGGAGGGCAGACTCAAAACGGGCAAAGCAGCGAGAGCGGCCGTTACCAGAAGGATCCAAATCAATCCGCACAGAGTCATGAGTACTTGTGCACCCATAAGAGCGGCCATGATGGTTCGGCCCGTTATGCCGGCCAGGGCCGTGGCTGATGATGATGCAACCAGGAAATTGAAAACCCAAAAACCCAGCCACCCGGCGAATACCCATGTGGTGATACGCCTTAGAATGCCGGTTTTATGTTCGAATAACAGACGAACGCTTCTGAAAAAACCAACTGCGGAATTTGGATTGGAATCGCGCAGGTAAATCAAGCGACAAGAAGCTACAGCCGCAGCTGTAAAAGTCCAAATCGCCACCGCTGCGCCTGCACTGCCCAGGATGAAAGTCGCCAACGGTCCGATCCGCCAACCTACGTAGAAGAGAAACAACCCTCCCAATAACCCTCCGGTTGTAAAAATGGTCGCCGGAATCCATGCACGGCTGCGAAAGGCCAGGACGAACAAGGCCAGTTGTCCGGAGAATCGCTCGTATTGTGAGGGTTCACTTTTTGATGCGGAAATTTTTTTTTCGAGCGCTGCGAAACCCTCCATGTGCACGGGTTGCTCGGCGACCGGCACGGCGGTGATCTTTCCGTCCTGCTCTTGAAGTTTCACAAGACGACCGCATTCAGGACAGGTAGCGGCCTGATTCAGGGGAAGGTCTTCAGGAACCGAATTACGGCTGCAATTAGGACATACAATCGGCATGAAAGTGCTTTTTACCAGATGTAGTCGGGAATGGTCCAGGGAAACATGTCATCCCCCCTTATAACGCATAATCCAGTCACCCAAGAGTCGCAATGCCGGATCCTCAACCGGGCAATTTCTGCCGAAAAACTTGTGATCTCCACATTCTTCATCTTTGGGAGGCATGGGTTCTCCTACGATCGTGGGTAACCCCAGAATCTTGTGAAGTAAATAAGAATAAATGTGAGAACCGGGTTCCACGAGCTTCATGTCCGGGCGTTGCCGGCTGCGCGTGTTCACCGCGGCCGAAGCCTCCAAGGCCAAGATGTGGTTGAACCTGCCCGTCTGAGGGTCGTGGCAGCACCCGCAGCGGACATCGAAAAACTCCGACTGTATTTCATTATCATCTACCTTGGGCTTCGGAACCTGTTCAGGATCCGGATCCATGAAGGTCGTGGTGAAATGAATTTCCAGACCTTCCTCAATTGTTGCTCCATGGATGGACGTCAGCTCTTCGGAGATGCTGAGCACATGGGAAAGCCCTGGTTCGAGCAATTCGAAAGGGGTCAAGCTGATTTTGCAGGAAACGAGGTCCGCGGTTCGGCGGACAGCGACCGGAAGACCCCCCCCGGAGAGCTTGATGTAGGAGTGGTTTGTCTGGGCCGGGTCCGGCCGATCGCTGAATCGGATAAAAAATTCTGCATTGCGGGCGATGTCCGTGTCTCCCTTTTCAATGGATGTTTCGATTGTTGCAAACGCGGGCGCGATCGGTTCGGGAAAGACAGACTTGGAGCCCTCCCATGAGCAAGAGACATTGAATCCGCCGGAAAAAAGTTGCACAGCCGATGCCAGCAAGATCCATCCGATGCTTTCGATTGAAGCAAAACGCCTGTTCCCGGTATTTCTTTCTGCGAAACGTTGATTCCTCGTGTCGGATGCATTTCTGCAGTGTGGAAATCTTTTAAAAGGACGGACCACCGACGGGAAACCTTTCTTTAGGCTTCCGTGTACATACGGAGCTGGCTTCTAACGATTTCTTCGTTGATTCCGGAGCGGATATATTCCCGCAGACAATCTGCAAGTACTATGATCATGTCGTCCACTCCCCCGTCTTGAACGAGTCTTGCCGTCAAAGCCCTTGCATCAGCGCTGTCGTCTCCCCGCAGGAAATTGCGGGCCATGTCCAGATCCAGTTCGCCCTTGAAGTCGAGAATCAGGTTGTCCATTAAGTAAGCAATGAGTTGGTTCACTTTTATTTTCCTTTCAGGTACAAGAGTTTTTTAGAAAATTTACTTAGCTCCTATAATATTTTGCTCTATTATTCAAGAAAGTTGCAACGGTTTTGGATGGCTGATCATCCACTTTGGATGGCTGATCATCCACGTTCCCCGGATATCGGAGGATAGTTTTGTCCAAATATCCAAGAGTTTTGCTCGTAAGTTTCAGTGCTGTGCCCTCATCCGATCGTCACGGCGTTCAACTCCACAATATTATAAAGGCTCTGGCGTCCCGTTACGAGTTGGATGTGATGTCGCTCAGGGCGGGAGATCTGCCTTATGTCGAAAAATATTTGAATGCCCGCATGCTAAGGGTTCCGGTGGGGGATGTGCCGATAAGGGAGCAGGTAGAGGTTTTTCGGCGCGCGGTGAGGCGGCAGGTGGAAGGCAATGAGTATGAGGTCATTCATTTTAGGTCTGCATTCGGCGGCAAACCGGTTTGTGGTTACAAGGAAAACCTTGAATCCCGCCTTGTTTTCGAGGTTGCGATATCCCCCTTATCACAGCCCCGCCCAGCGGATGTCTCCTTCGCCGCGGAATCGGCGATGGATGAAAAATACTGTTTTGACAGGGCCGACATTATTTTGGCAGCGTCAACTATTGCAGCGGATCATTTGATGGGACCTGCAGCGGGAAAGGCTTTGAGCGTCTTGGTGCAAGGCGTGGATGTGGATTTTTTTGATTGGGAGGAATCTCCTCCGAAGTTGACGCATCACGTGCTTTACGCAGGGCGAATCGAACCCGGCAGGGGAATCAGGTTGCTTCTCAAGGCCATGGCCGAGGTATTTGCTGGAATTGACGGACGCTTGGTATTGGTGGGTCCGGTTGATAAGGAGTTCGAGCCGGTTTTGGCCACAACCATTGATGAGCTGAATCTGCGTCAGAGAGTAATCCTCACGGGAGCTGTCAGCCACGAGGATATGCCCAGGATTCTTTCTTCAGCTGATATATGCGTGGCTCCAAGTGTTCCGGATGGGAGGAACCGGCCCTTGGCCGGGTATCCCAACAAGGTGCTTGAAGCCATGGCTTGTCGCCGGGCCGTGGTGGTTCCCCGCAGTCCCCTTATGGAGGAAATCGCCGGGGGGACTTCGTGCTTGGGTTTTTTCGAGTCAGGTTCCGCGGCCGACCTAGCTGCAGAGGTTATGCGTTTGCTGGTGGACGAAGGAGAGAGAAAACGATTGGCTGATATGGCGTATTCCAGGATACGTACGGCGTACACGGCTTCGGGAACGAGACGAATGCTGCTTTCCATATACAGAGCGCTCATTCCGAGTGGAACCGATATGTTTTATGCAAGACCCGGTTTAGATCAGGCGCCCGGGAGGATTTCCGCGGATCCTGAAACCACGACGGCGAAAAGGTTTCATGAATTCCACGACACGGCTACGATTTCCACACCGGTGCAAGCCGGTGGATGGACGCCGACGGGAGGGCGGGATCAATCATCGGAAATGGTTTCCGGGAGTTTCAACGTCGGTGAAAAAGCTGATGATGTAAAAGAAGATTCCGGCACGGTTCCGAATTATGAACCCAAATTAGAAGGCGTCCCCGTTTCGGTTCAGGCAGGCCGCGAGGAAAAATTGCCGGAGATCATGCCTGAAGATGTGATGGAAATAGTGGATTTGGAATTTGTGGCTGCAGGAGACCTTCTTTCAGGAGAAGTTCCGATAAGCTACGAAGAAGATGTGTCCGATGAGAAAAACCGTTCAGATTCCGGGAGAATGGACAATCCGGGAGACGCCCAAAAACCTTGACCTTTTAGGGACGGTCTGATAGCTTTCCTGCGTTGTTTGGACGGTTTCCATTGACCGAGGGCAGCGGGCTTTAAATGGGAAAAGGCCACTGATAGACCGGCCCGTTAATATTATGGGAATAAGAGGCATCCCATGAAAAATGCAGAAGGAAACAGAAGGATACGTTTAGACTTTCTTCTGGTAGTCGTGTCGGCGTTGTTATACACCGGGTGCGGCCCGGTAGGGTATATACACAATGTGGTGATAAAGGCTGAAAGCAGTGTGGCTAGGGCGAAAACGAACGATGCGGCGCAATACGCGCCGTACGAGTATTATGGTGCCGTGGCTTACCTGGAGCAGGCAAGGATAAGGGCGGGGTTCGGGGATTTTCAAACAGCAATGAGATACGGCAAAAAATCGCATGAAATGGCCAAGAAGGCGGTTGAACTCACGGCGGAACGCCTTGAGGAGAAGGAAGACATTGGATTGCCCCAAGAAATTTCCGGCGCCGGAGCCGGTGACGAAGAGGAAAAAAAGACTCTGGAAGTAGAGATGGATCCCGGTTCCGGAGATGAAGGAGGAGGGGATCCGGAACTTCCCCCGAGCTTGGATTGAATGGTCGAGGATTCATGATGCTCTCTTTGAATATGCCTCGAAGATCAGATCCTGCCGGGCAACGCCGCCGGTGAGGTTCAGGAGCTTTGAAATGGAGTTCTCCGCGGATCGAAATAAGAACAGCGCATTGTTGATTCAAAGGAATCGCCGGAAGAAGGTTGTGCCCACGGCGTTGATCGCTGTTTTTTTTATAGCGTCGGTCGGAGGAGCTTTCGGAGGCGGAGTTTCTTGTGGTCCGCAGGTGAAGGGGCAGGGTCACGGAGTCGCCAAGCTGATAAAACGAGCTTGGGATCATGGCGCTTACAAGTGCGCGCCCAAGGATCTGACATTGGCCGAGGCTCATCTTCGTTTTGCCCGCGATCGTTTGAGTCAGGGGAAGTATTTCAATGCCAAAGAACACATGACTCTTGCTGAACATCATGTGCGGGAGGCATTGAGAAAGAGTCCCAAGGAAAGATGCGCACCTCGGGAAATCGTGGAAGCACCATTGCCTCGGCCGGTCAAGGCGGAAGTGAAATTCGTGGATCGTGACGGAGACGGGATTCCCGACCATCTGGATAAGTGTCCCGGCGAGGCGGAAGACTTTGACGGGTTCGAGGATGAAGATGGGTGTCCTGAGCCGGATAACGACGGCGACGGAATCTGTGATCCGAACCCGGTCATTCAGGCCCGCCTGGCGCACTGGGAGGCAACGGGAGTTTGCAGAGGCAAGGACAAGTGCCCGGGGATGGATCCGGACAAACTTTCGGATTTTATCAGGACCAGGGAGGACTTTGACGGGTTCGAGGATGAAGATGGATGTCCCGAGCCGGATAACGACGGCGACGGCATTTGTGATCCGAATCCGGTTATCCAGGCCGGTCTGGCTCACTGGGAGGCAACGGGAGTTTGCAGGGGTAAAGACAAATGCCCCGGCGCAGACGGTGACAAGGCGAACGATTTTGCAGCGACCAGGGAGGATTTCGACGGGTTCGAGGATGAAGACGGATGTCCCGAGCCGGATAACGACGGCGACGGCATTTGTGACGACAACCCTGAAATCCAAAATAACCTGGACTACTGGGAATCAGTAGATGCTTGTACGGGGAAGGACTTGTGCCCCGGAAAAGACGAGGACAAGGCGAATGATTTCGCTGATGTAAGAGGAGGGAAATTCAACCCGCACAAACAGGAAGACGGCTGCCCGGTCAAATTGAAGCTTATCGTGGTGACGAAAAAGCGGATAGAATTGAAACAAAAAGTCTATTTCGAGTTCGACAGGGCCAGGATACAAGAAGTAAGTTTCCCGCTGCTAAACGAGGTGGCGTCGGTTTTGAAAGATCGTCCGACCATGCGAGTCCGTATAGAGGGGCACACTGACAGTAGGGGTCGAAGGGCATACAATCTGAGGTTGTCGAGAAGGCGTGCGAACTCAGTCAGACAATACCTTATTGAACAGGGTGTAAGTGGAGATCGTATGGAAGCGCAAGGTTATGGAATGAGCAGGCCTATTGCGACCAATCGAACCGAGGAAGGGCGGGATAAGAACCGTCGAGTGGAGTTTCACATAATACAAAGATAGTCTTTTTTCTCAGTGAAAAAGATTCGAATTGAGGAGTTAGTTCATGTCTTGTCGGCGGACTCGAAAGTACTTTGTTGTTTTGATTCTTGTTATGCTGATGGGCTTGTCTTCGAGGGCTCGGGCCAGGTGTACCGACGCTGTAAGAAAACAGATAGAGCGTTTGAACACAAGCGCCATGGAAGATTACGATCTTCTGGAGTTCGAGTCAGCCAACCAGACGCTCCTGGATGCCGCCCGGCTGGCCAGAAACAAGGGTTGCGACAGAGATATTGTTGCAGCGAGAACCTTTGTCAGCCAGGGTGTGCTCTACATTCAAGGGTTCAATGACGAGTCGCGCGGTAAACTCATGTTTCAGCGTGCTCTGAAGATAACTCCGAAAGTTACATTGGATCGCCAACTCGCCACTCCGAAACTGTTGCGATTGTTTAACGAAGTGAGGAGAAGCATGGGTCTGGATGCACCCGATGCTCCAGATGACGTGCCTCCGGTGGAAGACCCGGTCGCTGTTCCCGACGAACCTCCGCCTGAACCGGAAAAACCTGCTCAGGGTCTGGAGCATTCGCCCATTGACGAGGCACCGAGGGCTTCGCCTTTGAAAGTTACGGCAAGGGTAGGCACAGAGTTGGAAGTGGCGAGAGTCATTTTGTTTTACAGGGTGATGGGCATGGAGGAGTACGCAGCTCTTCCCTTGAGCAAGAGGACTGAATGGACTTGGGATGTAGAGATTCCCGGAAGTGATATCGAAGGAAAGATGGTCTACTATTATATAGAGGCGCGCAGCAGCGACGGCAGGCCTCTTGCAGCTTCAGGAAATGCGGCGAGTCCACATATCATTATGCTCACGGCACCGGTTGCCGAGGATCCTTTTGTCGGGCGGGAAAGCCCTTTCAAAGATAAGGAAAAAGAAAAGGAAAAAAGAAAGAGAGAACCCGGGGACTTGATCGGTGTTTACATATCAATCGGCGGAGGACTTTCTACAGGTTACGTGGGAAATTGGCCGGGGGATCTTTCTGGAGTCAGGCCCAAACGTCCCGGTTTTGCCATGGGAACTTTCGACGGGATGTTGGAAGTGGGCTACTTTTTGTCTCCTAAGATGCTATTGACCGGTTTTTTTAAATTGGGATATGCTCAATCAGATATTTCCGAGGTTCCGGTGTTGGGGTGGCAGGGCATGGCGCGTTTTCGATACGTGGCTCTCGGCGCCAAACCGGGTTCTTTTTTCAGGTTGTTTTTCGGCGCCGGGTTGGGTGTGGCGGAGATATATCATTCTTTGACTCTGGATAACAATGTCGATACATTCCATTCTGGACCGGGTCTTGTGATATCTGCGCTGGCAGGGGCCTGGATAGGAACCGAGAAGGTGGGTGCTTTCATAGAATTGGACCCCAAGGTATTGTTCGATTTCACTACAAGCACATCCGTGATAGACGGCTCCGAGATCCAGCACGGAAACCAACATACATTCAGTCTTGGAATTGCAGCCGGGCTGTATCTCAGTTTCTGATATATCCATGTCGGCCGTAACCGGCGAAAAATCAAACAGAATTACGTTTCCGAAACAGGACTCAGGTGGTAGCTGTTTTCGGAACCGCCGCAAGTGGTGTTTTGTGGCTGCGGGTTTGGTGGGGTTTGTCTTGCTCCTTGTTGTTTTTGCATGGGTTTTCGGTTATCCGGCTGTTGTGCGATGGGCGGTCCGTAAGAGACTGAACAACATGGAAGCCGGATGGAACAGGGATATTTCCGTGGAAAAGATAGAGGTAGGATGGGGGTGGGTGCGATTGCTGGGGATTAGCGTAAATCCCCGTGGAGAAAAGGTTTCTTCCCGAAAAGACAACAGGTGCATGTTACTTGATGTTTCATCTGTGAAGATTCGGTTTGAACCGTTTTCATTGATAAGGGGAAAGCCCCGGTTTTCATCCGTAAAAATTTCGGAGCCTCGATTTTGTTTGTCCAAGGATGAAAAAGGAGAGAGTAATTTTGGGGACATCTTAGAGCTGTATACCCGGGGGGATGTAGAACCGCATCGCTCCACCATGTTGGATCTCATACAGGTGCGCGGAGGGAGTTTTAAATATGAGGATTTCACCGATGGAACCTTCGTCTCCTCCGAACACTTCAGCACGGATTTCATTCCGGGCAAGCCATTCGTTTTGAAACTCCGCTCTGTTTCGTTCAGGAAAAACAATGGGCCTTCAGGCTTGGCCGACGGCCTTTTGCTCGCCTTTGACCTGAACAAACCGGGGAGGGAACGTTTTCATCCGGATCTTGAAATCGAGGGAGGCAGAATTTCCGTTCATCCCAAGCTTTTTCTTACGCAGATCGACGGGAGCGTGAACCCGAGAGAGAAGGGGGAAGGTATCGCTCTGGATTTGACCGGCGCTTATGCGGGAGCTTCACAAAAACTGTGGAGAGCATCGGGATGGATTGACCCTGCGAACAGGGAGATGGATATCCATCTGGCTGCCGACAGATTCACCCTGGACAAGCTCTCTTCACGGTTGAAAACCGGGTGGGGCCGTGCGGTGAAAAACCCCGGCGGCGCGCTTTTAAGCGGCGGCATCAGGTTCAATTTGACCGAGGGACTGCTCAGGTTTGAGGGAGCCCTGGATGTCAAAGGATTAAACATCAAGAACTCCAAGATTGCCGCCGACGAGATCAGTGACCTGGATTTCGCTGTCACCCTGAGCGGTGTTTACGATCCGGGAAATGCTCGTATAGATATACATTCATTGGATTTCAACAAGAAGGGTGTGGAAGTAAAATCCTCGGTCACGGTGACCAGATTACATCAAAAGCCCAGGATCAACGCCAGGATGGAAGTGGAACGGGTAAGGTGTTCAGATCTTCTGGACGCTTTGCCCGAAGCAGTCTTTCCCCATGTTAAAAGGCTGAGGGTGGAAGGCCATTTTTCCATGAAGGTCGAGGTGGGCGTTGATTTCGCATACTTGACACCGTCGAGTGTGAATCTGACCGGTAGTGTGAATCATAGGGATTGTAGGGTGATTCATGCTCCCGAAGATCTGTCTGCAAGTAGATTGCGTTATGCTTTTGAGCACATTGCTGTTGATGGATCCCAGGTGACAAAAGTGTGGGTGGGGGAAGAAAATCCGGATTTTGTGAACCTCGAAATGATATCGCCGCACGTGATTAATTCTCTTTTAACAACTGAGGATACTCGTTTTTTTGAACATGAAGGTTTTATACACAGGGAATTCCGCACAGCGTTGGCCAGGAATCTCATAGCGGGAAAATTCAGGTACGGGGCATCATCGATTTCGATGCAGTTTGTAAAGAACGTGATGCTGAATCGTGAAAAGACGCTTTCTAGAAAGCTCCAGGAACTTGTTTTGACCGCATACATCGAGAGGCACCTGGAAAAGGAAAGGATTCTTGAGATTTATCTGAATGTCATCGAGTTCGGTCCAGGGATATACGGCATAGGCCACGCTGCTCGGCACTATTTCGGGAAACACGCTTTATTGATTGAACCCCAAGAGGCGGCGTTTCTTTCAACCCTGTTGCCCAGCCCCAAGAGGCGATACAGGCATTTTTGCAACCGGCAGGTTACAAAGCGCTGGCGAGCGTGGATGGATCGCATACTGAGACTCATGTACAAGAGGGGTCGTCTTACAAAAGAAGAGCTGGAAACCGCGCTTGAGACGGATCTTGAATTTTCCTCGGTTGAGTTTGTATCCACCTATCATTGCATGCGAAGAATCAAAAGATATATGCAGTGACCATTTTGTGTTTTTTTTGCCAAAATGATGAATCAGGATGAAAATGTCCTTTAAACGGGTTTGTCCTAAACAACAAAATGGAGGCGCCGGTGACCGAAGATAGAAAGGCATGTTATTGCAAGGTTTGCGGGAATCTTATCATTCATGCACAGGTGGATGAGGATGGTCTGTGCGGTCCTTGCGGTTTGCGCTTTCGCATGAACAAGCTGCCCCCCGCCGGGGCGTATTGCGTTTTGTGCGGGGAGAGGAGGCGCAGAAATCTGACAACCTGGGCGTTGTCGGGAGATCCGGTTTGTTACGGTTGCGAGTTTCATCTGAAGGAAACCCGGCCTTATCCCGAAAACCCGTTGACCCAGAAGTCGCGGCTTCGCCGCGATCGGAGGCGCGCATTCAGATGGTGTTGGTCCGGAGAATAACCCGGCCTACTCGTATCAGCGGATAGAAACAGCTAGTTGACTGACCGTCGAAGATGTCCAAAAAAGGGAAAGGGCTTGAAGGCGATCTTCCAGTGACTTGGATTGGGCGTAAGCTCTGGCTGCAAGATATGCCATTTTCGCGCCGACCGGTATGACCCCCGCTGCGCTTTTTGCCGCAGCCGCATGTTCCCGCGCTCTTCTTTCCGCTGCAGTAAGCATTACAGCGAAGGCGCGTCCTGCTTGAAGTCGGACGGGTTCAAAATTGCGGTTTCTGGAGACTCCGAGTGAATACTCTTCGGCTACAAGCATGGAGGTGGTCAGGTAGGAAGCCAGGGATGACGCCAGCAACACCATTCCAGCCTGAATGTTGTTGGACAATTTTTGCCGCACCATGTCACCCATTTGGAGAGACATGTTGGCCATCAGGTAGGAGAAATGTTTTTCCATCAACGTTTCACGCGTGCTCTCCGTGCTTTTATTTGCTGAGCGGGCCATGGGTTCGACAACGATTGAATCGAAATAGTTCAGGTTGGTTACTGCCGCGCTGGAATACATCTGGGTGAGTCGATGTAGTTTCACCCTGTTTATATCGATCTTATCCCCGCCGCCGAATGCGGATATTTGGGCAATCCGTGTGCCAGCGGTCGCAAGAATACGGCTGATGGAAAAGTACATCGCACCCCGGGTTACGGATTGCACCAGCGCGCGGAAACGGGCCGGACTTGCAGCTTTTCCGCCTCCCGCTCGAAGCTTGGAGTAATAGATCTTGGCCGCTTTGTGATGTTTTGACCCTGCAGTGGATGCTGCAATAGCGTCCACAATGTAGCTGTAGGCGAAAAGCATGCCCGTGAATTCGTTGATCGTCCGAGGATGGTTTTTTGAAAGTTTTTGGGCCACAACGTCCAGTGAGCGGGTGGTTTTTTCCAGCCTGTCAAAATGCGTCATCAATCCATTGATATCGCCTTTCGCCGCAAGTCTTTCAAGAGCTGCGGAATCGGAGGCAATTGTACTCAACACGGCCGCTTCAACAGATCTTTGAAGAGCAGCGGAAACATGGTCCAGTTTGAGAAGCAACATTGCGGAGTTCGCCTTTGTCGCTGCTTTTCTTGAAAGTTGCAGAAGTCTTTCATTTTTGACTCCCGCGCTTCTCAGAATCTTCAATTCTTTCGCTGCATGTTCGAGTAGGTAGTTGGTCGTGTGAAGCACAGCCCGGCTTACCTTGGGCGACAAGCCCATTTCCGATTCATCCACCGGTATAGGACGGGGCAGGGCTTTTCCGGTAAGAAGGCTGTATGCGTCGAATATATCCTTTATTTCTCGCGCCTTTGCTCCCGAGTCCCCGGCCAGCTTCTCTAGATCGATCTTCTGTCTTGTGGCGAGATCTTCACTTATTTGCTGGCCCACCGGATAACCGAGCAGCGTTTTTCCTTTTTTTAATGCGGCCCTGAATTTTTGAGGGATTCCATTGACCGGGCCGATGGTTCCGTCAGGGTTTATCGTTCCGGTCATGGTTGCACGTTCATTTGCTTTCGCCCCCGTCAAGGCGGCGAGAATACCCGCGGACATGAGTGCTCCGGCGCTTGGACCATCAACGTGACCGCCGCAGTGAACGGAAAACTGAAAGTCTGTGAGGAGCCGCCCCAGGGTTTGGCTCGACAAAAATGCTGCCATGAACACGGCCGAGCGCCATTGGCTGCCGGCACCGCCGGCAAAAGCCTCGAAAATCCCGACGCTCACTTCGCCTGTATCGTTCGGCTCGACCCTTATATGCGCGCTTCCAACGGCGCCTTCGGGTTTTTTGCCGGACTCCCGATAAAAGAAAAGCGGATGCACGAGAACTTTTGCAGGTTTTTTTGCAAGAAGCACCTTTCCGCCCGGTGCCCCGTGGATCGATGCATGGAGCCGGATGTTGGTCGGCGCTTCCGTCGCAAGAGATGCCTTTCTGCCCGGTTCGGCCCGCTTTTTCTTTACCACCTTCCCCGTTCTGCGTTTTTTCTTCTCGCTTCGTTTTGTGAGGGCTTGATCCTTTTTTTCGCTTGCAGCGGTTCCTTCGTCCGGTCCCCTGGAATCTTCTTCTCCCGAACCGCTGTTGCAAGCAAAAGAAACCGCCAAGCCGAGGAAGATTAAGAAAGAAAAACTTTTCATCGCGCATGCAACCATTCACAAAGGCGATCAGCTGCTTCCACTGTATTACTGCAATAGTTTCGGATAAATGCTTCATCAAGTGATTCGCCTCGATCGAGAGCTTCCAGAGCCGCTCTTCCATCGAAGTCCACGTATGCGATTCTGGCGGAAAGCTCTTCCGGCCGCCGGCCGAAAGCGCATCCGGGCAACATGGCTACGCCGGTTTCTTCCAGCACTTTTTTGCAAAGATCCGTACTCGAATGGATTCCTTTTCTGTTGAAATGCTCGCGCAGGGGATCAAAGTTCGGAAAAAGATAAAAACCACCCTGCGCAGGATGGACGCTGACACCGTTTTGCGCCAAACCCCTGAAAAAATAATCAGCAAGGGTTTTCAAAATGGAGCGGACTCCATTCAGGTAAATATCCATTTCAGGATGTTCCTCGAATGCCCGGACCGCTGCGTGTTGTATGGGCGCGCTCGTGGACGTGTAGGTTTCACTCGCGGCTGCGGACATTGCCTTTAACAACCACGTGAGACTCTTCGGAAACACAAATGCCCCTAGCCGCCAACCCCCCGCACCGCACCATTTAGAAATGCCGTTGCTGATTATTGTTCCGTGAGGATAGTAACGGGCGATGGAAAAGTGCCGGCCGTCGAATTGAGTGGCGCTGTATATTTCATCCGAAAGAACAAGGATGCGATAACGCCGCGCCGTTTGGGCTATCTTCTCAAGTTCATTTTCATTGTACGAGTATCCGGTTGGATTGTTCGGATAGTTCATGATCAGCAGTCTGGGACGACTGGGATCTTCCTTGCAGAGTTCTTCGAGGGCATCTGCCGTGATTCTCAACCCTGAGCATGGATTTGTTTCAAGCCACCTGATGTGTCGGCCGATGATATCAGCTTGGGGCGCATAGGAGACCCAGCTCGGAGTCGGAATCACCAGGTCGCCGTAGTAGACGAGCTGCATCAGGAACATAAGTTCTTTTGTTCCCGGGCCGACCAGCATGTTGTCCGGATTATATTCCAGGTTGTGTATGCGCTTCAAATAACCGGCGATGGCTTCCCTGAGAGTCGGCAGTCCTTTTACCTGCAGGTAGTCTTTTTGATGAGCGTTTTCGCGGAGAGCTTGAGTTACGTGTTCCGGTACCGGAAACGGAGACTGTCCCAAACCGAGGCGGAAAACTCGCTTGCCCTCCGCTGCCAAAGCCGCACATTGCTCGTTTATTGCAAGCGTAGCCGAAAGCCCCATTCCGCGAACATTCAAATTCAAGTGCTCATGGGGAAAATCTTTCTTGTCGTGGGATAACGATTCGGTGGTGTTTTGCAAGATATTTTCCTTTTCAAAACCTTTGACTTGTTCGGCGTAGACAGAAAGAAGTTGGCCCTTTTCGCTGATAATTTCAAGTCTCGCGTTCAAAGCGCGAAAAGTATACGTACGGCGGTCGGGGATCGTCGTCCGAAGCAGCACTGTGTTCCGCTGTTTGGGTGCTGCCGGGCGGATTGTTAAAAGAAAAGTATCGTCGGGCTAAAAGAGCCGAACTTGCCGGCCCCAAGGGGCTGGATAACAGGGTGTTCCTGTGCTAACTTCTGCCGTGGTTAGAGGTTGAACGGTCAGCCCCTGATGACTTTACGGAGTTTTACTTATGGGAAAGAAGAAATCCGGGAAACCGTCCGCAAAGAAACGGAAAAAGAAAGGGAGTGGAGGGTCGAGGTCTTCATCGGGGTCGGGAGGAGGCAGTCTCATGGGTATTCGCGGGGGGTTTAAGGGAGCGGTGGGAAGTATGACCGGAAAGAAACCCAAGACAAGGCGGGGCGCGCTTATTTCCAATGTTATCTGGACGGTTCTCACCCTGGCATTGCTTGCACTGCTGGCATACAAAATTTATGGATGGATGAAGTAATGTATTCCACCGGACGGTTTGAATGACAGAGCCACCGTTTTACGAATTGCGCATAGCAGACTGATTGATAAAAATGACTCGCAGGAAAAAGAAAAAAACTTCCGGCACGACCGGTGGAACGAAGACGCGGCCACAGACACTGCAAAAGGAAAAAAGCATGGACTCAGCGGTGTTTTTGGATCCCATCATTGTGGGTGGCGCCCTGTTCCTACTTGGAGCGGGGTATTTTTTCTGGTCGATGGTCTTGCGGGGGTTGATCATGCTGGCGGTCGCCGGTGTGTGTGTGTTCACAGCTTTTCGCAGCAGGACCTGATTGCCCGGGTCGCCGGTGATCAGGTGGAAATGAACGCGGGTAATCTGAAGTGTCTCTGGTTATAATGATATTTTGTTTTCTTTCCGCGCTGCTGATTTTACCGGCGGGGGGCAAAGCGGTCGCTGTGTCGGCGGAAGGACGGAGTCCGCGTTCGCGTTCCCGCTCGAACAAGGATTACGAGCGCCAAATGCTTGAAATGAGAAGAAAACTGAGAGAAAAGGAGAGAAAGGCAAGGGAGGAGAGGAGCTTGAAAATGGTGGAAGAGTTGGAGCGGTCGGGGTTTCGCGCAAGAACAGGTCCGCCGATTTGTTTGAAAGAGAGAAAGAGGATGGTGAAGATGCTTCGCTCACCTTTGCCTGAAGAGCGTGCGGAAGCGGCCTGGTGGATTGGGGTGAACATGGTGAAAGAATCTGTTCCAGGTCTTGTTCGCCTGTTGAAAGACCGGGACGAACATGTGCGAAGCAACGCTGTTTTTGCATTGGGACGGTTGGACGCCAGGCACATGGGACCCAGGTTTTTTGTCCTCCTGGAACGCGATGACTCTCAGGAGGTGAGAGGTAGGGCAGCCGAAGCTTTGGGGCGGTTCAATTATTCCAGGGCAGTGCCTCTTTTGCTAAAGGCACTGAAATCCCGGGATGCCAGGGTGAAAATGGGAGCGCTGGAAGGGTTGAGCCGAATGGGCGGGGCCGTTGAACGTGAGGCTGTTTTGAGTTTTTCACGTGACGAAGATCCCCTGATTCGAATGAAGGTGGCCGAAGCGCTGGGCAGGATGGACAGGGAACATGCAAAAGTCGAATTGATGCGGTTTTTGGATGATGAAGACGAGGGTGTCATCACGGCTGCGGTGAAATCCGCACAGGACCTGGCTTTTAGCGAAGCGATTCCGCGGATAAGGGAGTTGCTGAAAATCCGAAACAAGGAGATTCTTATAGCAGCTATTGCAGCGCTTGTGATATTGGACGCTGTTGATTCGTTGGAGGATTTGCAGAAGTTGCAATCGGTGCAAAAGGGGACAGACGAACTTGTTGGAGCGGACGCGGCGTATGCAGTCGCCAGGCTGGGGGGCGAGTTGTCGATTGAAGGACTCGCTCGTTTGTTGAGATCGGAAGACAACCGTGTCTTGATACGCGCGGTGCGTGCAGCGGGAAAGGGAGGGGCCAGGTGGGCCGAGCCGATCTTGGTCACGCACGGCAAACACGATCTTTCCTCTATCCGGGAGGAGGTCGCCCTGGCTCTTGGTCGGATAGAGGCATATGAGAGCATACCGGTCTTGATGGAGTTAATGAAGGATTCCGTGGATGAAGTGAGAGCCGCTGCTGTAAAAGCGCTTGGACGTCTGGGTGGGCCTAGAACCCTCCATGCCTGCGTGTTGCTGCTGCGAGACAGCCACCCTGAGGTCGCCGGGGCGGCGGCGCAATGTATCGCGATGCTGGCCGATCCCGAGTGGGAACTCGCTCAGGTGACGAGCCGGAATCTTGCCGGGATGCTTCGCTTGGACGCTGATCCTGCGGTCGCCGGAGCTGTGGCCGATGCTTTGGGCGCGGTCGGGGTCAAGGGCAACAGAACGGGATTTATCCGTCTCATGCGTCTGACTCTTCACAGGGACGCAGGGTGTCGTGCAAACGCCGCACGTGCATTGGGTCGTTTGGAAAAGGGAACATGGAGACAAAGCGAATCAGCGATCAAGAGAATGCTGGAACGTGATCAATCCATGGAAGTACGTTCAGCCGCTGCCGTTGCATCAGCGAGGATGGGTTTCAGGGATGTGTACCCGGTAGTTGAAGATCTTTTCCGTAAATGGAAAGATAACACCCGTCTTCGGGCTGAGATCGCTCTGGCCCTGGCCGTCTACGAGGAGAAATGGATTTCAACAGCGGAGAAGCTTTTTCTGGAGTTTGTAAACACGCGGCCGAACACCCTTGAAAAAAGGGAGCTTACAAGGTTGCTGGGGGAGTTTCAGGTCCCCTGGGCGAAAGATTTGCTTTTAAAGGCTGAAAGTTCACCCAACGCCATGGTCAGGGCAGAGGCGCGTAGATTGCTTGGAAAGAAACCTCCCGTGCCGGGGGTCCGGGTTGCTGTTTTGAAACCGGATGCTTCGGAGGTTAAAAAGGGAGCCAACAAGGTGGTTGAGGATCGCAAAACAGAAGGAAAGATCCCGACGGCAAGAAGGGATAGGAGAAAGAGCGAAGAAGAGTATTCAGGGCCTTTTCCCGTAAACAGAACACCGGAAGAGCAAACTTGTTTAGGATGTGGCTGTCGTTTTCAGTCGCAAGTTGCAGATGATTTCGGGAGAGATTTTTCTTTGCGCTTGTTGTTTTTCTGCTTGATTGTATTGTTGAAGCGGTCTCGGCCGCGCGTTTTCTCGGTGAACAAAGGCAGACTTTCAAGAAATCGTCAGGCAGGTTATAATCGCGAGATATGAAACCTTGTTCCCCGCTGAGGGGATTTTGACATCGGAGTGCAGGTGTCGAGTTGAAGACAGGGCAGAAAGTTTCAAAGGAAAAGAGCATGGATTCCACCGGGCGCAAGGATTCCGCCTTGAAAAAGGAATCTACCGGTCCGGGTTCTGCGGGTGGGGATTTAAATGGTTCGGAGGGGCCGGGTGAGTCGGCGAAGACCGGGGTTTCCCAGGGGAGTGAACACACGGGCCGGGAAGATTCGGCACAGGATGACATGGGTTCGGTAAAGATTTCATCAGGAAAACAGGGCTCAGACGAGGAAGAGAAAGTCGAGGAAAAAGGCGAGGTTACCAAGACAGAAAAGAAGATTCCCGACAAAGAGAATTTGAGCTCGTTTCGCGCCGTGACTTCGACGACCAGGGTGTTCGGGAGATATGAACTGTTGATGGAAGTGAGCCATGGCGGCATGGCGACACTTTACTTGGCTAGAATGAGCGGACCGGAAAAGTTCGAGAAACTGTTGGCGATAAAAAAAATCCACCCGCATCTATCCCGGGAGCCGGAATTTATCGCTATGTTTCTGGACGAAGCACGTATAGCAGCCCTTATTCAACATCCGAACGTGGCTACAATTTTTGATTTGGGAGAAGTGGACGATTCTTTCTTCATTGCCATGGAGTACATACACGGCCAAAATCTCAGGGAGATACTGAGGGAAGCGGCGCGACGCAAAATACGTATTCCATGGGAATATTCCGTAAGCATAATAGCCAGAGCCGCTGCGGGGCTTCATGCGGCTCATGAGTTGACAGGTCCCGATGGAAAGCCGCTGCAAGTGGTGCACAGGGATGTCTCGCCTCAAAACATTCTTTTGACTTACACGGGCCACGTAAAAGTAGTTGATTTCGGGATCGCATACGCTGCTGAGAAGTTGGGCCATACTGCAGCCGGGACATTGAAGGGAAAAGCGGCTTACATGTCTCCCGAACAGGCGAATGGAGAGCGACTTGATCGGAGATCGGATATATTTTCCCTAGGAATTGTTCTCTATGAATCGGTCTGCATGAAGCGGTTGTTTCGAAAGGAAAACCAGACAGCGACTTTGATGAGGGTTCGGGAGGCAAGGGTTCCTGCTCCTTCAAAGGTTGCAACGGACATACCGCTTGAGTTGGAACGCATAATAATGAAGTCACTGGCGAAAGACCCGGATGACCGTTATTCGACAACGCGGGAAATGGCCGAGGACCTGGAAGAATTGCTTGTGGCTCAAGGTAAGGCGACCACCTCGACAAAGCTTTCATCCTTGATTGAAGATCTTTTTCACGACAGGAAGCGCCACAAGGATATACAAATTTCACAAGCCGTGGAAAGTCCGTCGGCAAACGTTATGAAGAGCGTAGGAGCAGACTGGCAGACCGGAACATCGATTGAATTGTCGTCCACCACCGGAAAAAAGGAAGATTCGCTCAGCGTACATGCCGGAAGTTCGAAAGCGGGCTGGATAGCGATGGTATCCGTCGTTGCTCTTCTTATTGCAGGGGCGGGGTATCTTTACCTTAGGAGTGAAAAGGGTTCACTGCAAGATGATCAAATCCGGGATCGGACGCATGAGGAGAAACCAATATCTTCGACCTTGTCCACCGAAGGGGAAGATGAGACGGATGATGGTGAAAGTGCGGGAGAGGTTGATGACTTGGGGCCGGACGGTCAACAGGATGCTGTGACGGATGACGACAAAACGGAGATTCCACCGATCGCTCCGCCCGCTCGGATAAAATTGCGGGTTGAAGTGCATCCTCGTTCGCCCGGAGTGCGAGTGAGATTTGCCGGCAGGTGGTACAAGGGGGCGATTTTCGAAGGCATTGTTCCTTATTCGGAGAAACCCAAGGATGTTGAAATAACCGCGCCGGGCTACCAGCCCCGGACGATTGTGGTGACTCCGATCGAAGATACTACGTTGAGTGTCAAGCTGGAGAGGATTGCAAGAACTCGTCCGGTGGACCGCAAAATTGATAGTTCGAAGGAAAAGGATTCTGAAAAAGTCGAAGAAAAAGAGACTCAAAAGCGTGACAAGGTGTTGAGGGATCTTCCAGAATAGAAATAAACGAAAATCATGAAAAAATTTTTTTCTCTCGTTGTTGTTTTGTGTTTGTTTTTCCCTCTTCACAGTGTCGGAGCGGAAGAAGAAGGGGATCCGGGCAAAGAGCAGGAGGAAGGTGAGGGAATAGCCGAAGACGTGGAGGAAAATCCCCGCGCAAAGGCAAGGGAGATTTTTCGCAAAGGCAAGGATTTGTTCGCTGACCAGGATTATGCAGGAGCGGCGGCCGCCTTCAAACAGGCTTATGAGATCTGGCAACACAGGGTCGTCCTGTATAATCTTGCAGTGACCTACGCATTCATGAGGGAACACGTACAAGCGACGGTTTATGCTCGGAAATTTTTAGAACAGGCGGCTGAGGATGAAAAAGATCTTCCCCGTGTTTTGAAGGATTCCATGAATCGCGCGGGTGTGCTGTACTTGAAGGTTCCGGATGGGGAGGCCGCGCTTTTTGTTGACGGCCGGTTTGTGGGACATGGAGAGGCCGAATTGGTGGTTTTACAGGGCGTGAGGGTTGTAGAAGTCAGATCCGATGACCGTGTTATCGTCCGAACCGAGTTGACTGTGGAGGGAGGTAAATACAGGGCATGGGAATTGGCGGAAATGCCGAAGACCACGGATCCTGAGGAGCTTCCCGAGCCGAAGAAAGAACCCACGGTGGAGAAGAAGCCTACCCCCCCGCCACCACCTCCTCCTCCGGTATCTTCATTGAAGAGAATTCACTGGGGCTTTTTTACCGCGGCAGCGGCCTTGGCCTTCGGAAGTTTGATAGGAGCCGGCGGCCTGTCGTTGAAAACCAGGGACATCAGCAAAGAATTCGAGAAGGACAGAACAAACTCGGAACTTGCGGATCAGGGAAAAAGATATCAGCTCGGATCCAACATCTTGTGGGGAGTCACGGGGGCCGTGGCTTTGTCCGCTGTTATTCTCGGAGTGTTTACCGATTGGAAGGGTGAGCGGAAGGGCAGAAACAAGGATTCGGCCGTTTCCTATTCGATATACCCGGGTGGCTCTTCCTTGCGAGTTTCTTTTTGAATCGGCCGCGAAAGAATCCGGGGAGCATCATTTCAATTAGTGATCGTGATGGGTATCGCCCTTACCATCATGCCGACAGAGAGAAGATCCGGAGTGCCGTCGCCCGTGGAATCCCAGTCCAATTCGGTCAATGTTCGGATAAGCAGATTGCACTTGAGTTCGGTAAGAGTAAGGGGCGGATCGTCGGGATCGTTTGTCCACTTTGCGCAATCACCTTCGCCGTTTACCACACCTTCACATCCGGGGTACGCGTTGGAACATCTTCCGTCGATAAAGTTTTGGACAAAAGTTCCGGTGGGTGATTCAGGATTCTGAATGGTTTTCGTATTAAGATAGATCAACAAAGCGGGCAGCAGGAAGTTGTCGATTCTTTCTTGTGTCAATCCTCCGCCCAGCATCATTTCCGCCCATTCAGAATCTGTGACTTGATCGGTGGAGACCAGGCGTGCTTTTTCCATGGGAAACAGCCTTGTTTCAAACATGAAATACAGGGGGATCTCCAGGTAACCGGGACAGGTTTCGAGCATGTTGTCCGCCAGTTCTCCGCAAACATGAAGAGACCTGTTTACACCCGGATCGATTATGGTTTCGCCGAAACCCGTGAGATTGTCTTCAGTGGCGTCCAGTGTTCCGTTGCCGACAAAAATCTGTGCAGCTACACCTCCGTCGTTCGGCCAATCGGATACATGAAGGCGACCCAGGAAAATGTATTCACCGTTCAGGATTGCCTCGTTTATTTTAGAATTGAAATCAGCGGTATCCGGAGGGAAATTGTCAACTATTGTACCGAAAGCGTTGTTGATCATGCCGTCGCCCGTTAAATCAACGCCTATGTGGCGGGCTTCCTGTTCATTTTCGGCGAGGATGACTTCGTAAGCTATATAATCGTAAACAGCACCAGTTCCCGGATTGCAATCGGGGCAGCAATCAGCGCACCAGAAAGGGCTTTCATAGACATCGCAAACTCCGTCGTTGTTGCAAGGTTGCGGTTCATTGCAGAACCATTCCTCCGCGCACTCGGGGTCTTCGCAATCGGTCAACCCATTTCCGGTGTCGTCGATTCCATTGTCGCAGATTTCAAACGGATCTGCACAAGCCGGATGATCTACGCACTCGGGGTCTTCGCAATCGGTCAACCCGTTTCCGGTGTCGTCGATTCCATTGTCGCAGATCTCGGTTTGGATTACCTCAAAAGGATAGTTGCATCCAGCCGCTGTCAGGACGAAGCCGGCGATAATGATAGAAACGATCAGCATCCGGGAGAAGGGTTTGTTTTCCTGGTTTTTGAACATGGCTCTATTCATGACGAATCCGTCTGATTAATTGAGTATAGAAATCCTGATCGCTTTTACCTTGAAACCCATTGAAAGAAGATCTTTTTCTCCGTCTCCATTGGAGTCGATGTCGGGTTTCAGAAGTTCTTGCAGAAAAGTATTACATTTCAGTTCCGTAATTGTAAGCGGTGGGTCGTTGGGATCTCCGCTCCATGGAGAGCATTCCCCTTCTCCGTTTACAACATGTTCGCACCCGGGAATATCCGTGTTGCATTTTGCATCCATCATTGTAAATACAAAATTTCCAAGCGTAGAAGTGGGATTCGCGAGAGCCCTTCTGTTCAGGGTGACCAGCATGGTGGGCAAGATGTTGTTATCAATGGTCTGCCGGTTCAGTCCGCCACCGATCATCACCTCTTCCCATCCGTATTCCGTCAACGGGCCGGTGGAGACGAAACGGGCTTTTTCCAAGCGTAAATTCATGATTACGGACTCAAGATAAAATGGGAACCGTATTGTGCCGGGGCACGTTTCCAACATGCCGTCTTGCAGTTCTCCTTTCAGATACTTTGTGCGCTCCGCGTTCGGGTGGGCATGAGTCGTGCCTTCTCCTGTAAAATTGTCTTCAGTGGCATCATAAGTTGAAGATCCTTGAAAAACCTGAACAGCAGAGGCTTCGTCCGAAGGCCAGGATGAAACGTACATGCGACTCAAAACGATGTAATCTCCGTTGACCATGGCTTCATGCACATCATTGTTCAGAGAATCGCCGGTATCCGTCGGGAACATTATAAAAAGTCTACTCAAACCGTTGTCGATCTTGCCGTCGTAATTCAAATCGACCCCGATTTCTTGGGATTGTTCCACGGTTGTGGGAACAATGATTTCGCTTAAAATATATTCGTAAACATCGCCTTCGTTGAGACGTGCATCCGGGCAACAGTCGTCACACCAGAAAGGGTGCTCGAAGGTGTTGCAGATTCCGTCGTCATTGCATGGCTGAACAGCATTGCAGAACCACTCGTCTGCGCAATCCGGATCTTCGCAATCGGTCCATCCGTCACCGTCATCGTCAAGACCGCTGTCGCATATCTCGGCCGGCGCGCACGCGGGATCGTCGGCACATTCAGGGTCTTCACAATCTGTCAATCCGTTTCCCGTGTCATCGATTCCATTGTCGCAGATTTCAACCGGGATCTCGGGTTCGATTACCTCAAAGGAGAAATTGCATGTCCAGCAAAATACGGCACACAGAAAAACAATGAGCCCTGTCATGACGATTTCGCCGTGAAAATGGGTTTTTGATTTAGTATTTAGTTGCATGATTTCAGCTGTTCATCTTCATCCCGTTATTAATGCCACAATACGGGATAAGTATATTTTAGCTTACCGCGATGGAAATATCAAACTGGGGTTTTAGTTCTTCGGGAGAAAAATTCTTCTTTATTGGGTCGGGGGATCGTATTTTTGAGCCATGCGGGATATGTACCACCGGATCCTAGACGAGATGGTGTCAAGCGGCGCAATCGTATCTACGACACCGCTTTGAATTGCCCGGTGCGGCATTCCGAACACAACTGCAGTGGAATGGTCTTCGGCTATGATCTTGCCTCCGCCTTTTCGGATGACTTCAGCTCCATTGCTGCCGTCGTCTCCCATGCCGGTAAGTATGACTGCAATCACTCTTGGGCCGAAAACAGAGGGCGCCGAAGCAAATAAACGATTGATCGACGGGACATGCCTGTCCCTTGCAGAGGATGCATGCAGCCTCACGATGGGACGGCTGTAATCACTTGAAAGGGTCAGGGTCGTGTGGAACCCGCCTGGAGCGATCAAGATCCGGCCGGGAGCAAGCATGGAACCGTCTTCAGCTTCACGAACGTCGAGTTTTAGTTTGCGCGCCAGCCGGGCGGCGAATTCCCCTGTAAACCGAGGTGGCATGTGTTGCGCTATCACCACCGGCCAAGTCGATTCGTCCATGAGGGAACCCAGTAATTTGCGCAACGCCCTGGGTCCTCCCGTGGAAGCGCCGAAAAGCAAGACTCCTCTCGTTTCCGAGTCCTGCGGGACCGGCGTCGGAGTCAACCGCTCCACGTTTCGAGGAGGAGGGTGCATGGGATGGATGGAAATGGGCCTGGAATCGGTTTCGATGTTTTGAAGTGCTTCGATTGAATGAATTCCCGTGACTTGGTCTGGATGAATGTCTGCTACGTAGAGGTCCATTCTGGCCGAGGCTGCTTCAATCACTTTGGCTACGAGTTCATCTCGGATATTCCAAAGGGCTTTGGATGCGCTTTTAGTGGGTTTCGCCACGAAATCCAGTGCACCCAGGTCCAGGGAGCGAAGTACGTCAACCTGGCGGGTGTGGGAAGATACGACTATGACCGGACGGGGGCGCCTATATGTCAGTATGCGAAGAAAGGAGAAACCGTCCATGCGAGGCATTTCAAGATCCAGCGTTATCACATCGGGTTGAAGCGATTCCGTCATTCTGAGTGCCTCGTCACCGTCGGTCGCTGTTCCTGCGACCTGGATTTTTCCACTTGATTCCAGCATGGATTTGATGGTGCGGCGGCTGAACGCGGAATCATCAACGATGAGAACCCGGATCATCGTTCATGCTCTCCTTTTTTGGTGCACGCCTGACATGATGCCAGGTCTTTCATCGATGCACTTGGGTTATGGCGATTTGTTTTAGTTTTCTTGGATGATCCTGCATGCCCGGCTCTGCCGTATTTGCCCGTGATCGAGTGTGTTCTCGGAAAAGAGAGATCTTTCGGTTTTCTATAGACCAGGTCTGTTGCGAGCCTGACGCACTGAAAAGCGGTGGATGCGTTTAAAAGATTTTCTGAATGTCCGAGCAGTAGGTAGCCGCCCGGTTTGAGCTTGTCGAAAAAAATCCCGGCCACCCTGCTTCTGACTTCTTCCGAAAAATAGATAAATACATTGCGGCACATGATCACATCCAGATTCATCAAGGGAGCAAGGTGGGCCGAATCCAGCAGGTTGGCTCGAAAGTATGAAACCATGCTTTTAATCTCCGGCCTGATTTCATAAACATGTCTTCTTTTCTTGAAGTAGACTCTTTTTATGTATGCTTCGCGCGATTTGTCGGCCAGCCGGAAAGATGAAGGTCCGTATAGTCCCTGCCTTGCTTTCGTGATGGCTCTTTGGCTGATATCGCTTCCTACAATGCGGATCTCCCGATCGCTGAATATTCCACTTTCTCTTATCATGATTGCAATGGTCAAAGGTTCTTCGCCCGAAGAGCACCCGGCGCTCCATACGGCGACTCGGTCTGTTCCGGATTTCCGGATCCGGGGGAATATTTCCGTTGAAAGCGCTTCGAGTTGATGACTCTCCCTGAAAAAATAGGTTTCGTTATTGACTACAAGATCGATGATTCCGGAGAGCTCTTCCCTCCGTTCCTTTCCGCTCATGAGGAAATGCAGGTAATCGGAGAAGCTTTCCATTTGAAGCTCGGCCAAGCGTGAGTTCAGTTTTCTTCCGATTCTTTCGATGTGGTCTTCGCCCAACAGAAAACCACAGTGCTCGACAATCAAATCCCTAAGACACTTGAATTCTTTTCGGGTCAACTGAGTATGTGTCCCGTAGGGATGAGTGTATTCGGATTTCGGGTTGTCGAGTAAGCGAGTCGATGGATTCGGGTTGGAAGGCTGTTTAGAGTCAGGTGATTCGATTGCCGGCTTGGGTTCCAGCTTCATTCGGGTGGTGATAATATGTGACAGTTCCGAATCCAGATTGCCGATATCAACAAAGCGGAGAACTTCTGATCGGTGTAGTGAGCCCAGTAAGCCGATGGCGCGAGCGGCCTCCCGCCGGATGTACAAACTTGATCTCGGATCCGTTACTAAACGTCCGATAGTTGAAATGCCATTTTTGTCACCCAGTTTAGCGACAATATTCATGGCTGAAGCAGCCAAATCTTCGTCATGACTTCCGGTATCTTGCAATGCTTGTTCCTGCAGATCTTTGACTTTGCCCCTTTTTAAACCTGGAAGTGAAGCCGCGAGTTCATACAATGTTTTTCTTGTCTTGGGACTGCTGTTTCGTAACAGCTTTTCCAGTTCGGGGATGACCTCGAGCGACATGTAACACAATGCCTCTATGGCGCTGTGCCCTGTTTCTTCATCAGAGGCAGCCGTCAAAAGATGCTTTATCAGGTTTTTGTCACGACGCCATGAAAGAACCGTCGCTGCAGCACGTCTTGTCTCCGGTACCCGGGTTTGTAGTTCCTTTGCAAGAAGGCCGGCGGTTTTTTTCTTGATGGATGACACGGCGTTTATCAATGCCGCCCGGCCTGTTTTATCGAATGTTTTGTAAGCCGCTGCGCATCCATCCAGTCCGGAACGGCGAATCCCGGGGACCGGATCCGAAAGAGCCGTCTTGAGCGAATCCAATGCTCTCAGATCTCCGGTCAGCCCCAATGCGCGGATGACGGCCGGTCGGGCTGCAGCGTTAACCGGCAGTAGTTTCAAGAGTGGTTCCGCCCGGAGGGGCTTTCCGATTCTCCACAGTGCGTTGAGTCGTCCGAGGGTAACCAAGATGCCGTCTTTCCCCAAATTCCTTTCAAGTGCCCTCTTTGCGGCGGGACCTCCGATTTTGCCTAGAGCTTCGGCCGCTGCCAAGCGAACATTTTCATCGTCATCATTATCGAGACTGTCTGCCAGAACGTCGATCGCCGCCGGGTTGCCGATGTTTCCCATTGTGTCGATAAACATTTTTCGGACAGAACTTTTGTTTCTGGTTTTTTTGCAGAGAGTCTCCAGACATTTTCGTCCTGTAGCCGCCAGGGCTTCAATAGCGGAGTTGCGCGGAGTAGGGTCGGTGGAATTTTCAACGATTGCAACGAGTGCGTTCACGGCTTC
>SLPX01000230.1 GCA_007131745.1 Myxococcales bacterium
CCGCCTCCGCCACACGATGAAACCACTCAATATCCTTCGGAACCTAATAATTATCCGGAACATCATGATCTGGATTCACGACGGATCCGTGTTCCATCAGTTCCGGTTTCTCTTTTTTCCGAGCGGTTGAAACGTCGGTCCTTCATTCGTTTTGTGGGAGACTTGGAATTCGGCAGTGACCTGATCATGCACGACGGGTTTGTGACAAACGTGTTTGCCGGGGTCCGGTTGAAAGAGGTATTTGAAATTGCAGCCGGCGCCAGGCTGATGTTTCACAGGGGAAGTCCGGAGGAAGGTGAAGAAAAGAGCCACCGTCCAAGCTGGATAGCAGCCGCGCGGTTGGCCCTGAATTTTGATATTGATTCCATGCGCCGAGTCTCTCTGCCGGTGGGAGTCGACGTTGGCTTGGGACATGCGCTTATTGACGTGCGCATGCTTTTGGGAATTCGTGTCAGGTTAAACGATGTTGTTCAGCTTGGCTTTTATCCGTTCAACCCTGCCTACACGAGATTCAGCGATGAAAGTTTGAAGCGTAGAACGGGCTGGTGGAGTTTTCCCACCACGGTTTCGGTTACCTTCGGATTTTGAGACTCATTGCCTGAAAGCGTGATTCCACTTTGGCGATGACCTCGCTCCAATCAAAACGTTTGCCGTATTCTTGGGCTTGAACCGACATTTGTTTGGACAAATTCTTATCGGTTTGCAGTTTTTTAAGAGCCTCGGCCATTTCATCAATGTTGTCCGGGGTGAAAAGAAATCCGGTCTTTTCGTGTTGCACGAGTTCTCCGATTCCTCCGATATCGGGTGCGACCACGGGCAAACCCGCGGCTGATGCTTCCATGATGGATACGGGTGCGCCTTCGGTTCTGCCCGTTTTGCCGGATGTTGAAACCAGTACATCACACGCAGCCAGAAGACGGTGCTTTTTTTCAGGACCCACCGCGCCGGTGAATCTGAATCTGGAACTCATGCCCATCTCTTGGACCCTTGTTTCCATGTCTTGCCGCAAGGGGCCGTCTCCCGCCACGACAAACACCCCGTTCTGAATTTTCTGCGCCAGGTCGAGCAAGCGGTAAGGTTGCTTGACCGGAGCGATCCGACCCATGAAAAGAATCGAAAAACCCTTTAACCCCATATCTTTGCGGATTTGGTTTCTTTGGTGATTGAGCCTTGTATCGATGTTTACCCCCATAGGTTGAACAAATGATCTGCGCCTCAGAGCATCTGCCGCGTGGGGAGAAAGTTTGTCCATGAGAAGATTTCGGACGGATTTGCAGGAAAACATGATCTCTGTGTTGGAGCGAAGAAGAATTTTGACAGCGTAATGTGCGCAACCCGATTTCACCAGCATACCGACATCGGAGGAGTGCGCTACGGCTACGTGTGGTTTTCCGGGAAACATCAGGGCGGAAATGATCGAGCTGGGAAAGAGCCAATGCGACACCAACCCGTCCATGTTTCGCAAGAGCCGCCTGGAATCGCGCACAAGTGCAAATAAGAACATCGGGACTTCACAGATGAGCCATGGCCGCCGCTCCAGAGCGTCGGGAGCTCCATAGCCGTCAAAGATTCCGGGCCATGATTCCGGCCATGGATAAACGATATTATGAAACCTGATTCCGATTTTATTCTGTAGACGGAGAAAACCCATGTCCGCTCCCTTTTGGCCGAGAGGCGCGGCCACTGTCAGGGAGTGTCCTCTGGACGCCAGTTCTGCAGTCATCTCGTAGACGAAACGTCCTGCCGGATCGTCTTCACGCCTCGGATAGGATGTTGTGACCATTCCTATGTACACAATCAGTCTCTTATTGAGTGATTTGCTTCACCACCGGGAGGTATATAGAAAAAACAGTTCCACTTTTCGGCCCGCTTTTCAGATCGATTCGCCCACCGGCTTCTTCAACGATCTTTTTTACCGTGCTGAGGCCCAACCCGGAACTGTTTTTTCCGTATTTTGTTGTAAAATAGGGTTCGAAAATTCTTTCTCGGTGATGGGACGAAACACCGTGGCCGTGATCTCTGACTTCGATTTTTACAAAGATGGAATCGCCATTGAATTCCCTAGATGAAAAACAAACATCCGGAACTTGATCCGCCGGCAGATTTTCAAGCTTGAGAGAAACTACCCCTCCCGGCGGGGTTGCGTCTCGTGCATTCAAAACAAGGTTCAAAACCACTTGTTCAAGGCGGCCGGGTTCCATGCGGACTGGGTATCCGTTTTCCCGTATTTCGAAATCAAAATGAACTTCTTCTCCGAGCATTCGTTTCAATACGCCGGCCGAGGAGCTTATTACTTCACCCGGATAAACGATTCGGGCTGCAGATTCCTTCTCTTTACATAAATCGGCAAGCTGCTGCAACAAGAGAGCCGCCTGCCGTGCCGCCCACTCGATTTCGAATAACTCGCTTGTTTCATCTTTTTTGCTCCCCGAATCCATTGAAGAGAACTCTCTTGGACGTGGTTTATCTTGTCGGCGCGGCTCATTTCGTCCGGAGGCAGCAGCTTCACACAGTCCCAGGATTCCACACACCAGGTTGTTCAGATCATGTGTGATGCGATGCACGGTGAGGACTGGTATGCTCGAATCTGCGAAATACTGTTCCTTATCGGATGATTGCGGATCTTCTTTTTTCCCCAATTAAGCAAGTCCTTTGTCGAGATTACATTCAATAAGCAGCAACCTTTTCCCGCCCTGTTACTGCGAGTCCGATTCTAGCGGCCTGCCGGAATTCAGACAATAAGGGAAACCCTGAAAATGGAGCTTTTTTCGAGTGTTGTCAGGTTTCAAGGGAGGTGATTCCCTCCCGGATAGCATACTTGGTGAGTTGGGCCAGGCTATTGAATCCCAGCTTTCTCATGACGCGAAGCCTGTGGCTTTCAATGGTCTTTACGCTGACAAAAAGCTGGGCCGCGACTTCTTTGGTGGAGTGCCCTTCAGACAAGAGTTGAACAACCTCTCTTTCCCTGGCGGTCAAAAAAGGCCTGTCATCACTATCTCCGTGTGCCAGATGCTCCACGACAACTCCGGTGACTTCCGGGCTGAGATAGGTTCCCATGCGGATCACGGTTCTTATGGCCGTCAAAAGCTCGTCAAAAGAGCTTTTTTTCAACAAGTAGCCGGAAGCGCCCGCCTTGAGGGCTTGGGTTACGGAGCGTCGATCCGAAAGCGCCGACATGATAATTACTTTTGCGAGCGGATTCTGAGAAAGGATCTGGCGGGTTGCTTCGATGCCGTTGAGCCGCGGCATGTTCATGTCCATTATGACGACATTCGGTTTGACGCGCGATGCTACATCAACCGCGTGCCGTCCATCCGAGGCCTGTCCCGCGATTTCCAACTCCGGCTCATTGGATATCAAGGCCGTAAGTCCCTGGCGGAACATGGAATAATCATCCGCCAGGACTATTGAAATCTTATTTTCACTCAGAAAAGTCACCATTCCTTTGTTTCGTTCATTCCCGACATGTTAAGCACATTGGCGGAAAGTCGGCAGTCAGGAAAATCCTGGTTTTGCACCGTCGAAAAACCTGTATAGTTCCCATCTCGTACTCTTTTTTCAGGAGTGAGTTTTCTTTCAATGCAATTGATTTTTGTGTGTCGATACATGGCGTGAGCCAAAAAAACCAGTAAAATTGCAAATATCACAATAGTCTCAAAAGTCTTGGTGTATGAATACCACGAAAACGCGAAAATTCAACCTGTCTTTAACTTTGATCTGATAAGCTTCGGAATGCTGAAAAGATGGATTTTGGAAATCAAGCGGAGGCCGGACTTTGTTTCTCCATTTCCTTGATCTTGGCTTCTATTTTGGCCTCTCTTCGTTCGCGGATTCGCGCTCGGAATCCGGCAATCCAGACATAAAATGACGGGATTACAATCAATGTCAGGAGCATCGAAGTCGCCAGGCCGCCGATGACGGCGCGGGCCATGGGCGCCCAGGTTTCCGCTCCTTCTCCCGTTCCGATCGCAAGGGGCACCATGGCCAGAATAGTGGTCATGGTGGTCATGAGAATGGGCCGCAATCTGACCTTTCCGGCTTCAACGGCCGCGTCCATCAAGGTATTCCATTTTCCGTCCCATTGTTGCTTGAGATAGTCAATTAGCACGATGGCATTATTGACCACTATTCCCACCAGCATGAGCCCTCCGATGGCCGCGGTCAGGGTAAGATCGGTGTTTGTTATGTACAAAGCGAGGGCCATGCCGATGGAGGCCATGGGAATCGAGAGCAGGATCACAAAAGGCTCCAGCAGGGATTCGAATTGTGAAGCCATGACCATGTAGACAAGGAAAATGCCGGCTATGAGCGCGAAACCCAGGTACATGAAAGATTCCCTCATGTCCTCCGCGGATCCGCCTATGTTCCATATTGCTTCAGGAGGCCATTCCATTTCGTCCAAGGTTTTTTGTACGTCGTTTACCGCGTCGCCTAACGGACGACCGCTCACCGACGCGGATACTCTGACAAGGCGTCTTTGGCCTTGTCGCTGAACCAAGGTGGGCGCCAGGGAGTCATCTATTCTCGCAACCGATGCAAGAGGCATGGGCATTCCCGTGCCCATGAAAACGGGAGCGTTTTTCAGCCGTTCCACGTCGGTC